>JAZORX010000073.1:0-13467 GCA_045656845.1 Acutalibacteraceae bacterium | reverse complement strand
CGTGGCGGTCACTGGTGTCCGGAAGAGCTTCCGTGGCCCTGGGATTACGACACAGAAGCAAGAATCAACCCGTTCTTTGCTCAGGTTTGGGATCGTAAGGACGAAAACAACGTTTACGGACCTGAAATCTTCGATAACTTTAAGGAGAAGGTTACACAGTAATGAAAGTATTTATGATTGGCGGCACAGGCCTTCTCGGCTGCGAAGCTGCAAGAATCTTTATTGAAAGAGGCCACGAGGTTAAGAGCGTTGCTCTTCCTCCCCTTCCCGAAGGAGCTCCGATTCCTCCCGAGATGGATATCGAGTTCTGCAATATCTACGAAAAGAGCGACGAAGAAATCAAGGCTATGCTTGAAGGCTACGATTCATTCATCTTCGCTGCAGGTATCGACGAAAGAGTTGAAATGCCTGCTCCTGTTTATGATGCATACTACAAGTATAACATCGCTCCGCTTAAGAGAATTCTTCCTCTCTGTAAGGAAGTTGGTATGAAGAACGCAGTTATCCTCGGCTCATACTTCTCATTCCTTCATAAGAACTATCCTGAGCTCAAAGCTTACGACAGACATCCGTACATCAGAAGCCGTATTGATCAGGAAGAGGTTGCTTTCTCATTTGCTGATGAGAACTTTGACGTTGCTGTTCTTGAGCTTCCGTACATTTTCGGAACACAGCCCGGCAGAAAGCCCGTTTGGGTTATCCTCATCGAGCAGATCAAGATGATGGATAAGCTTCCGTTCACAATGTATCCCGGCGGCGGTACAGCAATGCTTACAGTTCGTCAGGTTGGTGAAGTTATCGTTGGTGCTGCTGAGAAGTCAAAGGGCGCTAAGGCTTGGCCGATCAGCATGTATAATATGACATGGACTGAATTCCTCAAGATCGTTTATGCAGCAAGAGGCATGGGTGAAAACCGTAAGGTTATCAGCGTTGCTCCCTGGATGATGCGTATGGGTCTTGGCAAGGTCAAGAAGGAATATGCTGAAAAAGGCATTGAAAGCGGTATTGACGTTGACGGACTTGCAGATATCATGGCAATCAACCTCTTCATGGATACAAAGTACAGCCGTGAGCTCGGCGCAACAGACGATGACATCAAGGCTGCTATCTTCGATTCAATCAAGGTCAGCCAGGCTGTTTATGACGGCAAGGTTCAGCTCCTTGGTATGAAGGGTGAATAATTCAAATTAAACATAAAAAATCCTGAGTGCTTACGCATTCAGGATTTTTCTTTATATCAGGGTTTATCAGTTGCAGAGAATATCTGTTTCCATATATCTTACACCCATATCATAGAGCATTTTAGCATCTTCAACTGTATTGACAGTCCAGAATGAAACACCTACTCCTGCATCAATTGCGAGCTGCATTGACTCACGGTCGTTCATACTGAAGTTAGCTGAAAGCCATACGTTATCTCCCAAAGCTTTAGCTTCAGCGATATTTTCGGGTGTGATTTCATCAACAAGATACCAAAGCTCAATTGACGGGTCAATCTCATGGATAACCTCAAGCTGCTTAAGATCAAAAGAAATAATGATTGACTGCTCTGCGAGACCTTTTTCTTTTACCGCATCAACGATTGTATAAAGCAATTCGTAATTTTCTGATTTAATTTCAATCTGCGGTCTTGTATTTGTTCCCACAAAAACATCGAGGTACTCATCAAGAGTCGGGATTCTCAGATCAGGATAATCCCATAAATTTGCCCCCCACTTATAACTGAAGGTTTTGAGTTCTTCAAGAGTAAGTTCTTCAACCTCACCGTATTGACAGAACCAAGCATCCGTTGAGCTATTATGGATAACAACCCACTCATTGTCCTTAGTGAGGTGGATATCGCACTCTGCTGAATAATAGCCGTTATTAACAGCCTCTTCAAAAGAAGGAATAGAATTTTCAGGAGCAAGAGCACTTACACCACGGTGAGCCGTCAGATAAACGGGGTCTTCAGGAGTGCCGATACTATACTCTGACAGTGAGATCAGATCCTCTGCCGGGTTAAAAAGCTTAACAACATGGTACACGGGCGACCAGTTTGAAAGATAAATCGGCACAAGAATGAGAGTTATTATTTTGTTAATGAATGCGAGCATATGATCATCGCCTTTCTTTAATAATGCTCAGTATTATAGCATATCGACTGACTATGTGCAAGAGAGAAACATACAAAAAATCCGCCCTCGTAAGAGAACGGATTTTGGTGCTGGTGACCGGACTTGAACCGGTACGGTGTTGCCACCGAGGGATTTTAAGTCCCTTGCGTCTGCCGATTTCGCCACACCAGCATATCTTGACGACCGTTTTATTATACATAACAGCCGTCATTTTGTCAATAAAAATTTTATGCTTCAACGATTTCGCTCATTTTTGCACGGATTGCATCAAGACGTGCATATGCATTATCTCTGTCTGCATCCTGAATTGAGTAGTAAAGCTTGATCTTCGGCTCTGTGCCTGAAGGTCTGATTGCCATCCATGAGCCGTCTTCAAAGATATATTTAAGAACATTTTCCTTCGGAAGGTCGCCGATACCCTTTGAGAAATCGAACACTTCCTTGATATTCTCGAAGAACTTGCTGCCGTTTTCACGGAACTCTGTCATAAGGCTCTGGATCTTCTGTGCACCGTCAATGCCCTTGAGTGTAAATGTATCAAGAGCGTCAAGATAGAAGCCGTATTCTGCATAAATCTCATTGAGTGCATCGATAAGAGTCATACCCTTATTGTAATAATATGCAGCCATCTGGCAAACAAGAAGTGCTGAAACAACAGCATCCTTATCTCTTGCGTGTGTGCCCGTAAGATAGCCATAGCTCTCTTCATAACCGATTACAAACTCTCTGTCACCGCTTACTTCATACTGATTGATTTTTTCACCGATGTATTTGAAGCCTGTGAGAGTTTCAACGATGTTAAGACCGAACTTTCTTGCGATATTTGCACCAAGCTCACTTGTAACGATAGTCTTAACAAGAGTTGACTTTTCGTTAAGCTCAGCTTTTTTCATATTGAGAACAAAATTAACAAGCAAAGCACCCATCTGATTGCCTGTGATAAGAACATACTTTCCGTCGTGCTTCACACCTGCACCGATACGGTCACAGTCGGGGTCTGTACCGAACACGAGGTCTGCACCCTCTGCCTCAGCCTGCTTGAGAGCGAGAGTGAGAGCATCCTTCTCCTCAGGATTTGGTGAACGGACAGTTGAGAAATTGCCGTCCGGAAGCTCCTGCTCCTTGACAATAGAAACATTCATTCCTGCAATCGCCTTGCGTACGGGAATGTTACCTGTACCGTGAAGAGCAGTATAAACAATTTTGATATCTGACTTTTCTTCGTAGAGAGACTGCTTCTTTACAGCCTCAAGGAATGCGTCGAGAACCTCTTCACCGATTGAAACGAAAAGTCCCTTTTCTGCTGCTTCATCAAGAGGCATATGCTCAACATTCTTAATGTCTGTAACAGCGTTAACAAAATCAATAACCTTGTTTGCATACTGAGGTACAAGCTGACAGCCGTTTGAATCGTAGATCTTATAGCCGTTATACTCTTTCGGGTTGTGGCTTGCTGTGAGTACGATACCTGCAGTACAGCCGAGATGCTTAACTGTGAAAGAAAGCACAGGAGTCGGCATAAGAGTGTTATAAAGGAAAACCTTGATTCCGTTCGCACAAAGAACCTCTGCAGCGTATGAGGCAAAAAGTGCTGAATTATTTCTTGAGTCATAAGCGATAGCTACGCTGATGTTCTCCTTATATTCATCAAGAAGATAATCTGCAAGACCCTTGGTTGCCTTGCTGACTGTATACTTATTCATACGGTTTGCACCTGCGCCCATAACACCACGAAGGCCACCCGTACCAAATTCAAGATCCTTGTAAAATCTGTCTTCAATCTCTTTTTCGTCAGAAATAGCGAGAAGCTCTGCCTTTGTTTCCTCGTCGAAACCGAGCCATTCCTGATATTTTGCTTTGTAATCCATATTTATTCCCCTTTGCTGGCATAATTTTCCTATAAAATGATATCACAAAACTTTCCTATAGTCAATAAAACAAGTTCGTCATATTACAACATTTTTCGAAGAATTCTTCTATTGACCTATACGGCAAAAAAAGGTATAATGATAGAGTTAGAGCATAATAAATAATAGTGGAAAGGAGCGAGTGATATACCGAAAACAAACAAAAAAAGCAGCAAGAAAACAAAAGAAGAACATCTACGTTCACTTTTAAATGTTGTTTCAGCTCTTACTCTTGTGTTAGCAATTGTTTTTATAGTTTTACTCATCCTTTCAGCAAATACACATGTGCATCAATGGTATCAGACCTATACCAAATACCTTTGGGAAGCTGAACAATCCGTTGAAACGATGGACGATAAACCGAGCATACTCATAATCATTCTTTTTCTGTATGTTTTCAAATCTGTTTTTCCGATTCAGTTTTATCCCCTCTCTCTGCTATGTGCGATGACAAGTACCGTATTCCCTTCATATTTTTCAATACCTATCAATCTTTTCGGTCTTGCAGCATTCTTCTCTATCAGATATTATTGGGGAAGACGGGTCGGCTCAGACGGAATTCAGAGCATACTCAAGCGAAACATTACGATACGGACAGTTATCGAAAACGACGGCAGAGGCAATCCATGGCTCCTCGCAGTTTTCAGGCTCATCCCGAGTATTCCGCCAAACCCCGTCAGCAAGCTTTACGGTGCTATGGGTTTTAAATATCGCGATTATATAGTTCTTTCACTTCTCGGATTTGCGCCACAGCTTGTTACTTACACATTCATCGGACGCAATGTGTTTGACCCGCTTTCGGCAGCATTCCTTGTTCCGTTTATTCTTTTGTTTATTTTAATAAGTATCTCAACCTTTGCTTTAAGCAAGATTTTAAAAATTCAGTACAGGAGGAAATCAGCAAATGGCTAATTCAATTCAGTTAAAGGAAAAAATCGCTTCAGGTGAGTTTGACGCAAGACTCAAGGAAGTTTATCTCAGCGACGAATCTGTTGCAGCTCAGAAAACACGACAGGCAGAAATCATCGATGCCTTCGTTGAGCTTTTCGGAGACAGCGAGACGCTTGAAATCTTCAGCGCACCCGGCAGAACAGAGGTTGGCGGCAACCATACAGACCACAACCACGGTAAGGTTCTTGCAGCAAGTGTTAACCTCGATACAGTTGCAGCTGCAGCAAAAAGAGACGACACAATCGCTTGCGAAAAGAGTCTCGGCCACGGTATGATTGAAATCGATATTTCTGATCTTGAGCCACACGAAAACGAATTTGGCAAATCATCAGGACTTATCCGCGGTATGTGCGCAGGTTTCAAAAAATACGGCTATAACATCGGTGGTTTCAACGCTGCAAGTGCAAGCTGCGTTCTTGCAGGTTCAGGTCTTTCTTCATCTGCAGCTTATGAAGTGCTTATCGGTACGATTCTCAACCATCTCTACAACGACGGCAAGGTTTCTCCCGTTGATATTGCAAAGATTGCACAGTATGCAGAAAACGAGTATTTCGGCAAACCCTGCGGACTTATGGATCAGATGGCAAGCTCCGTCGGCAGCTTTATCACAATCGACTTCAAAAACCCCGCAGAGCCCGTAATCAACAAGGTTGAATTTGACTTTGCATCCTGCGGTCACGCTCTTTGCATCGTTGACACAGGTGGAAGCCACGCTGACCTTACAGACGACTACGCTGCTGTTCGCGGTGAAATGGAAAATGCAGCTGGCGTATTCGGCAAAAATGTTCTTCGTGATGTTGACGAAAACGACTTTATGACACATATCAAGCAGGTAAGAGAAGAGTGCGGTGACCGTGCCGTTCTTCGTGCTATGCACTTCTACAACGAAAATAAGAGAGCTATGGCTGAGGTTGAGGCTCTTACAAACGGTGATTTTGAGGCATTCAAAGAAATCGTTATTGAAAGCGGCCGTTCATCCTATATGTATAACCAGAACGTTTTCACAACTAAGGCTCCTCAGGAGCAGGGTCTTTCAGTTGCACTTGCACTCTGTGAAGAAATGCTTAAGGGAAAAGGCGCATGGAGAGTTCACGGTGGTGGCTTCGCAGGTACAATTCAGGCTTTTGTTCCCAACGAAATGCTTGAAGATTTCCGTTCAATGATCGAAGCTGTTTACGGCGACGGCTCATGCCACGTTCTTTCAATCAGACCTTTTGGCGGAATCAAGCTTTATTAATTAATACATAAAAATATAACTCACGGATTTTTGCAATCCGTGAGTTTTTTTATCTGAAAAAACAGAGCAGGCTCTCACCTGCTCTGTTTGTAGTATTATCAGAAATTAACTGTTACGCTCTCGCCTGCTTTGAGAGTTACTGTCTGAGTTTTATCGGAAATTCCGCAAGCAACCGTGATGGTCTGGTCAATATCTGAGGTGATTGTAGCTGTTGCTGTGCCTGCCTCAAGATTCCACGAGAGACTGTCAACAGTAGCCTGTGTTCTTGCTCTGATTCCGGTGATTGTACCGACATCAAATCCTGACTGAGGTACTGCAGGAAGAAGCTCAATCTTACCTGTATTTGAATAAATAAGGCTTTCATGAACAACTCCGAGGTAACCGATTGCAAAGTCAGTACAGTAAGCACTGCTACGGTTGTAGTGGTGGTTCGTCATAAGCGAATCGTAGAAGATACCACGATTTACGAGATCAACAAGCGCACCCGTTACATTCTCTGAATTCTTGAGTCTTGCTGCGATAAGAGCTCTGTGAACAAAAGCGTGGCTTGCCTCGTTTTCACTTGCTCTGTTTTCGATTGCCTGAACGCAGGCATTGTAAAGAGCTTCATCTTCCTGAGTTTCAAACATCGGCCATGCGCAGTAAAGATGGCTTATATGACGGTGAAGATTATTTTCTTCAAAATCGATTGTTGCCCACTCTTTAAGAGCACCTGTTTCGTCATAAAGATACGGCGGAACTTTTTCCTTAAGAGCTTCCCACTTGCTTGTGTCTGCATTTTCGTCAACGCTCTTCATAATATCGATAAGCATATCGAATGTATTGTTACAAGCTGAGATATCGATAGCAGTGTTAGCTGTTGAGGGATTCGGATAGTTTGCCGGATTGTTTTCCGGAGAATAGCTGGGAAGGATTGTGTATGTTTCGCCCTCGTTAAGAGCTGTTTTTCCCTCTTCGTAATGGATTCTGCCATCAGCATCTGTGTAATACTCAGGTGAGAACATCTGCTCCCAATAGTTAGCAGCCTTTACGAGAAGAGGAAGAAGAATTTCACTTCTGAGATCAAGGTAACCCTTTTCTTTGATTGCTGCAACCTGCTCATCTGTAAGGTCTTCTTCTGTTACTGAGAGAACTGATCTGAGCTCTTCGATATCAAACTGATCGTTAAGAGGAATCTGAACATCACCGTAACACTGAAGAGTTTCATACATCGGCTGAAGCATCCAGTTTGTACCGGCATTCCAATAACGGAACGGATATGCATAGTCGCTTTCTGTAAGCACGCCTCTGTCACTGTCTGAATGAACAGGAGCCTGAATTGCATCAGTAAATCCGTGAGTAGCATATGCATTGGACTCCCAGTCATCAACCTGACGCAGGATAAAACTGATGAAGCCTATGTATGTGCTTTCCATATTGCTTGTGTTCATTGAAGAAATCTGAAGGTTAACGTTTGCGTCCATTGTGAAACGGCAACCCCACTGAGTATTCCATTCACCTGACCACATACCGCCGAGACGCGGAGTTGCTGAGCCTGCACAGCAGAGGTAAGCATATCTTGCGTTATAGTAGAATCTCTCCATAAGATCAGAATTGAGATCTTCCTTAAGAATCTGAGAAAGAACAAGCTGCTCGTTCGGAGCTGTGCTGTTCGTTGTACCGAGAGTGAATGTTACTGCATTGTATTCCGGTGTGAAGATATCAGTATGAGCCTTGAGAGCATCTTCATAGCTGAACTTTCCATCCTTTGTATACTTCACTGCAACAGACTCTGCTTTAGCTACAAGCGAATCTACAAGCTCATAGCTTTCTGCAGCTGCAAAGTCTTCATAAGCGCCCATTTCGTGTGTTCTGCCCGAAACAGCGATGAGATAAACATTGTCTGCATCTGTGATTTTAATCTGCGGATTAGTGTCTGCACAATACTGAGCATCCTTAACCTTTTTGCCTTCAACAAGCTTCTTTGAACCACCTTCGGTCACAACATAAACTGTTGTTGAATAGCCGCCCTCTCTGAGCTCACTGTTTTCATAATCAGGGTAATGTGCAACGAAAGAAATATATTCACAATCGTCGCCTACAATCTTCTTATACTTAAGGTTCATTTCATCGCTCTGACCGTACTTGGCATAAGCCGAGATATTGTCCATCGAAAGAGTGAGGTCAACCTTATGTCCTGAAGAAGATGAGCCGATCTGAGTGATAGTAACATCATCTGCTTTAGAAGTGAATGTAGTTCTTTCCCATGTGCCGCAGACATCAACATATCTTACGCCAACCTGAGCTGTTTCGTAGTCAGTATATCTTGCATAGTCCATAGCAAGTAATCTGTTCTGCTTGATTCGGAGAGTTCCGCCCGGATGATATGCATAAACAAAGTCGTAAGTAAGGTCGTCAACGATATCCTCACCTGCAGTTATGCTCTGCTTGACATACTCAAGCTCGTCCTTTGTATCCGGAGTATAACGGATATTCTGATTCGGAAGGTTGAAATGCATATACTGATAAATCAGAGTATCACTGTACGGTGATCCGCTTGTGATGACACCTTGCATACCATTACCTGAAACCATACCTTCTCTCCAGGTTTCAAGGTTGTTTGATGTTTCGCTGAGTTCATAGTAAAGCTTTGAATAAGATGCTTTTGTACTGTTTGAAAACTCAGTTTCAATCTTTTTGTAAATTCTTGCCGGAGTGAACATCGAACCCGCAAAAGAAAGCGATGCGAGAATGATGCTGAGAATTCTTATAAATACGCCCATAAATTCTTCTCCTTTTAATTTTTTAGAATATTATAAACTATATTTAAAAATAATACAAGAAAAAAGCAGGAAGTTTTCGCTTCCTGCTTCGGTTTATTTTTCTATAAGCTTCAGGAGCGTTTCTTCAAACCTCTTATCCTGCTCAGCAGTGCGCTTTGAAGGGCCTTTGAGCCTGCCTCCCGCGTTACGGATCTTTTTTGAAACATATCGGGAAAAGAGAAGCTCCTCAATGTTTTTATCATTAAAAACAAGACCGTTCTGACTCAGCGGCACAGCCTTTCTTGCAAGGCACATTGCAGCAAGGCCGTAATCCTGCGTTACAACGATATCGCCCTGTGAAACAAGGTTAACGAGCCTGAAGTCAACACTGTCTGCACCCTTTTCAACGACGATTGTTTCTGCACCGTCTTTTCTGAATTCGTGCGCAGTGTCGCAGATTATGAAACACTCCATCGACTTTGCTTTCGCAATCCTGACGGTTATATCCACAACAGGACAACCGTCAGCATCGATAAATATTTTCATCGCAGATTAACCAACGATTTCCTTTGTATCTCTTGCGATCATAAGCTCTTCGTTTGTGCAGACAACATAAACCTTAACCTTAGAATCAGGAGTTGAGATTTCGCCCTCGGGACCTCTTCTCATCTTGTTGTTTACATCATAGTCAATTTCAACGCCCATAAACTTGAGCTTATCGCATACACGGTCTCTGTACTGCGGATTGTTTTCACCGATACCACCTGTGAATACGATTGCATCAACACCGCCCATAGCTGCTGCGTAGCTGCCGATGTACTTTGTGAGCTGGTGGCAGAGCATTGACTCAACGAGCTTTGCTCTCTCGTCGCCTTCCTTAGCACGAGCTTCGATTGTTCTGTTATCGCTTGTGCCGCAAACACCAAGCATACCTGACTTCTTGTTCATAACTGAATCCATCTGATCAGGTGTGAGGCCTTCCTTCTTCATGATGATAGGAACGATAGCCGGGTCGATTGAACCACAACGAGTACCCATCATAATGCCTTCAAGAGGAGTTACACCCATTGTTGTATCAAAGCACTTACCGTCAACAACAGCTGCGATTGATGAACCGTTACCAAGGTGGCATGTAACGATCTTGCTGTGCTCGGGGTTGCCGAGGAGCTCGATTGTCTTAGCACTTACAAAACGGTGAGATGTACCGTGGAAGCCGTAACGACGGATACCGTACTTCTCATAGTACTCATAAGGAAGAGCATACATATATGCATAGTCAGGCATTGTCTGGTGGAAGCCTGTATCAAAAACAGCAACCTGAGGAACATCCTTCATAATTGCCTGGCAAGCCTTGATACCTGTAAGGTTTGCAGGGTTGTGAAGCGGACCCCACTCGAAGCACTCCTTGATTGTTTCCTCAACCTCGGGAGTTACGAGAACTGAACCACTGAACTTCTCGGCTCCGTGAAGAACACGATGGCCGACTGCATCGATTTCGTCCATTGATGCGATAACGCCGTTTTCAGCACTTGTGAGTGCATCAACAACTACCTGGATAGCTGTTGCGTGGTCAGGCATTGCAACGGGCTTGTCCTTGATGTTTTTGCTTTCATCTGCAGGAACCTTATGAGTGAATGCGCTGTTGTCATTACCAAGCTGTTCGCAGATACCTTTTGCAAGAACGGTCTCATTTTCCATATCAAAAAGCTGATATTTAAGAGATGAGCTTCCTGCGTTAATAACAAGAATTTTCATGATTTTTCCCTCCAAGATATTGTATCTATTAAATTTCTGTTATATTATAAACATATAGAATATGTTTTTCAAGTTAAATTTTGCATTTTGGAGGATAAATTATGAAAATCGGCGGAATTGTTGCAGAATATAACCCCTTTCACAACGGACACAAGTATCAGCTGCAGAAATCCGTTGAAACAGGAGATCTTACGCACACCGTCGCCGTTATGAGTTCGAACTATGTTCAGCGTGGTGAGGCTGCTATTGTTTCCAAATGGGCAAGAGCTGAAATGGCCGTCAGAAACGGAATCGACCTTGTTATTGAGCTGCCGACTCTCTGGAGCACATCATATGCTCAGAGATTTGCAGAGGGTGCTGTTTCTCTCCTTGATGCGCTCGGCTGCGTTGATACGCTCAGCTTCGGAAGCGAATGTGGAAACATTGAAGAGCTTATTGCCTGCAAAAATGCAATCAACAGCGAAGAAGTCAACGAGAGGCTCAAAGAGAATCTCGACATCGGTCTCGGCTTTGCAACAGCAAGAGCAGAGGCTCTGCGCTCCGTCTGCGGAAACAGATTTTTCGACATCCTTGACGGGGCAAACAATACGCTCGGCATCGAATACCTCAATGCGCTCGACAGGCTCGGTTCAGATATCGTGCCGATGACAATAAAAAGAAAAGGTGCTCAGCACGATTCGATTATGAGAAACGAGAATTTTGCTTCTGCGTCTGAAATCAGAAAGATGCTCCGTGACGGCAACAAGGAATGGGAAAACTATGTGCCGATGAGCGTTGCCGAGGTATACAACCGTGAAGTTGAAAAAGAGCAAGCGCCTTGCCTTAACGAGAAGCTTGAATTCAGCATTCTTTGCTGTATGCGTCAGCTGTCTGCTGAGGATATCGGTCTTTCGCCTGACATCAGCGAAGGCATCGAATACAGAATCCACGATGCAGCACTCAAGGCAAGAACACTCGACGAGCTTTACGCACTCGCTAAGACCAAGAGATATTCACACGCAAGGATAAGAAGAATCGTCCTTCACGCGTTTATGGGATTTGTAGCTGACGATTATAAGGGCAACCCACCCTACATCCATGTTCTTGCGATGAATGACAAAGGAAAGGAAATCCTCAAAGAGGCAAAGGAAAAGGCAAAGCTGCCGATTGTTACGAAGGCTTCTGACTTTGATGAGCTTGACGATTACGGCAGACATGTTTTCTCACTCGAAGATATGTGCACGGATGTTTTTTCGCTTTCCTCCCCTGCAATCCTCCCCTGTGGAAGAGAAAAGACGAACGGAATAATAGTTTTGTAAAAGCAAGGCCCCTGCAACAAGTTATATCCCTGTTGCAGGGGTTTGGTGATTTTTAGATTAAATTTATATTTTAGCCAATGTTTATCCACATTGCAGGGCGGATGCCGCTTTTAAAACTATTCCAGCTATTCATACCAGTTTCATCTATATCTCCGGCATACATACACAAAGCCGAACTATACTCATTTTCGCCCGGTGAACGGAGCCACCATGTGCTTTTTTTGTTAAAATCACTATCTTTAGAAGAATAACGATAAAGCCCCTGATTCTGAGCATATTGTGTTGCTTCACACATTCTCTCAAAAGCTGATGAAAAATAATTATTCGCTTCACTTGCGCTCAGAAGGAATATTTTATCCTGAGTATTGTTTCCACCTGAAATTCCGTAATAGCTGTTATTTTCAGCGATTATTTCAGAAATAGCAATTTTACCCTTTTCTGAATCTGAAAAAGCTTCGTTATAAAAATCAAAGTTTAGCCAATTTCTGATATAACTGATCGCCCATGATGTTGCATCATGATTATCACAATACGGCTTTGCATCAAGAACATATTCACTTATAACCAGAGCTTTGTTTCCCTTTACATCAAGAACAAGCCACCTAATATCTTCTTTTCCATTTGCTGTGTTGTTGTCCTGTTCATATGTTCCGAAAGATATGTAATCTCCTTTTTTTATGCTTTCAGATATAGGAACAGTACTCTTCTCCTGAGCCGGTTCTAAATCAGGATTATAAGGCTCTATTGCATAAACAGACCAGTATCGCTTTCCGTCGATATTTTTGATTTCCGCAGTGTATTTAAAATATGTGTTTTCAAACAGAACTATTTCATACTTACCATCTACTACTTCGTACGACAAAAGACTAGGTAACGTTTTTGGACCATCGCCCATAGCCGGTGCAAACTTGTATACGCTTCCGTTGTAGGAATATTGATTCTCAGATAAAAATGATGAATCATATTCAACATTAAAAATATTTTCACATATCCATTCAATATTTTTTTCAGGAATCTTCCAGTAACCCGAATATGGATCGTTCCATTTGCCCAAAGGATCCGAAGAACCATCGCTCATATCAACAAATTCCGGATCCTCAAAGTAGTAATGATATCCCGCACAAAAATGAGGAGCAGTAAACAACTCAATAACCTCAGCGGTAGTAGCTGTTTTGCAATCAAAAACTTCTAAGAAGTGATACGGGATTACCATTTGAGCGAATTTTCTGAATTCTTCAATATCCGCATCAGTTGCCTTGATGAAGTCCGGTTTTTTCTGCGATGAGCCACCGGAAATATCTGTACTGTCATTTTTATATGACTCCCAATCCTTAATCGGCTCGTCGTCCTTATTGGAGTTGATTGTAACCTTATCAACAGCGTCCTTATCATCATTATCAACAATTACGATGATTACGATTACAACAGGTTCTTCTGATTTTGTTGCGCCTGATGTAGGCT
>JAZORX010000072.1:0-42623 GCA_045656845.1 Acutalibacteraceae bacterium | reverse complement strand
GTGTGTTTGCTTCGATAACCTTTTCAACAGCCTCGGTGCAAGCACCTGCTTCAAGAGCGATCTTAGCCTTTACGCCCTCTGCCATAAGAGTGTCAAAGCAGAGCTTTGCAAGAGCCATAGCTGCGCAGGTTACCTTACCGCCTGCACAAGTGCCGGCATCCTTTGCCATAACAGCTCTTGCCTCAAAGTATGTTGCAAGAGCATCACCCATACCTGATACTGTAAGTCTTGCAGGAGAAGCTGCGATGATATCTGTATCCATAAGAACCATATTCGGGTTTGCAGGAAGGAAAAGATATTCTTCAAAAACACCGTCATCTGTATAAATAACGGAGAGAGCGCTGCAGGGTGCGTCGGTTGAAGCAATCGTCGGGCAGATGAGCACGGGAGTTTTGCAATAATATGCAACTGCCTTCGAAGTATCAAGAATCTTACCGCCACCGATACCTATAACAAGGTCGCAACCTTTTTCTTCCATGATTTTGATAAGTCTGTTGATTTCATTTTTTGAGCATTCGCCATTGAAATAATCAAAAACAAGCTCGAAATCCTGACCTGCAAAGCTGCTTTCAACGGTTGCGCCGATTCTCTTATAACCTGATGCGGTGATAAGAACAAGAGCCTTCTTGCCGTAACCCTTTGCATAATCATAGAGTTTTTTCATTTCGCCTGCGCCCTGAACATATTTGCCGGGGCTGATAAGAATTTTTGCCATCGTATATTTCTCCTTTGACATTTTTATTTAATTTTACGATGTTTTTGCCACGATGTCAACATCACATTCAAAAAGCTTGTTTTTTCACTTAAACTACAGTCTTGATAATGGGTTTTCTTTATGCTAAAATGTGTTATCAACTAAAATTTCAGCAAGTCCTGGTGGTAATTGATGAATACTTATTTTAATGAAATAAAATCTAAACCAATCAACACCAACGAAGAAAAGGTTCTCTACAAAATCCCTGCCGGTGCAATGTGTGGCAACGGCGATCTCGGTGTTGTTTTTGATAACGACGAAACAGACCTTATCATCTACATCTCAAAGTGCGATTTCTGGAAATTCAAGCCCGGTGCGCACAACGACGGAGGAATTAAAACCGTCGGCAATATCCGCATAAAAAATATTGACCTGAACGATTACAACATCAAGCAGTATTTTGACAAAGGTCTGCTTGAATGTAAGTTCGGCAAAACGGAAATGGAATTTTTCGTCGCTCCCGAAAACATTATTTATTTCAAGGTCAAAACTCCCGTGGCAGATACTTTTTCTTCTCCCGATATTGAAATGCCGGACACCTGCGATTCAGTCAATTCAGAGTCAACCTTCAATGGTGTTAAGTGCTTGACCCGTAAATTTGAAGGAGATAACCTTGCTATTGAAACGGGTGTTGCTGTCTGCCTTCGTGAAATTGAAGAGACAGTTTCAGATAATTTCAGATGTGTAAGCTTCTGCATCTCTGTAGTTACAAATTTTGATGATACTAACTATGCCGACAAGGCTGTTTCAATGGTCAATGGCTGCAACTATGACCTTGACAAAGAAAAAACTCTGAAAAAATGGCAGAACTTTTTCTCTGCTTCAAAGGTAACTCTTGAAGACAAGGAAATTGAAAAATTTTACAATTCAAGTCTCTATCATCTTGCAGGCTGTATGGGCAACAAGAAATTCCCTCCCGGTCTTTTCGGAAATTTCATAACTGATGACTTTTTCCCCTGGGCAGGAGATTATCATATGAATTACAACTACGAAGCTCCCTATTACTGCATTTTTGCATCCAACCATCCCGAGCTTTTTGACGGTTATATGGCACCCGTCAACGATATGAAAGAAGAGGCTGCAAAGTTTGCAGGATTTTTTGGTTGCAAAGGCTATGCCTTCCCCGTAAGCTTCGGCCCGAAGGCTCTTGATGTTTATTCTCAGGCAGACTGCAAGGAGCACGGTGTTCTTTTCCTCGGTCAGAAGAGTCACGCAGCCTATGCTTGCGTAATTCCGCTTATGCACTGGTTTGCGACTTATGATAAAGACTATGCTCTTGAAAATTACTATGATTTTGTTTTAAACACAGCAGCTTTCTGGGAAGACTATCTTGTTAAAGAAAAAGGCAGATATGTTATCAAAAAAGATGCTGCTCACGAAATCCCGTATTATCGCGGAAAAAAATTCAGATACATCACTCATTGCGGTCAGGTCGGAACAGTAAACGCTATCAACTCACTCGGTCTTGTCAAAATGCTTTTCGATGGCATTTACGATATGGCCAAAGAGCTTGGTCTTAACAAAGAAAAATATGCTTTATGGGAAGATATTAACGAAAACTTAAGCGATTTTCCGACCTTTATCAAAAAGGGTAAAAAGTGCTTCCGTTACTCTAAGAGAGGTATACGCTGGAGAGATGAAAACACCGTCGGTCTTCAGCACATCTACCCTGCTTCACAGATCGGTTTCTGTCCAGGCGAAAAGCTTCTTAAAATTGCAAAAAATACATATTTCATTAACGACAGACGCCTTGATGATAACGGTTCAAACTCTTACCTTCCTGCAGGTGCACGAATCGGTGTTGATCCGCAATTCATCATAGAGGGCATTCATCAGAACATAAAAGAGTTCGGACTTCCGAACAGGCTTTTCCGTCACCACGGTGGTGGCATTGAGCATCTTACAACAATCCCTGCAACCATCAACGAAATGCTTCTTCAGGGATATGAAGGCGTTATCCGTCTTTTCCCCTGCTGGGATAAAAAATCATCTGCATCCTTTGAAAACCTTCGTGCAGACGGTGCTTTCCTCGTTTCTGCAAAGCTTGAAAACAAAAAGATTTCTTCTGTCAGAATCAAGAGCCTCAAGGGAAGACTTTGCAATGTTGAAGGTACTTTTGAAAAAATAACAAGAGAGTCTGACGGCAAGGAAACTTCATTCACACGAAACGGAGATATTATTTCTTTCGAAACTCAGGCAGACGAAAGCTATATCCTGATGTAATATTTTAAAAAACATATTCCCGGGAGTGATACTGTGGGAGAAAAGCTAAAAAAACTAGTAGGTGTTCAGGGCGATTTCAAAACTACCATTCTGCCCATGATCAACTACAGCTATGCAAACATGTATATGGGTGGCGCAGGTTACATTATCAGTATGTACTTTACTGTTTTCCTTACTGATGTCGTCAACCTTTCGCTCAATCAGGCAGGTATTGTCGTTATGATCGCAACCGTCTGGGATGCGATAACAGACCCTGTTATGGGTATTATAACAGACCGTACACGCTCCAGAACCGGTAAACATCGCCGGTATCTTCTCTGGGGTATTCCGCTGATGATGCTCTCTTACACACTGATGTGGAATTCATTCGGTCTCAACGGCAAAACCTCGCCATATCTCACAATGACATACTTCATAATTGTATATATGCTTTATAAAACAGCGTATACGGTTATCGGTGTGCCTCATACAGCTATGCTCCCTGAGCTTGCGCCCGAATACAATCTGCGCACTCAATACAATTCTGTAGGTTATCTTTTCAACTCTGCAGGTATGGTGCCGGCTTTCGGAATTGTTGTTGCCATTCTTGCGATTTTCGGATCAAACGACGATCTTACCTCCGAGTCAAAGACACCGTTTCTTTTTATCGGTATCGTGCTTTCGGTCTTCTTCGGATTTGCCGTTTTTCTTACATATCTTAAAACAAGAGAACCGAGTTCACTTAACAACAAAAATGAAAAGCTCGATATAAAATATATCATTCACGAATATGTACTTGTCTTTAAAAACAAGTCCTTCAGGCAGTATTTCTTTATGAGCCTTGCTTATCAGTTTGCAACGGGATTTTATGCTAACTCAAAGGTTTATTATATAAAATATCTTGCCAACCAGTACAGTGGTTATGCCGTTTTCAACGCTGTTGCAGGTGTTGCTGAGGCTGCTGCCTTTCCACTCAACTATGCGCTGACAATGAAACACGGCAAGAAAAAATGTGGCAATATCGTCACCCCTCTTATGGTGGCAGGCCTTGCAATCGGTCTTGTGATGCAATCGGGAGGCTCATTCTTCTGGAGTGCACTGATGATGCTTAGCATGCTTCTCTATCCTTTCGGCATGTCAGGTCTCGGTTTTGTTTCAACCAATATTTTCCCCGACCTTACCGACATTGACGAGCTTATTACCGGCAGAAGAAGAGAGGGCGTAATCGCAACCTTCAGCACACTTATCAAAAAAAGCATCAGTGGAGTTATGGCCGCTATGGTAGGCTTCACTCTTCAGGGCTTCGGTCTGATAACGGGAGACACCGTTTCAGAGTACGAGAAAACAACGGGTTCTCTTTTTGAGCAGAGCGACAGTGCAATATGGGGCGTCAGAATCTGCGTCGCAGTTATACCGATTGTTGCAGCAATCATTTCTCTTGTTCTTCTCAAGAGATTCCGTATGACAAAGGACGACCACACAATGATCCGTGCTGCAATCGCTACAAAGCATAAATACGGCAGCGTTACGCTTACCGATGAGCAGAAAAAACGCTGTGAAATCATATCCGGTCAGAAATTTGAAAAGACCTGGCTCGGTCAGGGTAACAGCGACAACGAAGAGCATTTCCTTAACACAGATGAAGATGGCAATTATCTCATTTTAATCGAGCAGAAAAAGCTCAGGGAGGCTGAAGCTAATGGTTGATATTACAAAAAAACATCCTGATAAAAAAGAGAAAAACTTTAAGAATTCTTTGATTGATTTTCTTTTCTTTCTTATTCAGTGGACCTGGGGTCTGCCGGTCAACATCGTCGGTGGCATCGCTTTTCTTTTCTGCACAAAGATCAAAAAACGCCGTTGGCAAAGGTTCGGCTATGCATATATCGTCTATCTTCCGTGGAAGGCAGGTGGTCTTTCGCTCGGACTTTTCATCTTTATGAAAGACAACCATAAGAGCAAAAAATGGACATATAACACCCGTATCCACGAATACGGACACACATGGCAATGCCTTCTTCTCGGCCCTCTCTACTATATCGTTATCGCTCTGCCTTCAATGATATGGTGCAATTGCTTTGAGGGATACAGAAAAAAGAACAATATTTCTTATTACAAGCTTTATTGTGAGGCCTGGGCAAATGCCTGGGGTCAGAAATTCAGCAAAATGAAGATGGCTGATGTCTGACTTTAAAATCTGAATCTGACAAAACAAAGGCTGTATCGGCATCGGTAAGATGACCTGATACAGCCTGAGCTTTTATCATATTTTTAAATGTATCAAAGCTTTTCTGCAATCTCGTAAATAAGCTTTTCTGTCTTTTCCCAACCGAGGCACGGGTCTGTAATAGATTTGCCGAAAATGTGCTCACCCATTCCCTGAGCACCATCCTCAATATAGCTTTCGATCATAAGACCTTTGACAAGCTTTTTAACATCATTATTCTGGTTTCTGCTGTGAACAACATCCTTGGCAATACGGATCTGCTCAAGATACTTCTTACCTGAGTTGTTATGATTTGTATCAACGATTACTGCAGGGTTTGCAAGGTCTGATTTTGCATAAAGCTCGTTAAGAGTTATGAGGTCTTCATAATGATAGTTTGAAATACTGTGGCCCGAATAGTCAAGATATCCACGAAGTATTGCATGAGCGTATGGGTTACCCTCGCTGGTTACTTCCCAGCCTCTGTAGATAAATGTATGGCTTGACTGTGCGGCAGTGATAGCATTCATCATAATCGAAAGATCACCGCCCGTCGGATTTTTCATACCTACGGGAAGACCCAATCCGCTTGCGGTAAGTCTGTGTTGCTGATTTTCGACAGAACGCGCACCTACGGCAACATAAGAAAGCAAATCCGAAAGATAACGATGATTTTCAGGATAGAGCATCTCGTCAGCGCAGGAAAATCCGTAATCTCTGAGTGCAGACATATGCAGATCTCTGATTGCAACGATACCGTGGTACATATCAGGCTTCTCGTCAGGATCAGGCTGATGAAGCATACCCTTATATCCTGCGCCCGTTGTTCTGGGTTTATTTGTATAGATCCTCGGAATTATGACAATCTTATCGTTCACTTCATCTTCAATTTTACGAAGGCGTGAAATATATTCAAGCACAGGCTCTCTGTGGTCTGCTGAGCAAGGACCGATCACAAGAATAAACTTATCCGACTTCCCTTCAAAAATCGCTTCAATCTCTTTGTCTCTTGCTGCTTTGACCTCTGCCATTTTCTCCGACACAGGAAAATCTCGCTTAACATCCTGTGGAATCGGAAGCTTTCTTGCGAAATGCATTTTCATAACAATTACCTCTTTTGTAAAAAATAAAGACCTGCAAAATTTATGCTGAAGCATAAACACCTGCAGGTCGTTCTCTTATTCTTGCGAAGCTTTAAGCTCCGAAAAACGAAGAAGATGAACGACCTTTGATAAAGTAATAAAAGTAAAAGTTTTTATTAAACATATCGTTTCCTCCTTCGAAAATTTTCAACATAATACACCTTTTAAAATCAAATGTCAATAGTCCTTCCAAAATTTTTATGCAACAAAAGACAAGTTATCTGTAATATTATTGCATTTATAAGTCAGATATTGTATAATAATGCAAAATAAAGGAGGGAGAAATTATGTTTTGTCCTAAGTGTGGAAAGCAAAACGAAAACACCAATTTCTGTGTCAGCTGTGGTGCACAGTTGCCTAAGCCAAAGACCGCAGTCTCTGCCGCTGCCAATACCAACAAAGAGGTAGCAGCTCAGCCCCAACCCGTGGTCAATCCGAAGCCCGTCACCACTATTCAAAACCAACCCGTTTTCAACCGAGCTCAGGCCTCACCTGTTATTAAGCCTGCCAAGCCGGCAGCTCCTTCTGAGCCTGTCTTCACAAAAGAAAACATACTCAAATGGTCTTTCATAGCGATTCTTGCTGTTCTTTACATCTTGATTTCGTTATTTTTTATCCTTTCATTCGGTATGAAAAAGCAGATTTTCATCACATCTGCCTTCAACGAATCTTTCAAAGCCTCTATGACTCTTGAAACTTTCCTTAACTTGTTGATAAAAGGCAACAGAGTATTCAACCCGACAGTTATTTCTACAACATTGGGTGTTCTTACAAAAACTCTTTTCTGTAGCGTACCTGTTTTCGCCTTATTGGCATTTGTGACCAGTTTCACCAAAAAAGGAAAAATATTCAATATCATTTCTTCAGTTGTTTCTTCTTTATCGGCATTGTTTATGGCACTCATCGTGCCGATTTGCGTCAACTTTGTTCCTGATTTCAAGGTTGCAATCAGCGCAAAGGCAGGTATCCTTGCCGAGGATATAACAAGTGTTACTTTCACAACATTTATCATTCACGCAGTAGCCGCGCTGTTATTTGTTGCAGCAACAATTGTTATTTCTTCAATTCTCAATAAAAGGAGGAAACAGAAATGAATAAAAAAAGCTTTATTCCAAAGCTGCTCAAAGGCTTGAAAATATTTCTTATTATAACTCTTTGTCTGGGAATTCTCTCAACCTCTTTTGGTGTTGTTGTAGCTGCTCTGAGCAAAAACAAAGCCGATGAAAACGGAGAAAACCCGAGCAATCCCGACGGTACACCTGCAGGCGACACTGCCACAAATGCAGTTGCTTACGAATATCCTACCGACCGTTTTTCACATCTTAAAAATGAGGTAACGGTAAAGGACGGAGTCGTTTTCCTTTCCGATGCTCAGTCAGATGCTATCAACTCTTCCATTGTGGGTGTTGAGACACGCACTGCATACAACGGTAACAGATATTCTATCAAAATGCAGAACCCTGACCCTACATTCCTTGATGGAATTACCAGCAGCAGAATTATTCAACTTAAAGGTGACGAAAACACTGCTTTTGGCGAAGACCGTTTCTTTAAGGTTGATAATGTTTCAAACTATAACGGTGAAGCTACTCTTGAGGTCAGCGAGCCCGATTTCAATGAAGTTTTTGAAAATCTTGAGGTAAGCTCAACCAACACTCTGTCACAGGCAACCCTGATTGACGCTTATTATATGGACGGTGTTTCTTCGCATTTCGGAAGTGTTGACGAGGAAATATCCGTAGTTTCCCAGACAGAAACTTTATCACCCTCTGCTAACCAGAGCCTTGAATATAACGCAAATGGTGCCGAAGTCGGATTTATGGCTAATGAGTACAGCACCTCTGGTCAGGACCTTATCGTTACTCTTGATGCTGACCTTGGCAAGAAAGCCCAGGGTGCAGAAGATCCCAACGCTATCGTTGATGCCGGCTCTTCCTGCAAGCTTACCGGTAAGATAGGTATTAAAGACCTTGCAGCGCACCTCGTAATAGATATGCCCAGCGCAACAGATCTGCAGGAATTTTATGTAGGTCTCAGCGGCCAGATGTATGCAAATGTTAATATCAACGGATCGTTCAGTGCCGATGTTCAGGCTGATGCAACTAAAAAAGAATGGAAATATCTTTCTCTCGAAGGTCTTAACGACAAGCGTTTCCCATTAGCAGTTTTCCAGTTCAAAGGAACTGCCCCTGTTTATATTTCAACAAAAACATACGAAACAAAGAGAGAGGCTATTTATCCGACAATCTTTATGGTTGTTTACTCAGACTGGGAAGGCAACATCTCTCTTGATCTCAACGCAGGCTTCACTTATGCCCACAGCTTTAACAATGGCTTAACACTCTGCCATGAGGGCGAAAAATGCATAAGACTTGAAAGCTATCCGTACACGAAAACCCACGATGCCGAAGAAGACGGTGTTAAGTGGAATGCTACTCTTTCCTTCAGCGCAGATACAGACATTACACTTGCAGGCTGCTCTGTTCTCTTTTATATCGCAGGTGTTAATGTTGCCGAGGTTTCTGCCGCCCGTCTGGGCCTTCAGACCAAAGGCAGTACAACCATTGAAGCAAGCCATACAAGCACAACAACAAAGGTAGATGCAGAAGCTTATGAATATTACGCGCGGCTGTATCTGAAAATGCTCGAGTTCAAAGTCAAGATAACCGCTCAGGGTCAAAAATGGCTGGATAATGTTTCGCTCGATGTTGATTTCCAGTTTGCCCTTCTTGACCTGACACTTTTTGAAAAGGGACAGACACCTGATAAATACAAGCTGTCAATCCCCGTTTCAAAGAGAATTGCTCCTACCGATTTCACCTCTGTTATATCAATTGTTTTCGATGCATCGGGATCAATGAGTGGCAGAGTCGACACGGGTGAAACAAAGCTTCAGGCTGCACAGAGCGCATCTAAAATTATTTTGTCAACAACGAAAAAATGGGCCGAAAAATACAAATCCGATCAGAACGGTATCGGTGTTGTTCAGTTCGGAAGCTCTTCTAAAACAGTTACCATACCGCACGTAGACTATGATTATGTCGGCGCTTGTATTGACCGCATCGGCGACGGTGGCGGAACAAATATCTCTTCAGGTCTTGAAACAGGTATTTCTCAGCTGGATGCAGTTACTTCACACAATAAGATCATCATTCTTATGACTGACGGTCAGGACAGTAACAGAAGCGGTATCATAGCTTCAACAGAAAAAGCTAAGCAAAAAGGCATCAAAATATACACTATCGGCTTCGGCAGCGATGTTGACAAGGATCTTCTTGAAGAAATTGCATCTCTGACGGGTGGCGAATACAGATTTGCCGACACAAGCAGCATTATGGGTATCGTCGGCAGCTTTATGTATGCTCAGCAGGCAAGTACTTCAAACGTTATCACTGAAGTTGAAGGTACAGTTTCTCAGGGCGAGACAACTGATCCCGAAAAATTCACCGTCGGAGAAGGAAGCGGTGATCTCTGCGTAACCACTGCATGGCCCGGTTCTTTCCTCGAAACAATACTCCTTGACCCGAGTGGCAGAGTTGTTGACGAAGAATATCCCGGTGTTTCTATCGACTACAAGTCTATTCCTTCCGTTGTAACGGTTGAAAATCCTGTTCCGGGTGATTGGTCGTTCTCAATCAAGGGTGTTGAAACCTCTTACGATGAAGAACCCTACTATACAATCGTTTCATTTAAGGATCTTGAAAAAGTTGCTGTAAATGAGCCTATGTCTAAAACCGAGTCTGCTGCATCATACTGCATCCCCATCGGTGTTTATGCAACATTGATAAGTGCAATGCTTCTCGTAGGCGTCGGTAAGCTCAAAAAGGAAGATGAAGGTACACCTGAAGACTGACCGTAAATCTGACGAATAAAACAATCAGGGAGGCGGATGAAAATTCGCTTCCCTTTGATTTAAAGGATGTTTTTATGAAAACAACGCACAGAAAGCTTCTGCCTCGTGACAATACACGGATGGCAGAGCTGATAAGACATAATTTAAAAGCAAACGGACTTGACATACCCGGAACGGTCTACTTTGACGAAATAATATGGCACCTGACGGATTTCTATGATGAGAAACCCGAGAGCCGTGCATATTTTGTTCTCGTTGATGAAAGCGACAAGGTTGTCGGAGGTATCGGTCTTGCTGAATTCCCCGACATCGACGGCTGCGCAGAATTGCAGAAGCTCTACCTCGCAGACGAGGCAAAGGGACACGGACTCGGCTATTTTCTGATTGATATACTCGAAAAAGAAGCGCTGAAAATGGGGTACAAAAAAATGTACCTTGAAACGCATACAAACCTGCAGACGGCAATTCATGTATATGAAAAAGCAGGTTATGTTGAGATTCCCCGTCCCGAAACTGTAATGCACGGCACGATGAATAAATTCTACCTGAAGAATCTGGAAAAATAGCATCAGAAATATATGCAGAGAGTTTCCCTCTCTGCTTTTTCTTTCTTGACATCAAAATGGTGATTTGTTATAATTTCCTAAAAAGAATAAAGGAGTAATATAAATGGGTATTATCAGCAGAATAGTATCAATGTTTCTTTCCGTCTTAATGGGAATACTTTCAATTTTTGGTGTTTCCCTGCCCGATCACGAGGTTGACTCAAGCGATTGGAACACAAATTATAAATATGTTTTCGTTCACGGACTTATGGGCTGGGGTGAATACGATTTTTACTATCCGATTATGCCCTATTGGGGAATGTTTGGCGGAAACCTTATGAATTATCTCAACAACAACGGCTTCGACTGCTATGCAGCTTCTGTTTCCGGAACCGCAAGTGCGTGGGACAGAGCCTGCGAGCTTTACGCTCAGCTCACGGGTACTGTTACAGACTACGGCAAGGCTCATTCAGAAAAATGCGGACACGACAGATACGGCGAGGACTTCACGGGAAAAGCTCTCATTGATGAATGGGATGCTGAAAATAAAATCAACCTCCTCGGCCATTCTTTTGGTGGTGCAACCGTCAGAACCTTTGCTCATCTTATGGCAAAGGGAAGTGCCGAAGAAATGGCTGCTACCTCTGAGGATGAAATCAGTGGTCTTTTCACAGGTGGAAAAGCAGACTATATTTACTCTGTAACATCCCTTGCAGCACCGCATAACGGTACGACAGCCTATGGTGTTGGAACAATCGACGGGGCTGAATTTGACACGGCAGCATACGATATGCATATCGATAACGCTCTTGCACTTAACGAAACTCTTTCAATCAGCAGCTGCACCTATTATTTCTCCTTTGCCTGCTCAATGACAGAGGAAGACGAAAACGGTTTCCATGTCCCTGTTAAAGAAAATATGGAAGGTTTATTCACATCAAGCAGTGCAGAAATCGGCAAACTTACAGGAACAACTCCCGGTGGTTATGTTGTCGGCAAAGAGTGGCTTGAAAACGACGGACTTGTCAATACATACTCTGCTCTCGCTCCCCTTTCCGACCCGAGCACAGACTATGACAGTGAGAATGTAAAAAAAGGCATTTGGAATGTTATGCCCGTTTATTATGGCGACCATATGTCTCTGCAGGGCGGTATGACCGTTGTCAACAATGTCAAGCCTCTTTATGTTGAGCACCTCTCAATGATAAACTCGTTATAAGCTTTCAACCACTCGGGTCTGTGCCTGAGTGGTTATCTTTTTCATAAATCATATTATTTTTTCAAAAAAGCTATACCAATCCGGGTTTTAATTTGTTATAATTAATTATCAGTTTTGTTTGAACGGAGGATTTGAAATGAGTAAAGAATTACCGCGTACCTATGTCCCTTTCAAGGATTGGAAAGAGCCCTCAAAGCAGATTGAATACACAGAGGAAACACCGTTGCTCTCTCCCGACGGCAAACTCCTTGCAAAAGGTTGGGCAAGGCACAACTACTTTACATACGACCGTAACCTCGTCAAAAAGGGAATTATGAGCCGTAAAGAGTGGGATTTTTACACAATAACTGACGGCAAAGTGCAGATTCTCGTCAGCTTCGCAAATATAACCGTCGGTGGCTATGTCAGCGCAAAGCTCACTGACCTTTCTACAGGCGAGGTCATAGTTGATGCGATGCAGTATTTCATCGGCACAAACAAGCATGTTCCTCCCGTCAAAGGTGATGTACCCAACCGTTATAAGGATAAAATCGGCAAGGCAAAGTTTGATTTTGATACAAGGAAAAATGAGCGTGTTCTCTGGTTTAAAAAGATGCATAAAGGCAAGCTCGTTGAAGTAAATATCAAAATGGATATTCTTCCCGATTCAGAAAATATAACAACTGTTCTCCCCTTTGATGAAGACGATACAAAATACTTTATGACCACAAAGCAGATGTGTATGCCCTGCGAAGGTACATTCAGATACGGTGATTATGTTTACGAGGTTTCAAAAGACACCGCCTTCTGCGCAATGGACTGGGGCAGAGTCAACACCGTTCATAAAATGGTATGGTACTGGGGCAGCGGCTCATTGTATCATTACGACGAAAAGGGCGACAGACACAGCCTCGGCTTTGAAATCACATGGGCAATCGGAAACGAAAGCTACGCAACCGAAACAGCGATTTTCTACGACGGCAAAGCTCATAAATTCGGTGCAGTCGATGTTGAAAAATTCCCTAAAGGAAGATTTATGGAAGAATGGAAATTCATTTCCGAGGACGGCCGTTTTAATATGACAATGACCCCGACTCTTGATAACCACAGCGATGTTGACTTCAAGGTCGGCAGAATGAATTGCCATCAGGTTTACGGTATCTGGAATGGTGATGTGACCCTCGATGACGGAACAAAGATTGAAATCAAAGACCTTTTCGCTTTCTGCGAATATGTTGAAAACAGATGGTGATTTCATAAAAAAGTATTGCTAAAAAATATTACATTTGATATAATTACTTTGTACATTTGGTTTCACAAATGATTTTTCCCTTTTCAGGAGGTATACATTATGGCTTTTTTAGATGATATCGGCAAGGCGTTTACTAATGCCGGTCAGAAAACAAAAGACATGGCAGATATCGCCAAGTTCAACTCCCTTCTTGCTGAAGAAGAAAAGAAAATCAACTCTATCTTTTACCAGATAGGTAAGACATATGTGCAGCTTCATCCTCAGGATTATGAAGAGCCTTTGTCAGCATATATTCAGGCATATCAGGAAGCTGTCAAGCAGACTGAAGAGCTCAAGAAAAGCATCAAGCAGCTCAGAAACATTATCGACTGCCCGGGTTGCGGTACAGAAATTCCGGGAGATATCGCTTTCTGCAGCACCTGTGGCTATCGTTTGCCTCAGAAGGCAGTTGTTATTCCTGACGGAATGAGCAAGTGCGTAAACTGTGGAGCTATTGTTCCTCAGCATATGAAATTCTGCACAGGTTGCGGCGCTCCGATGCAGATTTCAGTTCCTGTTCAGGCAGGTGCTCCCGTAACTCAGACAGGTATTCCTGCAGCTCCTGCTGCACCTGTTGCTCCTCCTGTTGCTCCCGTGGCACCCGTAGCTCCTTCAGCACCCGTGGTTCCTCCTGTTTCACCTGCTGCTGTATGCTCAAACTGTAAATCTCCCCTTGAGCCTGACTGTGCTTTCTGTGTAGTATGCGGAACTCCTGTTGGCGGTAACGCTCCTGCAGCTCCTGTTCAGGCAGCTGCTTCTTCCTGCCCCAACTGCGGAGCAGCTCTTGAAGCAGACTCAGTTTTCTGCATCGAATGCGGAACGAAAATCCAATAAAATCATCTGACCGGGCTCGATGAGTCCGGTTATTTTTATTTACAAAACCTTTTTTAAAGTATATAATTTACTCAGCATTTGCAAAGGAGTGTTACTATGAAAACTTCAACAGAAATTGCTTCATCAGGCCGCATTATCGGCGAAGAAAAAGCCGTCGAGCTGATCGCAAAGGCCGGCTTCGACGCCTGGGATTTCTCGATGTTTGATATGTGCAACTACGACTGGAGAAAAAATATACTTCTTGATAACGATCATCCTCTTGCCGGAGACAATTATCTTGCTTTTGCACGCAGATTAAAGCAGATCGGGCTTGATAACGGCATTGTATGCAACCAGGCTCACGCACCGTTCCCTACAAGGTGTGCAGCTATCCGTTCCTACTATAAAAGGAGCATTGAATGCGTTGCTGAAGCAGGTGGTGAAATCTGTATAATTCATCCCGACAATAATAAATCAGCAGAGGAAAATGCCGAGATTTATAACGAGCTCCTTCCGTTTGCGAGAGATTGCGGAGTTAAAATTGCAACGGAAAATATGTGGAACTGGGATGACGAAAAAAACGAAAGCAGCTTCGCAGCCTGTTCAACAGGAGAAGATTTCGTCAAACACATCGATGTTGTAAACAACGATTTTCTGGTTGCCTGCCTTGATATCGGTCACGCTGAAATGAGAGGCTCGGGAGACGGCGCAGTAAATATGATTCATGCTCTCGGACCAAGGCTTCAGGCTCTTCATATTCACGATAACGACAGGTGGCACGATTCTCATCAGATTCCCTTTTCGATGAATATTGATTTTGTTCCCATTGTAAAAGCGCTCAAGGATATAAACTACGGAGGATACTTCACCCTTGAAGCCGACTGTTACATTGATGATTGCGAACCTGAAAATGTTTTCGAAAAGCTCTGCGATCTTCACACTAGCGTAAGAAAGCTTGCAGATATGTTTGAAGCAGAAGCTTGACGAACTGATTAATAACACTACACTGAAAAAGAACCTGATTATGAACAGGTTCTTTTTTAATATAATTGTTAAAATTTATTGAATTTTCTTGATGTTACTAAAAAATATGATATAATATAGGTTAAGTTCGTTTTATTTTAAGGTATGATAAAGTTATGAAAAAGATCGATCCTACAATTCTTAAAGAAACTGCATACATTTTTGCCTTTACCCTGATTTTCAGCACATTGATGCAGTCGGTGTTTCTGATACTCGGCAGGTGGAACTACACTGTTCTTCTCGGGAATCTTCTCGGCCTTGCCGGTGGAGTCGGCAATTTCTTTCTGATGGGACTTTCCGTTCAATCAGCTCTAGACAAAACGGAGGATGATGCCAAAAAGCTGATGAAGATTTCGCAGAGCCTTCGTCTTCTGATGCTTCTCGTTGTTGCTCTTATCGGGCATCTGGTTCCCGTCTTTAATCTTGTTGCAGTCGTTATTCCTCTTATTTTCCCAAGAATTGCAATTGCCGCAAGGCCACTTTTTATGAAAAAATAAATTTTTGAAACAATACAGAAGAGGTGATAAAAATTGAATACCAAAAGCCTCAGATTTAAAATCGTTGATGCGTTTTACATCGCTATGATGATATTGCCGATTGTTTTCGGCATTGTTCTTCAGGTGCTTACAGACCCTGCAACAGAAGGCATCACAATTACGGGTGCAAAGATATTCTTCGAAATTCCGATGCCTTTGCAGAATTTTATAATCACGGAATCTCAGGTAAACTCCGTGATAGCTCTGATGGTTATCTTTTTCTTCTGCTTTTTCATCACTCACGGTCTGAGCGAAAAGATTGAGCTTAAAAGGCAACACTTTGCAGAAATGATTGTTGAAAAGGTTGACGGTCTCGTTGACGAGAATATGGGCAGCTATTTCAGCGCATATTCACCTTTCATTATTGCGATTATGGCTCTTTCTGCAGTGTCGAGCTTACTTTCGCTTTTCGGTCTCTTCCCGCCGACATCCGATATCAACATCGTCGCAGGTTGGGCAATTCTCGTTTTCATTCTTATCACTTACTACAAGATGAAATGCGGTCCGCTCTACTATATCAAAGCATTCACTGAACCCGTTGCTTTTCTTACCCCTCTTAATGTTATCGGTGAAATCGCAACGCCTATATCAATGGCTTTCCGTCATTACGGAAATGTCCTTTCAGGCTCAGTTATCTCAGCTCTTTTATGCTCTGCCCTCGGTGGACTTTCAGCAAGTATACTCGGCTGGCTTCCCGGTTTTCTTGCAGATATGCCACTCCTTCAGGTTGGTATCCCTGCAGTACTTTCAATTTATCTCGATGTCTTCAGTGGCTTGTTGCAGGCATTCATTTTTGCAATGCTCACGATGCTTTATATCGCAGGTGGCTTCCCTGCTGAAGAATATGAAAAGCGAAAAGCGCGTAAAAAACGCGTTGAAAATAAAAATTAAAACGGAGGAAAAAATATGGAACTCGCAATTGGTATTATTTTAGGTTGCTGCGCTTTAGGTGCAGGTATGGCAATGATCGCAGGTATCGGCCCCGGTATCGGTGAAGGTAACGCAGTTGCAAAGGCTTGTGAAGCTATCGGCCGTCAGCCCGAAAGCAAGGGTGCTGTTACAACAACGATGCTCATGGGTTGTGCTATTGCAGAAACAACAGGTCTTTATGCTCTTGTTATCGCAATTCTTCTTATCTTCGTTGCTCCCAACCTTCTTGTTGACATTCTTGTTGAAACAGTCAGCAAGCTTTAATTCACCTTCTTTCGGAGTGATAAACTTATGCAAAGTCTGGACGTTATTTCAGTCAATATATGGCAGATTCTCGCTTCCCTTGCGAACCTTGTTCTGCTGTTTTTGATGGTGAAAAAGTTTTTATACAAGCCTGTTAAAAAAATGCTTGAACAGCGTCAGAATTCTATCCAGAGCGATTATGACGAAGCTGCCTCTGCAAAAGAAAAAGCTCTTGCCGAGGAAAAAGAATATGCTGAAAAGCTCCGCGGTGCTAAAGAAGAGGCCGATGGTGTTATTAAAGCTGCAGTCAACATCGCCAATGAGCGTGAAAGAGAAATCATCGCCGAAGCAAAGCAGAAGGCAGACGGTATTGTCCGTCAGGCTGAGAATGATGCTCTTCTTGAGCGTAAGAAAGCAGAAGAAGGTATTAAAAGAGAAATCATTGAGGTTTCTTCACTTCTTACTGAGAAAATGCTCGAGCGTGAGGTTTCTGCTGACGACCACAAGCATTTCATTGATTCATTTATCGAAAGCATAGGTGATGAAAATGATTCAAACTGACAGAGAATATGCCGAGGCTCTCTTTACCCTTGCAGTTGAGGACAATGCCGTTGAAGAATACACGGCAGCCCTTGACACTGTAAAGAGCGTTATCGAAGAAAACCCCGAATACATTGATTTTCTTTGTTCCCCTGCAATTTCTCTTTCTGAAAGAATACAGGCAATCGACGAAGCCTTCAGCGAAGGCTTTCCCGAAAATGTTGTGTCTTTTCTCAAGATCCTTTGTGAAAACGGAAAAGCCCGTACTCTTTCGGGTTGTATCGATGAATTCGGAAAGTTCGTTATGGAGCTTTCTTCAACTACCGTTGCCGAGATTTATTCGGCAGTGCCTCTTGATGATGAGCAGAAGAAAAATATCTGTGCAAAGCTCGGCAAGGTCACGGGCAAAAGCATCGAGGCAGTTTACATTATTGATGAATCTTTAATCGGCGGAGTTAAAATTGAAGTTGAAGGAAAAACCTTTGACGGCAGTATCAGACACCGCCTCAGCGAAGTTAAGGATGTGATTATCGGATGAACAGACCTGAAGAAATCAGCAATATTATTAAAAATCAGATAAAAAACTACAAGGCGAAGATTGATATGACCGAGACAGGCAAGGTTATCCTTGTTGGTGACGGTATCGCAAGAGTTTACGGCCTTCGCAATTGTATGGCAAACGAGCTGCTTGAATTTGAAGGCGGCAGCTTCGGCGTTGCACAGAACCTTGAGGAAGAAACAGTTTCAGTCGCAGTTCTTTCCGATAAAAACGATATCCGTGAAGGTTCAACCGTTCACAGAACAGGCAAGGTTCTTTCTGTTCCCGTCGGTGAAGCTCTTCTCGGCAGAGTTGTCAACGCCCTCGGTGAACCGATCGACGGTAAAGGCCCCGTTGAATACAGCGGCACCCGTCCTATCGAGTCAGAGGCACCGGGAATTATCGAAAGAGAAAGCGTATGCGTTCCTTTGCAGACAGGTATCAAGGCTATCGACAGTATGATCCCCATCGGCAGAGGTCAGCGTGAGCTTATCATCGGAGACAGACAGACAGGTAAAACTGAGATTGCCGTTGATACAATTATCAACCAGAAGAATACAGGCGTAATCTGTATTTATGTCGCAATCGGACAGAAGAGCACTTCCGTTGCTCAGCTTGCAAACGAGCTTCTTCGCAACGGTGCTATGGAAAACACAATCATCGTTTCTGCCAGCGCATCAGAAAGCGCACCCTTGCAGTACATTGCCCCGTACAGCGGATGCGCAATGGCTGAATATTTCCGTGAGCAGGGCAAAGATGTTCTTATCATCTACGACGATCTGAGCAAGCACGCGGTCGCTTACCGTGCACTTTCTCTTCTTATCCGTCGTCCTCCCGGACGAGAGGCTTACCCCGGTGATGTTTTCTATCTTCATTCCCGTCTTCTTGAACGTGCAGCCTGCGTTGCTCCCGAATACGGTGGAGGTTCTATCACAGCCCTTCCCATCATCGAAACTCAGGCAGGTGACGTTTCAGCATATATCCCGACAAATGTTATTTCTATCACAGACGGCCAGATCTTCCTTGAAACGGAACTCTTCCATTCAGGTATTATGCCTGCTATCAACCCGGGTATCTCCGTTAGCCGTGTTGGTGGTTCGGCTCAGCTCAAGGCTATGAAGAAGGTTTCCGGTGAATTGAAGCTCCTTTATTCACAGTACCGTGAGCTTCAGTCCTTTGCTCAGTTCGGAAGCGATCTTGACGCAGATACAAAGGCTCGTCTTGCTCTTGGTGAAAGAATCGTTGAAGTTCTCAAGCAGGGCAAGAATTCTCCCGTACGCGTTGGCTGTCAGGTTGCGATCGTTTATGCAGTTATCAAAGGATTCCTTGACGAAGTTCCCGTTTCAGGTGTCCGTGATTATGAGGCAGGACTTTTTGCATTGCTTGAAAACAAATACGGCGCATGGCTTGAAAGAATTGAAGCCGGATATTACGACGATGCCGACGAAACCAAGCTCAGAGAAATTCTTGCTGAAATGCAGGTGTAATTCATTATGTCAGGAAACACTAAAACTCTTCGTGTGCGCATAAAGAGCGTTACATCAACCATGCAGCTTACCAAAGCCATGGGGCTTGTCGCTTCTTCAAAAATACGCAGGGCAAACGAAGCAATGCAAAAGGGTCGTGACTACTGCAAGGCTCTTGAAGATACTATCTCTATTCTCGCTGCAGACAGAGAAAGCCTCAAAAGTCCTTATATGCAGGTCCGTGACACAGGCAAAACGAGAATTATCGTTATCGCAGGTGACAGAGGTCTTGCAGGTGGATACAATGCAAATGTATTCCGTCTTGCAAAAGAATTCCCCGAAGCTGAGTTTATCCCGATCGGTAAACGTGCATGCGAAAAATATAACCAACCAACCAATTCTTCCGAGAGCTATTCCTTTGAAGAGGCTGCTTCTCTTGCAGAAACTCTCTGTACCGATTTTGCAGAAGGAAAGTTTGATAAACTCGGAATTATTTCTACAAAATATCTTTCCGTAATGTCGCAGGAAGCCTACATCAAATGGATCCTCCCCTTTGAAAAAAGCGAACGCGAGGATGTTTCGGGTATTGTTTTTGAGCCGGATAATCTTACTGTGCTCAACAATGTTGCCCGTGAATACATTGCAGGAATGATAACGATCTGCGCAAGAGAAAGCTTTGCAAGTGAAGTTGCCGCAAGAAGAATGGCTATGGACTCTGCAGAGAAGAATGCGCAGCAGATGATCAGTGACCTCCAGCTTGAATACAACCGTGCAAGACAGGGTGCTATCACGCAGGAGATTACAGAAATTGTTGCCGGCAGCGGCAACTGATAAGAGGTGATACAGTTGAGTATTTCAAATATTGGTAAAGTTACTCAGGTAATGGGACCCGTTGTTGACGTTAAATTCAACGAGGGTGAGTTGCCTGCAATTCATAATGCTCTGACAATCCCTATCGGAGAAAGAATCCTTACCGTTGAGGTTGCGCAGCATATCGGAGATAACACTGCCCGTTGCATCGCTATGTCCTCAACAGACGGACTTCAGCGTGGTGTTGATGTTACCGATACAGGCGCTCCGATCAGTGTTCCCGTCGGCAGAGAGACGCTCGGCAGAATCTTCAATGTTCTCGGTGATGCAGTTGACAATCAGCCGTCACCCGAAACACAGGAGCGTTGGAACATTCACCGTAACGCTCCCGATTATGATGAGCTTGCAACAAGCGCTGAAATCTTTGAAACAGGCATCAAGGTTATCGACCTTATCTGTCCCTATTCAAAGGGTGGTAAGATCGGTCTCTTCGGTGGTGCAGGTGTTGGTAAGACGGTTCTTATCATGGAGCTTATCAACAATATCGCAAAGCAGCACGGTGGTATTTCTGTTTTCACAGGTGTTGGCGAAAGAACACGAGAAGGCAACGATCTTTACAACGAAATGAAGCAGTCAGGAGTTCTTAAAAACACAGCTCTTGTTTACGGCCAGATGAACGAGCCGCCGGGAGCAAGAATGAGAGTCGGTCTTTCGGGTCTTACAATGGCTGAGTATTTCCGTGACACAGAAGGTCAGGATGTTCTTCTTTTCATTGATAATATTTTCCGTTTCACTCAGGCAGGTAGTGAGGTTTCAGCACTTCTCGGCCGTATGCCTTCAGCCGTTGGTTATCAGCCGACGCTCGCTACTGAAATGGGTGCTTTGCAGGAAAGAATCACATCAACAAAGAAGGGTTCAATCACATCAATTCAGGCTGTTTATGTGCCTGCTGATGACCTTACTGACCCTGCTCCGGCAACGACATTCGCTCACCTTGACGCAACAACAGTTCTTGCAAGAAACATTGCTTCTCAGGGTATCTACCCTGCTGTTGATCCCCTTGAATCTTCAAGCCGTATCCTTTCCCCCGAAATCGTCGGTCAGGAGCATTACGATGTTGCAAAAGAGGTTCAGCGTATTCTCCAGCGTTACAACGAACTTATGGATATCATCGCAATCATGGGTATGGACGAGCTTTCAGATGACGATAAGCTTCTCGTTCAGAGAGCAAGAAAGATTCAGAGATTCCTTTCTCAGCCGTTTGATGTTTCTGAGAAATTTACAGGCTTTGCAGGTAAATATGTACCGATAAGCGAGACTATCCGTGGCTTCAAAGAAATCATCGAAGGAAAGCACGATGATCTGCCCGAGTCAGCCTTCCTCTTCGTCGGTACAATCGACGATGCAGTAGAAAAGGCAAAGAGGGCTTAAGCTATGAGCACATTTAATCTTACCGTCGCTTCCCCTGACGGAAACAAATTCAACGGCGAGATTGCAAAGCTTGATGTCCGCGGAACTGAAGGTGAACTTGCAATTATGGCAGGTCACATATCTTTCGTAACATCTGTTGTGAAAAGTCCGTGTACCATCTGGTTTGAGGACGGAACAAAAAAAACAGCGACAACCGACGGCGGATTGCTCACTGTTGATAAAAATTCCGTAACCTTACTTTCAGGCTCGTTTAAATTTGATGAATAAAGCTGAAGCGGAGTGCAAAATGCACTCCGCTTGTTGTTTTTATCTGTTAAAAATAAAAGAAATAACTATCGCTGATTATTCCTGTTTCAGTAAAATCTGCATAGTAATAACCGTAGTCGTCTTCGACTGACATATACATTGTAAAAGGAATATCAACAAAAAGAGTGTTTACAAAGCCATCCTTACCAATGAATGCAGTAAGCTGTACTTCATAAAAACAAGCTGAAGCATCATAAACAGTCAAACCTTCTACACCACTTACAGTACAGTCTGCATAGTTTGCTGTGTACCAGTATGTATTGGCAGGAGCGGGTTCTTCAAAACTTGACCATTCTTCGTTAAGAGTAATTGTAACGCAATACTCACCCTCGTACATTTCTATCTCAGCAGAAGAAACAAAGTCCATCAAAAGCCAGGGTGCCGGACAAAAATCAAATGTTGAATATCCATATTCATCGTATCCGTCAACAAAATACTCGATATATTCAGTATTATCATCAAATTCATAGTATTCATCAGGATCGGCATCATTTTCCATCAGTGATCCGTAATATGAATAATATGAAATCTGAGACGGATTCTGGCAGGACATCGTAAGAGCATCTGCATAGAATTTAACAATCTCTTCTTCGCTGTATTTCAACGGGTTATCTGAGCCGACAGCAATCTGAAGAATACGAAGAGCATCTGATGAATTGATTTCATCATCTCCGTTAAGGTCTGCCCATTGCCAATTGATCTCTTCCTCGTCAACCTTTCCTACAGCATACTGCAAAACGAGAAGAGCATCTGAAGAATTCACTTTGCCATCTCCGTCTGCATCGCCTCTGATAATAACATGATCACCGTAAATTGCAGCAGAAGCGAACGGCATAATGCTAAGACAAATTACAGCCGTAAGCATAACAGCAATTAATTTTTTGAATGTTTTTTTCATAACAACTCCTCCTTTTTCTAAATTATATCACTTGCAGATATTTTTTCAAGAGCAAAAAATCTTTTTCATAATATTTCCTATATCCTCTTCAAGGCTGTTTTTCTGCATTTTTTCTTCAATTTTAATGTCACATTGTCTGACCGTCTCAAGAGAAGAAAAAACTTCCTGCATCAGCCTTTTGTATGCTTTGAAGCTGAAATCCATCCGTTGTTTAGTTTCAGCCTCTGATGGGATAAGAAACCTACGGGCCGAAACCCTTCGGCACTTTTCAAAATCGCATTTATGATAATACTTGCAGGTAAAAATACCGTATCTGAGTTCGGGAATTATCAGATGCTCTGCTCCACCCTCAATGTTCAACGGGCAGATGCAGCTTATAACATCATAGCCTGCGCTCAGAGCATATCGCCTGACCCTGTCTGTAATCCTTCTTGATGATGCGCCCGATTTATCACAGATCACCGTAATATTGTCGCAGTAAGTGTCAAAAGCCTCCATATTCAGCTCAACACCGTCGGGCGTTATGCAGGTTACAAATCTTTTATGCTCCGTTCCTATATTGCCTTTGAGTTTACCTCCTGCTGAAGACCAGAGTCTGCTTGAAAAACGGTTTATTTTTACGATATCCATATTCGCTGAGTCAAGGCGAACCATATCATTATTGATGCAACGGCAAGCAGAGAGAAATCTGCACGCTCTTTTTTCAGCCTCTCTTCTTTCGTTTATGTATTTCTGCATTTCAGCTGTCGGCTCCGGGTCACCCAGAAACAGAATTTTATCGGCAGTTTCTGCTAAGCCGTATGTGCCGTCAAAAATTCTGAAGTCTGCATCGCTGCTGAATATTCCAATGCTTCTTTCGTCTGCACAAAAATCGATGCAGCTCTGCCCTCTTCTTTCAAGCTCTGTTTTTATAGAATTAAAAAGCCCCTGCTTCGCTGAAGCTGAATAACTTTTGACAATATAGTTTTTCTCAGCCCTGAAGCTATGCCTCGAAGCAAGAGAATAAAAACCTTTGGGCGAATAGACACCGTAATAGAAGCAGCTGCTTATCATCATCCTGACCTCCGTTAAGAAAACTGTGCAAATCATATAATATATTCTATTCAAAAATTTCCGTCTTGTGCTTGTATGTTTAAAAAGATTATGATATTATTTTGTTATAAAGAAATACAAACTCGCACAAAAGAGGTTTGATAATGCTCAGCAAAGAAAAAATACGCTCATTAATCAACGACAGCATTGATGTTTTTGTTTACGACACGGTAACATCGACCAACGACATAGCCAAAGAGCTTTGCAAAGAAAACAAAAAATGTATTCTTGTTGCTGCAGATGGGCAGACTAACGGAAGAGGGCGCCAAGGAAAAAGCTTCTTTTCACCCAAAGGAAGCGGTCTTTATTTCTCAATTGTTTACAACACAGACTCCCCTGCTTTCGAATTTACGGGCGTTACCTGCGCTGTAGGAGTTGCCTGCGCAAGAGCTATACGAAAGCTGACATCTCTTGACGCAAAAATCAAATGGGTGAATGACATTTATATCGATAATAAAAAAGTCTGTGGAATTCTTGTTCAGTCCGTCAGCGAAAACGGTATTGTCAAGAAGCTGATTATCGGAGTCGGAATAAATGTTTCAACGATCGATTTTCCCGACGATATCAAAGAAATCGCAGCTTCATTGGGTCAGGAAATTGACCGTAATATCCTTACTGCTGAGATTGCAAATAATATTTCTGAGCTGATTTTCAAAGATCCCGTGGAATATATCAGCGAATATAAAGAGCTTTCAAATGTCATCGGAAAGGATATCCGGTATCTTAAAGATAATGTATGGCACGAAGCTCAGGCTGCTGATATAGACAGCAGAGGAGGACTCGTCGTCCTTGAAAACGGCGAAACAGTTACATTGACAAGCGGAGAAATTTCTGTAAGATTTCCGCTGAAATAAATAATAAAGGAGAATTTATTATGTATAAGGGAACAAAAACTGAGAAAAACCTTATGGAGGCTTTCGCAGGTGAATCCCAGGCAAGAAACAAGTACACTTACTTTGCAAGCGTAGCAAAGAAGGAAGGCTATCAGCAGATCGCTGCTATTTTTGAGCAGACAGCGAACAACGAAAAGGAACACGCAAAGCTCTGGTTCAAGGCTCTCGGTGAGCTTGGCAACACAGCAGAAAACCTTGCTGCTGCAGCTGCAGGCGAAAACTACGAATGGACAGATATGTACGACCGCTTTGCAAAGGACGCTGAAGAGGAAGGCTTTACAGCTCTTGCAGCTCAGTTCAGAGCAGTTGCTGCAATCGAGAAATCTCACGAAGAGCGTTACCGTGCACTTCTCAACAATGTTGAGATGAAGGCTGTTTTCGAAAAGAGCGAAGAAATTATGTGGGAATGCCGTAACTGCGGTCACCTCGTAATCGGTAAAAAAGCTCCCGAAGTTTGCCCCGTATGTAACCATCCGCAGAGCTACTTCGAAATGAGAAAAGAAAACTATTAATCCAAACACACAAAAAGGCGACTCCGTTTCCGGAGTCGCTTTATTTGTTAGTCAGCCTTTTTAGCTTTAGCCTTTACTTTCTTTTCTTTAACGGGAGGATTCTTGATAGAAGCCTTCTCCTCTTCAGGAAGAGTTACATAATAAGCAACCGTCCAGAGAAGTAGACCGATAAAGATAATTGCCATTGTTATAAATGCATTTCCGAGCTGGAAGACAACAATATCACCCGTACCCGTGATTGAAAGCATCTCAGCAATGCTGCCGACGAATTCGCCACCAAGGAAACTGTCAGGCAAGAGGTCTGCGAGAGTCATAACACCTTCTGTAAACGGAGTTGTAAACTTCTGGAACAATCCCATTGCAATAAAGACACAGAGAGCACCTGCTGCACTCAGACACATAACCGTTTTATGTGCTCTTGTGAAAAGTGCGCAACCCATAATTACTATCGCTATAAGCAAAGCAATAACTATGAAAACGAGAGTCGCAATGAGCCAACCCTTCATTTTAAGGATTTCGCCCGGAAGATTGGATGAAGACGAGAACAGATTGCCGATGCTGATTGTTCCGTCCTTGATGTAATCAACAAGCTGGCTGAAATTGAGGTTTGTCTCAATAAGCGCACTGTTTGCCATAAGACCCTTAGGGTCTTCAACTATTCTGATAAGTATCCTTGTTACCAACGCAGGAAAAACTGCAAGAGCCAGAACAAAGGTAACTATTCTGTTAAGGATTTTCATATTCTAAAGCTCCTTTTTATTACTTGCCCCAAGATGAATTGAGCGCTACCGTACGGTTAAATACGATTTTATCGTCTGTGCTGTCTTTATCGACGCAGAAATAACCGTTACGCATAAACTGGAAGGTGTCGCCCGGTTTAACATTACCAAAGCCACCTTCAAGAAGACAATCGTCAACAACCGTCAATGAATTCGGGTTGAGATCTTCCTCATAGTCGTGCTCCTTACCGGGCTCCTCAGCGCTGAAGAGTCTGTCATAAAGACGGGCTTCGCACTTGATGCAATCGTTTGCATTTACCCAGTGAATTGTTCCCTTGACCTTTCTGCCATCAGGAGAGTTTCCTCCGCGGCTCTCAGGGTCATATGTGCAGTGAAGGCAGGTTACATTGCCTTCCTCATCTGTTTCATAAGAATTACATTTTACAAAATATGCGCTCTTGAAGCGAACCTCGTTGCCCGGGAAGAGACGGAAATACTTCTTGACAGGCTCTGCCATAAAGTCGTCCTGTTCAACATAAAGCTCACGGGCAAAAGTAACCTTACGGGTACCCATTTCAGGATGATCAGGATGAAGCTCAACTTCAAAGTCCTCACTCTGTCCTTCAGGATAGTTATCGATAATAACCTTGAGCGGCTTGAGAACTGCCATAGCTCTGGGTGCATTAAGGTTAAGATCGTCTCTTACGCAAGCCTCGATAAGACCGTAATCAACCGTGCTGTCTGCTTTTGAAACACCGATTCTGTTTATGAAATCTCTTACGGCTGTTGCAGGATAACCACGACGGCGCATACCGCAGAGAGTTATCATTCTCGGGTCATCCCAACCTGCAACGATTCCCTTATTAACCATTTCAAGAAGCTTTCTCTTGCTTGTCACGCAGTAGTTGATGTTAAGACGTGCAAACTCAATCTGACGGGGAGGCTCATCAAAACCGATCTGCTCAAGGAACCAGTTGTAAAGAGGACGGTGGTTTTCAAACTCAAGAGAACAGAGAGAATATGTTACTCTTTCTCTTGCGTCGGAAAGAGGATGAGCAAAGTCATACATCGGGTAAACGCACCATTTATCGCCTGTCTGATGATGTGAAACATGAGAAATTCTGTAAATAACAGGGTCACGCATATTAAGGTTAGGCGATGCCATATCAATCTTTGCACGAAGCACCTTTTCACCGTTGCCGAATTCACCGTCTGTCATTCTCTTGAAGAGATCCATATTCTCCTCAACTGAACGGTTTCTGTAGGGACTTTCCTTGCCCGGCTCTGTAAGAGTACCTCTGTACTCTCTGATTTCGTCTGCAGTAAGGTCATCAACATAAGCCTTACCGTCCTGAATGAGCTTAAGAGCACATTCATAAACAAAATCAAAATAACCTGAAGCATAGTAAATGTTTTCCCAATTAAATCCAAGCCACTTGATATCTTCCTTGATAGCTTCGATATATTCAACATCTTCTCTTGACGGATTTGTATCGTCAAAACGAAGATTGCAGATTCCACCGTATTTTTCAGCTGTGCTGAAGTCTATGCACAGAGCCTTTGCGTGGCCGATGTGAAGATAACCATTCGGCTCAGGCGGAAAACGGGTCTGCACTCTGGTGTTGACTCCGTTTTTGAGATCTTCATCTATAAAATCATGAATAAAATTGGAAACCTTGATTTCTTCTTCCATTTTTAGTTCCTCCTCTTATTTATATTCTTTAAGTGCGCTTTCGAGCCTTGCCTTTATCTCGTCATTGCCAAGAAGAGCAATAATTGAATGAAGGTCCGGAGTGTTACGGCGTGATGTTATTGCAACACGGATAACCGTTGAAACATCACCGACATGGCCCTTGAAAGCTTCGGGATTTTTCTTATATTCTTTTACATTCGGGGTGAAGCCGAGAGGCTCGCAAAGATCTTTTATCTTATTGAACCATGTGTCCTTATCGTCAGCAGCATCAAAAACCTTGATATATGCTTCAAGAACAGCCGCAGCATCTTCCTTTGAGATATTTTCGGGAAGAGAATAGTCGGGAGTATAGATATCGTTGTAGAAATAAGAAACATAATCCTTGATTTCGTCCCACTTTGCGATATCCTTACGGGGTTTAGCTGTGCCTCTGTCGATTGAAAGAATGCCCTTTGCAAACGCTTCATCATTTGAGAAGAGATTATAAAGCTCTTCGTCATATGCCTTAGCCCAGATGAGAGCTTTTTCATAAACCTCATCAGCTGTCATAACTGAGATAACATTTTTGCTGACATCGTTGAGCTTGTTAAGATCAAACAATGCACCACTTGCGCTCATCTTTTTAAGGTTGAACGGGAATGCTGACTGAGGTGCATCCTTATTAACCTTTCTCCAATCCTCAAAGTTTGAGTTTGCGATTGTGAGAAGATACTCAATAACGCTCTCTCTCGGATAACCACTCTCTGTATAGAACGAAACTGAAGCTTCGGGGTCCTTACGCTTTGAGAGCTTACGCTTGCCACCGTTATCCTCCTTCATAATCGGAGAGATATGAGCATATTTCGGCACTCTGTATCCGCAAGCTTTGAAAAGCTGAATATGAAGAGGCACTGAAGAAATCCACTCGTCACCACGGACAACATGAGTTGTTCTCATAAAATGATCGTCAACTGCGTGTGCAAAATGATATGTAGGAATACCGTCCGTCTTAAGAAGGACAACATCCTGAATATTCTCAGGCATTTCGATCTTGCCCTTTATAAGGTCATCGAACTTAATTCTGTTATCTGCATTACCCGGAGAACGAAGACGAAGAGTATAGGGTTTTCCTGCCTCAATATTAGCCTTCTGCTCCTCAAAGCTGAGCTCACGGCACTTTGCCCATTCACCGAAATAGCCCTGAATCGGTGTGCCTACCTTTTCCTGCTCTGCACGGATAGCGTTGAGTTCTTCCTCTGAGCAGAAACAAGGATATGCAAGACCTTTTATAACAAGGCTCTTTGCAATCGTCTGATAAATCTCTTTTCTGTGGCTCTGCTGATAAGGGCCGTAATTTCCGCTTTCCTCATTAAAGCCCATAACGCCCTCGTCGGGTGTCATACCGAAATCCTTAAGACCTGTGATGATTGCAGAAACACCGTCTTCGATTTCACGCTTCTTATCTGTATCTTCAATTCGAAGGAAGAAAACACCGTCGTCCGTTGCACGGGTTGTAAGGCGGGAAATCATTGATGCAAAAAGACCACCGAGATGGAGGAATCCTGTCGGGCTCGGGGCGAAACGGGAAACTCTTGCACCCTCTGACAATCCTCTTTCGGGATATATTGCTTCATAATCTTCAGGAGTTTTTGTTATATCAGGGAACAATAACTCCGCAAGTTTTTCATAATCACTCATATTAAATGCTCCTTAAAGTAGGTAGACCTACATATAAATATACATTTTATATTATCGCAGAAAACGGCTCAAGTATCAAGAGTTTATTGCGATTTTTTCAGCTTTTTAAGCAAAAAAACGCACCCCTGAACCTGAGTTCCGGGATGCGATGCAAATTAAATATTATTTCACAACGGGCATTTCCGTCATACGGAGATTTGTGCAGCCATAGGGAATCATTTCAAGCTCAACCGACTCACCCATCGGCACTCGTGATGAAGGTGTTTCCGTGCAGATTCCGTCAACCAAATTCCACTCAATCGGCACCAGCTTTGCTTTGATTTTAAGAGGTACATTATCAGGTGAAAACGGAGTCTCGCCTACCGTGCCGAATTCAACTGAGAAATCATCTCCTGTGAAAGCATAATTCCACGCAGAGGTCGGATAAATCTCGTAGTCACAATACGGGAACTTTCTTTCAACGCCGTCACGGATATACTCTTTCTTTTCCCATCTCTCGCCTATCGGGAGAGCGAAAGTGAGATTTCCTCTTCTGAGGCAATACATATCGTTATCTCTTTCATAAAGCTTTGCTTCAAAGCTGAAAGAAACGCTGATTTCCTTTTCACCCTCAGTTGTAATCATAACTTTATTATAGCCTGATTCTGCAGGTTTTCCGTCTATCGTCGGATTTACTGCACCTTCGGGAATACGCAGATACAGCACAAACGCACCCTGATTTTCAGCCTTGATTTTAACTGAATACCCATCCTCAAAGGGATAGTTTGTTATAATTTCTGCTGTTATGTTATCGGTTACAAGCTTTGACGGAGCAATTGTTGTTACAGCAATTCCGTCCTCAGCTTTCATAAATGTGCTCATCGCAAACTTCGGCCAACCCTGATTGAAGTTTGCCGTGCAGCAGCCGTAATTCGGCTCAAGTCCAAAGAGGTGTGACTCCTCAGAATTAGTATCAAAAGGTTGCTTACCCTGAGGAAAAACAGAGCACTGAACCTGATTTGAAAGTTGGTCGTACTGATGAGTCCACATATCGGGGCTGATAGTTGCAGGCAACGCATTGAATGCTGCTTTTTCAAGTCTGTCGCTCCAATAAGCATCGCCCGTAATCGCAGTCAGCCATTCGTAAGAATACATAGCTTCCGTCACTGAGCAGCACTCTGAGCCGTGAATCGGACTTCTGCCGCTGAGGCATTCATCGCCCGAAAAATGTTCACAAGCCATTCCGTGGTCACGAAGCAGAATTTCCATTGACTTTTTAGCAAAAGCATTGGAATCTTCACCGGTAAAAAGTGAACGGAGGGCATATGCTTTTATCATCATTCCCATATTTACAACATGGTTGAGAAAGCTCCAGCCTTCACGCCTTTTCTCATATCTCCAATCAGCAAAAAGCTTTTCGTAATCGATGCCATGGATATCAAGCTTCTGCGCAAGGTCAAGCATCCAATCCTCAGGCTGTCTTTCATAAAGCCACGCAAGAGGAATAAGACATTCAAACCACCTTGCTGCTGCCCAATCAAAAAGGATATTTCCACGAATGTGACTGTCAAGATTTTTAAGCGCCTTATAAATAACAGGCAAAATTCTCTCCTCGTCATTTGCACAATCTGCATAAAGAGCGAGCACCTTGCAGATAAGAAAAACTGCCCACATATCATATTCGTTTCTTTTTTCCTTGGAACACGGAGCAATCCAACCATCCTCCTGCTGACGGGAAATGATTGCATTGATGAAATTTTTTGCCCTTGCAATCATATCCTCATCCTCAAGCTGATACGCAAGAGGAATAAAACCGTCAAGCCAATAAGGCACTCTTTCCCAACCTTCGCAATCGCCTCCGACCCATGCACTGTCACGGATATCAGGCCATATTTTATCGAGATTGCCTGAAAGTCCATTTGCCTGAATTCTCAGCTGATTTTCAAGCCAGCCTGCAGGCTTTAATTCGTTGGTTGTATACTGTCTGAAAACTAAAGGTTTTAACATACAATCACCTCTTAGGTAATTCCGAGTTTTCTTGCCATTTCTGTCGTCTGGAGCTCGAGCATTTTTGAAACGCCCTCTTCCTGCATTGTGATACCGTAAAGAACATCGGCTTCTTCCATCGTTCCTCGTCTGTGTGTGATGAGAATGAACTGAGTATTCTGCGTCATACGGCGCACATACTGAGCATATCGGGTTACATTGACATCGTCAAGCGCTGCCTCAACCTCGTCAAAGATACAGAACGGAGACGGAGAAACCTTGAGAATTGAGAAGAGAAGTGCAATCGCAGCGAGACCCTTTTCACCACCTGAGAGAAGGTCAATATTCTGAACATTCTTGCCCGGTGGCTGAACCTTGATTTCAATGTTACATTCAAGAACATCGTTCTGATTTTCAAGAAGCAACTCTGCCTTGCCTCCACCGAAAAGCTCAACGAATGTTTCGCCGAAATAGCTGTTGATTCTGACAAACTGCTCCTTGAACTGCTCTGCCATTTTGCCCGTAAGATCACCGATAAGACGGTTAAGCTCTTCACGGGAGCGCTCGATATCGTCGAGCTGCTCTTTCATAAAGGCATAGCGTTCTGAAACCTCAGCATATTCCTCGATCGCTCCGACATTTACGCTGCCGAGAGCACGGATTTTTCCTTTGATTTCCTGCAAAGTGCGATGAGCCTTCTGATAATCGTCAATGACGATGTTCATAGCCTCAGCCTCACTCTTTGTAAGCTGATATTCATCGTAGAGCTTATTCACAGCATCATCGAGCTGTTTGAGCATTGTTTCCTTTCTCTCTTCAAGACGGGCAAGCTCTCCGCTGATTTTTTCACGCTCATCAAGCTTCATACGCTCCTCAGAACGAAGTTTGACACTCAACGCATCGCATTCTGTTCTTTCCTTGATAAGAGCTTCAACATCGCTCTTTGACTGAGCGCCCATTGAACGAAGGTCTGCTGCCTTCTTTTCAAGCTCAATAATTTTATTTTCAATTTCTTTGTTTGCGTTTTCGATAACTGCGATTTCCTCGTTGAGGTCATCAAGCTTGCCTTCGTGGCTTGCCATACGCCTGATGAGAAGATCGACAGCCTCTCTTCGTGCCTGAATATCCTTTTCATATGCGAGGATATCGAGGTTAATTTTTGCTTCAAGCTGAGAGAGATTTTCTCTCTTTTCGTCAAGCTGTTCCCTGCCGTGTGTTACGACATCGAGATCTGCCTGCAAAGAACCAAGCTCTTTGTTGTATTCGTCAATTTCAGCCTGAGCTTTAGCCTTGAGCTCGTCAAGGTCGCTGATTCGGAGGTTTGCATTATGCTTCTCTCTGCGAAGCTCCTCAAGAGCTGCATTGGCAGTGTCAAGCTTACCGTCAATGAGGGTAAACTCGCTTTCCTTACGGATAACGTCTTCCTGCGTACGCTTAAGGTCTGCCTGCGAAGCGTCAAGGTCTGCCTTGACAAGGGCAAGCTCCTCGCTGAGCTTTTTATACTCTTCCTGACTTATCTGCTGCTGAGCAGAAAGCTCCTTTATCTGAGCATTGAGCTTGTCGATTTCATTTCCTCGGCTGAGGATACCTGCGTTGTGTCCTCTTGAACCACCTGTCATTGAACCGCCTGCATTGACAACCTGACCGTCAAGAGTAACGATTTTGAAACGGTAGTCGTACTTCTTGGCGATTGCAATCGCACTGTCAAGATCCTCTGCAACTGCCGTGCGTGCAAGAAGAGACTTAATAACCTCGCTGTACTTCTCTTCATAATCAAGAAGCATATCAGCCATATCGATAAAACCATAGCAATCATCAAGACCTTTTTCCGTAAACGGCTTCGCTTTGATAGCCGTCAGAGGAAGGAAGGTTGCCCGACCACTCTTTTTCTCTTTAAGGAAGTTGATTGCACGCTTAGCATCGTTTTCATTGTCTGTAACGATATTCTGAATAGCAGCACCGAGAGCCGTTTCAACTGCAATCGCATACCTGTCGCTTACATTTATAAGCTGAGACAACGGGCCGTGAATACCACGGAGCATTCCGCCCTTTGCTTCACGAACAATCGACTTGACTGCACCCGAATAACCCTCCATATTCTTTTCCATTTCGTCAAGAATACGGATTTTATCTTTCTTCTGAAGAATATCAAGACCACGGGCGTCAATCTCGTTCTTGAGCTTTTCAGCCTTTTCTTCACGGCTCTGAACACGCATATTATAGCCTGAAACGGCATTCATAATCTGCGTTTCCTCTTCCTTGAGCTTGTCAAGCTCTGCCTGACACTCGTTTTTCTTACCTTCAAGCTCGGTGATATAACCGTTTCTTGTGGAAAGAACACCGTCAATGTTGCTGACTCTGCCCATAATTTCTTCAATGGAAGAGTTTGCCGTCGTTTCTTCAATTCGCTTATCGGCAATCTTATTTGTGATTTCAGTAATCTTCTGTGAAAGGTCTGCGATTTTATCTGAAAACTCGCTGTTTTCAAGCCTTGCTTTTGCAATATCTGCAGCTGCAAGATCAAGTTCATTCTTCTTTGACGCAATTTCCTCGAGCAACTCGTCAATTTCTTTCTTTGACTCTTCGATTTCTGCGTTGAGACCCTTTTCACTGTCTGCTGCATCCGTCATATCGCGACGGATACGCTCGATTGTCTGATTGTTATGAAGAATTGTATTTTTCTCAACAGAAATTTCACCGTCGATATGAACTGCCTGCTCCTCATAAGAAGTAGCGTTCATCCGAAGATTATCTATGCGCACGGTGATTTCCTGATTTTTTGCAAATATTGTTTCTGTTTCCTGCTCGATGACATTCAAAGCAGCTTCGATACCATCATACTGAGCCTGAGCGATTGAAAGCTTATCTTCCTGCTCACGAAGCTTTGTTTTTGAAGTTTCGATAGTATTAAGCCAGAGACCGATTTCGAGCTCCTTCTTTTCAGCAGCAAGAACGAGAAACTTCTGTGCCTTTTCGCTCTGCACCTTCAAGGGGCCGACACGGCTTTCAAGCTCTGAAAGAATATCTCTTAAACGGATGAGATTTTCCTCAGCCTGAGCAAGCTTTCTGTTTGCATCGTTTCTGCGGTAACGGAAATGTGAAATTCCAGCAGCCTCCTCGAGCATTTCACGGCGCTGACCCGACTTTGAAGAAATGAGGTCAGCAATCCTGCCCTGGCTGACGAGAGAATAACCGTCACGACCAAGACCCGTATCCATAAACAGCTCGTGGATATCACGAAGTCTTACGACAGCACCGTTAAGCATATAGTCGCTCTCACCCGAACGGTAATAGCGACGGGTTACGGAAACTTCATCCTTGTCGCAATTATTAAGACTTCTGTCTGAATTATCAAGCTTCAGAGTAACCTCAGCAAAGCCGAGAGCCTTACGGATTTTTGTTCCTCCGAAGATAACATCTTCCATCTTTGAACCACGAAGATTTTTGGTTGACTGCTCACCGAGAACCCAACGCACAGCATCGGCAATGTTACTCTTACCTGAGCCGTTAGGGCCGACGACAGCCGTCATTCCGTGGTTAAAATTAAAAACTGTCTTGTCAGGGAACGATTTGAAGCCCTGCATTTCGAGTGCTTTTAATCTCATAATGTTTCATTCCTTAATATGTAAACTTTGTATTTTTCAATACTGTCATCCGTGACTACTTTTGCTTCATACCCAAGCTCACTCAGAGCCTGAATATTGGCTTTTTTCTGCCCCGTCATCTGAGAAACAGATTTAGGCGACACACGGATTTCTATCTTGCCTTCAGGGATCTGATTCTGACGGATAAACTCCGTTGCTTTTTTCAGGTAAATCTTACTTTCACAGATTTCTTTGAAAGCAGGATGATAAGCACCTGCAACAAATTCGCCCTCAACATCTCCGCCTGAATGCAAACCTGTTCGTATAACCCTGATCCCTGCTTTTTGGAACATTTCAAGCAGAACAGCACAGACCTCTGCCGCCTCTTCAACGCCCTGAGGATGATATTCCCCACTTCTGTAAAGGTCGCAAAGCTGAGTGTTTTCAAGCACGACCGTCGGATAAATCCGTACTGTATCGGGCTGAAGCTCTATAATTTTACGAGCCGTTTCAATGCTGTCCTCATCCGTTGAGCCGTAAAGCCCCGTCATCATCTGTAAGCCCGTTTCAAAGCCCTCTTTCTGAAGAAGCCTCGTCGCTTTCACAATATCCTCTGCCGTATGGCCTCTTTTGTTAAGCGTCAGCACTCTGTCATCAAGGCTCTGTGCACCAAGCTCAACAGCCGAAACACCATAGCTTTTAAGAATTTTACAGATTTCTTCGTCTATCGCATCGGGTCTGGTCGAAATGCGTATCCCTCTGAAGCTGCCGTTTTCAATATATTTATACGCAGCAGAGAGAAGAGAAACCATCGTTTCTCTTTCAATAGCCGTAAAGCTTCCTCCGAAAAAAGCGATTTCTCCACCTTTGCTTTCGGGATTTTCCATGGCAATCTGCACAGCTCTGTCAACATCTGACAGCTCTACCTGATTTCTGTGTCCTGAAATTGCACGCTGATTGCAGAACGAGCATTGGTTCGGGCAACCGTTATGCGGTACAAACAGCGCAACATTTATATGCCTCACAGACCCATAAGCTCCAAGGCTTCCCTTGCAGCCTCCTGCTCGGCCCTCTTTTTGCTTCTGCCGATTCCTCTGCCGATTACATTTGAATTGAGATGTACCTCAACCTCAAATCTCTTATCGTGGTCAGGACCCGTTTCACCTGCAAGAACATATTCCACAAGCTCGCCCGGATTTCTCTGAACAACCTCCTGAAGCATCGTCTTATAATCCTTTACAGACTGCTGACGCTTGATTGCTTCATCAATATATTTAAGAACAAAAGCTCTTGCAGCTTCCATTCCCCCATCGAGATAAATTGCGGCAATGATTGCCTCAAATGCATCTGCCTGAATTGACGGACGCTCTCTTCCTCCCGTAAGTATTTCACCTTTGCCGAGCAGCAGATATTTGCCGAGCTCAAGCTGCTTTGCAAAACCTGCAAGTGACTTTTCGCATACTGTCGCTGCTCTGAGCTTTGTCAATTCGCCTTCGGGAAGATTTTTATAATTCTTAAAGAAATTCTCTGCAGTTATAAGCCCCAGAACGGAATCTCCGAGAAATTCAAGTCTTTCGTTTGAATCGCCTGCAGAATGATTCTCATTGACATATGACGAATGTGAAAGTGCACGGATAAGGACTGACTCATCGTTGAATGTATAGCCGAGCTTTTCCTGCAACTCTTTTATATTATTCTTCATCTTCACCTCTCCTTTCTTCAGAGAGTAATTTTTTATAATATCCGAGGCTTCTCTGTGCGAGAGCTTCGTAACGCAATTTTTTATCTCTTATCAGCTCATCAAGCGCAGGGATTATTCCGAAATTTGCGCCCATAGGCTGGAAATTTTCAACAGATTCGTTGCTGATATAGTTTGAAAGCGCACCGAGCATCGTGATTTCAGGAAGCTTTATCGGCTCATCACCCTTGAGGTATCTCGCCATATTAAGACCTGCGAGAATGCCTGATGCTGCTGACTCCATATAGCCTTCAACACCCGTTATCTGCCCTGCGAAATAAAGACCCTTTCTTCCCCTGAATGAAAAGTCACTGTTAAGATGACGGGGAGAATCGATGAATGTATTTCTGTGCATAACTCCGTAACGGATAAACTCGGCATTTTTAAGAGCAGGAATCAAAGAGAAAACTCTCTTCTGCTCACCAAACTTAAGATTGGTCTGAAAACCTACAAGGTTATACATCGTGCCGCTTGCATCTTCTCTTCTGAGCTGAAGCACAGCCCACGGTCTGTGACCCGTCCTCGGGTCTCTGAGACCGACGGGTTTAAGAGGCCCGAAACGCATAGTGTCTGCACCTCTTGAAGCCATAACCCCAATTGGCATACAGCCTTCATATACACCTTTTTTCTTGTCGAAAGAATGAAGCTCGGCTGACTCTGCATTGACAAGCTCGTTATAGAAGGTTTCGTACTCTTCCTTATTCATCGGACAGTTAAGATAGTCGTCCTCACCGCCTCTGTCGTATCGTGACTGAGTAAATGCGCAGGATTTATCTATACTTTCGTCTGTTACAATCGGTGCTGCTGCATCGAAAAAGCTGAGTGAGCCTCCGCAAAGAGCCTTGATATCATCTGCAAGTGCATCTGAAGCAAGAGGACCTGCAGCAACGATAACATTACCCTCAGGGATTTTGGTTACCTCTCTGCACTCGACAGTTATAAGAGGATGATTTTTGATTTTTTCAGTCACCATCCGAGAAAAATCGTCTCTGTCTACTGCCAATGCGCCACCTGCAGGGACACTGCAAGCCTTAGCACATTCAACGCAGACCGATCCTAAAAGCTCCATCTCTGCTTTAAGAAGACCTGCCGCAGAAGCAAGTCTCTGCGCCTTGAGAGAATTTGAACACACAAGCTCTGCGAGCATATCACTCTTGTGCGCAGGAGAACGCTTCTCCGGCTTCATCTCTGCTATTGTTACCGATATTCCGTTGTTTGCCAGCGCCCATGCAGCTTCAACACCTGCAAGGCCACCACCTATTACAAGAACGTCGCTCATATTATTCCTCTGCTTTTTTTCTTGATTTTCTTTCTGTTTTCTTTTCGTATCCACAAGCTTCATCAAGGCAGACAGTGAGTCCTCCCTTGCGTTTGAAAAGAGACTTTCCGCACTGAGGGCACTTGTCGTCAGTCGGCTTATCCCATGTCATAAAGTCACAATTCGGCCAATTTCCGCATCCGAAGAATGTGAAGCCCTTCTTTGACTTTTTCTCTACAACCTCGCCACCGCACTTAGGACATTTAGCATTGGTCTGCATAACGAGAGGCTTTGCGTTTTTACATTCAGGATAACCGGGGCAAGCAAGGAATTTACCGAATCTGCCTTTTTTGATTACCATCATTCTTCCGCACTTTTCGCACGGAATATCCGTCATATCCTCTTCAAGCTGAATCTTGACATCTTTCATATCAGCCTTTGCCTTCTGAAGAGTGTTTTCAAACTCATCGTAAAATTCATGAAGCATTGCGATATAATCAAGGTTACCTTCGCCTACTTCGTCGAGGTTTGTTTCCATTCCTGCCGTGAATTTTGTATTAACGATTTTCGGGAATTTTTCTTTAAGAAGGTTTGTGATTGCTTCGCCGAGCTCTGTCGGAGTAAGCTGCTTCTGCTGACGCTTGATATACTCTCTTTTTACGATTGTAGAAATAATAGTAGCATAGGTGCTCGGTCTGCCGATGCCGTTTTCTTCAAGAGCCTTAATGAGTGAAGCTTCCGTATATCTTGACGGAGGCTGAGTGAAATGCTGATTGCCCGTAAGCTCCTTGAGCTTGAGCTTATCGCCTTCGTTGAGCTCGGGAAGCTTTGAAGCATCCTCTTCTTCCTCATCCGTGCTCTCCTCATAAAGAGCTGTGTAACCATCAAACTTCACACTGAAGCCTGATGCATTGAAAAGGCAATAGCCTTCCTTACCTTCCGTCTCAGCCTTGATTTCAGCCTTTACAGTGTTGAGGATACAGCTGGCCATAATGCTTGCGATAAAGCGTTTCCAGATAAGAGTATAAAGCTTATACTGGTCTGATGTAAGACTACCCTTTACTTTGTCAGGGGTGAGCATCGGATTTGTCGGACGGATTGCTTCGTGACCGTCCTGAGCATTACTTCTTGATTTATAATATCTCGGCTTCTCGGGAAGATACTTTGAGCCGTAATTATCCGTGATAAATGTGTTTGCAAGTGCTCTTGCTTCTTCAGAAATTCGAAGAGAGTCTGTTCTCATATATGTTATAAGACCCGTTGTGCCTATTCCTGCAACATCAACACCTTCGTAAAGCTCCTGAGCTGTACGCATCGTTCTCTGAGCCTGGAAGCCCATTCTGCGTGATGCTTCCTGCTGAAGAGTTGATGTGATAAACGGAGGTGCGGGATTCTTCTTTTTTGTACCTTTTTTGATTGAGAGTACGCTGTACTTTGCACCGTCAAGGCGTTCAAGGTATGAATCAGCCTGCTCTTTGTTTGTAATCTTAACCTTGCCGCTTTCATCACCATAGAACGAAGCTGAAAAGCTCTTTCTGCAAGGTGCGATAAACTTTGCATCAAGTGACCAGTACTCTTCGGGAACGAATGCACGGATCTCGTTTTCTCTGTCTACAACGAGCTTAACGGCAACTGACTGAACTCGTCCTGCAGAAAGACCTCTGCGGATTTTCTGAGAAATGAACGGACTCAGTTTATAACCAACGAGACGGTCAAGGATACGCCTTGCCTGCTGCGCATTGACAAGATCCATATCGATCGAACGAGGTGCTTTCATTCCGTTTTCAACACCCGTCTTTGTGATTTCATTGAAAGTAATTCTGTTTGCCTTGCTCATATCAATATCGAGCAAGGTTGCAAGATGCCACGAAATCGCTTCACCCTCACGGTCCGGGTCAGTTGCGAGAAAAATCTCGTCGCTTTCAGCAACCTTAGCCTTAAGCTCCTTGACGAGTTTTTCCTTTCCTTTGATTATGGAATATTTCGGGGCAAAGTCGTTTTTGATATCAACGCTGAGCTTTGCTGCAGGGAGATCACGGACATGTCCCATAGATGCGGTAACATCAAAATCCTTTCCGAGGTATTTTTTTATTGTCTTAACCTTTGTAGGTGACTCCACGATAATAAGCTTTGACATATTGTTCTATCATCCTATTTCAGTTTATAGTTTTTACCTGCTCTGAGCTCAACAAGATCGAAAAGCTCAAGCTCGGTCATTGCACAGGCAAAGGCGCTGACGCCAAGACCTGTTTTCATAATCAAATCTTCCATCTGCATTTCGCAGGATTCAAAAGCATTGTAAATCTTACGCGCATTTTCGCTCAAGCCATCAGGCTCAGGCTTTCTCTGCGCTTTTTCTTCAACCTTCTGCTTTGAAGGCTTTCTGTCTTCTTTCTGATGAACCGGAGCTTCCGATACAGTCAGCTCTGTTTCGATTTTACTCAGCTCGAGCAACTCAGGATGAGTTATCAGGAAACTGCTGAGTACATCATATGCATTAAAGACGGGTTTTGCTCCGTCACGGATAAGCTTGTTGGTGCCCGTGAAGCAGCTGAAAATAATCTCCCCCGGCACGGCAAAAACCTCTCTGCCCTGCTCAAGAGCATAGTTAGCAGTTATCAGCGAACCGCTTCTTTCGCCTGCTTCAATAACAACAGTACCATGCGAAAGTCCCGAAATAATTCTGTTTCGTATCGGAAAATTTCTTGCAGTTGCCTGAGTTCCCGGAGGATACTCCGTTACAAGCACTCCGTTCTTTTCAATCTGACGGCGAAGTGCAGCATTAGCAACCGGATAGGAACAATCCAATCCACAACCAAGGACTGCAACCGTCTTTCCGCCTGCATCAAGAGCGCCCTGATGCGACATCGCATCGATACCCAAAGCTCCTCCGCTGACAACCAACGCACCCGAACGGGTAAGCGATGCAGAAAGAGACCTTGCAGCTCTTGAGCTGTTAACCGTCGGCTCTCTTGTGCCGACAACGGCAATGGATATTTTGTTTTTCAAACAGTCTAAATCTCCACTGTAATATAAAACCATGGGAAAATTAGGCAATTTGAAAAGCAGAGACGGATAATCCCCGTCATTCGGCGTAACCATTTGCCAATTATTTTTAACGCAGGTGTCAAATATATTCTTAGCTCTTGTCAAATCCTGATTTGCGAGCTTTGATATCTGCTTAGGAGTGAAAACTCCTGAAAGACGCCACTCATTTTCACCTGCATAATACAAAGCCTTTGCTGAGCCGAAATATGAAAAAATCTCATCTGTCTTTATGCTTGAGCTGATCCCAAGAGTCTGCTGAAGCCAGATCCAATAAATTCTGTCGCTCATTTTCTGACCATCTCCCAGATAAGAATTGCCGCTGCAGTTGATGCATTCAGCGACTCTGCCCTGCCGTCCATAGGAATTGTTATCCTTTTACAGCAAGCAGACATCGTTTCGCAGGTAACACCGTTCCCTTCATTGCCGACAACACAGACTACGCCACCCGTCATTTCAACCTGTGTTATGAGTTCTGCCGAGCTATCGGGAGTTGAAGCGAGAGTGAGCATACCTTTTCGTCCAAGACTTTCGAGAAGCTTTACGGCATCGTCGCAGACATATACGGGCAATCTCAATGCAGAGCCCATAGATGCTCTGAGTGCCTTCGGGTTGTAAACATCGCATCCACCACAGACTATCAGACCGTCAATTCCGAGCGCTTCAGCCGTTCTGGAGACGGCACCAAGGTTTGAAGGATCCTGAACATTTTCAAGAAAAATATACTTTCCCTGAAGGTTGATTTCTGCAGTTTCAGCCTGTCTTGCCGGAGCAGAACAGATGCAGAAAACGCCTTGCGGATTCTGAGTATCTGAAAGCTTTGAAGAAATTTCTTCGCTTATTCCGAAAGTTTCCTGCGCCTTTGCAATAATCTTTTCAGCGTAGGAGGTATACTTTTCCAGAGCCTTTGCAGTGAAAAAAGCCCTGACAATGGTAACATTATTTTCAGCCGCATCTGCGCAAAGACGCGCGCCCTCAAGGAAGAATAATCCTGATTCGCGACGGACTTTTGCACTGTCGCGAACGCTGACGGCAGCCTTGATTTTTTCATTCTGCTTAGCAGTCAACTGTTCCATTTTCAGCACTCCTTTTCAAAAAATCATTGCCCTTCTGGGTTAAAAACACTCGCACTGTGTTACTTATAAAAAGACAAATTCACGCCCCCATATCTCAGGGGCGTGATATAAGCTTATTATTTAAGAGCTGCCTTAGCCTTCTCTGTGAGAGCTGTGAATGCAGCAGGATCAGCGATTGCGATCTCTGAAAGCATCTTACGGTTAAGTGTGATGCCTGCCTTGTTAAGGCCGTTCATGAATGTTGAATAGTTCATGCCGTTCATCTTGCAAGCTGCTGAAATTCTTGTGATCCAAAGACGACGGAAGTCGCGCTTCTTCTGCTTACGTCCGACATATGCATACTGTCCGGACTTCATAACTGCCTGCTTAGCAGTTTTGAAAAGACTTGACTTTGAGCCATAGTAGCCCTTAGCCATTTTCATTACTTTATTTCTTCTCTTACGAGTCATGGTAGCGCCTTTAATACGAGCCATGGTAAGTTACCTCCAATTTTAAAATTTAATTAGCTTTTGCTGCCGTAAGCAGCACGTTCTTATTTGTAAGGAATCAAACGCTTGATCTGCTTAACGTTTGTTGTGTCAGCAACAACTGTCTGACGAAGACCTCTTTTACGCTTTGTTGTCTTCTTGTTAAGGATGTGTGACTT
>JAZORX010000071.1:0-11608 GCA_045656845.1 Acutalibacteraceae bacterium | reverse complement strand
TTCTGCTCTTGCAGGTACAGCATTCAATTCAGTTAAGGCAGCAACTAAGGGAACACCGATTATGAACTTCGTCCCGGCAGCTATCGCTTTCTGCAGCCTTATGTGTGTTCTTCTCGGTTATTGGGTAACAACTGCATTTGGTGTTAATATTTCATTCTTTACTTTGGTAGAATTATATGAAATGCTTGATGTTGAAGTTTTGGGCGTACTGACAATGATTTCTGTTATTATTCCGTTGGTTTTGAATATTGTAGGCTCAATTCTTACAATTCTTAAGAAGACAGTAGGTAAGGTTCTTTCAATCCTCGGTAATGCTTTTATGATTCCTGTTATGATTGCTTATTTCATTGTTATAGCAATAGCAGCATCTGATTCAGGTGGATTTGTCGGCATCGGCGCAAGCCCGATTTTCCTCTTTATCTTCTCAATCGCAGGTATCGTTTGTGCAGCAATTGCTAAGACAGGCAAAAAGGCTAACCCGGCAACGGGCTTCAACCCGTATATGGCTCAGCAGCAGTTTGCTCCTCAGCAGCCGTATGCTCCCCAGCAGCCGTACGCTCCTCAGCAGCAGGCTTACAACCCCACACAGAACTACAACAATCCTACCCAGTTCTGAGAATAAAAAAATCAAAGGAAGAGCTTCGGCTCTTCCTTTTTTGTTTTGCTTTAAAATTCTGTATCTGTGATTCTTTCAACGACGAGCGTTTTTGTGTCAAAGTCGGTTGAGTTTTCGTGCAGGACGATGAGCCTTCCGCCTCTTTCCTTGCCGTAGGTGTGGTAGCCTGCACCGAGAGTCTGAATGAGCTTTATTCCCTCAACCTCTGCGATGAAGGTGTTCACATGGTCGTGGCCGAAGAAAGCTGCAACGATGTCTCCTGTCTTTTTCCAGCTTTCAAACTGCGAACGCTCCGTTTCGGGAGGGCAGGGTGCTTCACGGACGAGACCCTCGAGGATTGCACCATCTTTCGGAATCAGCGTCTTGCCGTTTTTCTCTACTCCACCGTCGGTTTTCTCATCAACAAAATCAAAAAGGTCAAATTCCTGATGAACGGGGATATGCTGGAAAAGAATTGACGGTACGGGTTTGCCACCGTTTTCTGCCTTAAGCTTCTCAGCCTTTCTTTTGTACCAGTCAATCTGGTCGGGGTGAACAATACCGTAGCCCTTGCCTTCAATAACACGGTGGTTTTCGTCACGGATATAGTCGTTTGAATCAATGCACCAGATGTTCCACGCAGTTTTGCTGCCGTCAGAGCTTAAGACGGGCAGACTGTAGTTTCCACAGCCTGAAACATCCTCTTCGTTATAGCAGCCACGGAAATTTTCATATTCAGCATAGATGTTGATATGGTTTTCACGGCGGATAAACGGTCTTTTCTCCTCGCCTTCAGAGTCGTGATTGCCGAAAACGATGGCGAGAGGAATGTTTCTTTTCTTTATCGGTGCGATGATTTTTTCAATCGTTTCATGAAGATAATCGTAAGTATATTCTTCCCAGTATCCGCTGATATTGTCTCCACCGAAAACAACGAGGTCGGGCTGAGCCTCCTCAACGCATTTTTCGATAACATTGAGAGTTTCAACAGATTTATTGACGGGAATGTCTCTGTTTTCATCATCATCCATTTCGGGCGAGACCTCGTGAATATCAGAAAGATGAAGGATTCTGAATGTGCCGTCCTCTCTGAAGCGAAGAGGCGATTGACGAAGCTTTGCATATTTCAATGATGTCGGATAACCTGCAGCCATAGTAACATCTCCAAAAGTTTTTCTTAAAGTTTAACCCTGCACGGGGAGCTTCGTCAAGAGATGAAATATATATTTTGTTAAATTTTATATTTGAATTGAAATTTCATTTTATTTGTGGTATGATTTATTGAATATATTTATAAGGAGGAATAGCTTTGTCTGACGAGAATAAAGAAAAGACCACGCCGGAAACCCCAGAAGAAGAAAAAGTTGACGGCGATTGGAAATGGGACGCAGCTGTACCCGAAACAAAAACTGACGATATCACAATAGAAGATCTCAGTTTTGCAGCAGAAAAGGATGAAAAGGCTGCCGAAGAAGAAAATGAAGAAAAGGCAGACGAAAAGTCCGTAGATAAGGCTGAAAAGGAAGCAGAAAAGGACGATAAAAAAGTTCCTGTAAAAGAGAAGGAAGAGAAAAAATCTTCTGAAAAGGAAGAGAATAAAAAGTCTTCTAAGAAAAACAAAGAAACAAAGGGCGAAAAAGACTTCAAGAAAAAGAGCGAAGGCACCTGTGTAGTCTGCGGCAAGCCTGTTAAAAACAGCGGAAGCGATCTTTACTGTGCCGATTGTGTAAGAAAGCAGACCAGAACATATTTCGGTATTCCGCAGGTTCTTCTTGCTGTTGTCACGGTTTTGTTTGCTGTTTTCGGATATATCACCTGCGTTTCAAATGTGCAGCTTTCAGTTCTTCTTTCAAAGGCTGTTTCTTTGTATGAAGAGGCTCGCTTCAGCGAGGCAAGCAACGCAGTTGTTGAATACAGCGAAAAGGTTCAGACTCTTGACGATGCGACGGATAATTTCTTCCAGATGCTTCATCCGGACCCGAATCGTAAACCCGTTGACTTTTTCAAAGACGGTGAGCGTTCAAACAGAATCCTGTTTGAAACTTTCATAGAAAGCTTCAGATTTGATGATGAGCATGTTTCGGCATATATTAATATGATCAATGCCGAGTATGCAGAAGGTCTTCCGAAATTCAAGAAATATGATAAGATGCGTGATATGTACGATTTCTGCATCGGTGTCAGAGGATATATGAATAAGATTCAGCCTGTATGGTACGGATTTATGTATACCGATGAGGAGACATCCAAGCAGATGATCAAGTATGATGAAGCTATCGCATATCTTGATTCAATTCCTGCAGAAACACCTGCGCAGAAGGCTTCCGACGGTTTCTTCAGACTCGTTGCAGAAACGATTGCCGAGAAGGAGCCTGCAAACTGCTACAAGCTTCTTGACAAGATCTATAAAGAAATCGGCGATTACAGCTATATGTTTGACCTGATATATCTTCAGATTGCGTGGAGCCACGAGGATTATGCAAAGTGCGTAACTGTGGGCGACAGAATGTATGAGCGCAACAGAAACGATATCGAGGGTTATTACTACGCAATCAAGTCCAGCATCCTTCTTGGTAAGCTTAACGAAGCTGACGAAAGATGCGAAAAGTTGATTCAGGACAACCCCGAAAACCTTGATTACTTCAGCGTAAAGGCAGAGGTGCTTCGCCGTATGGGCGATTTCAAGGGCTCTGTTGAGGTTTGTAAGAAGGGTATCGCTCTTGGAATGGATATGATGATCTATAACGAGCAGGCGATTTCCTATATGCTTCTTGACGATAAGGAGCACGCTCTTGAAGCTGCAAAGACAGCTTATGAAATGGCTGTTCAGGTCGTTCAGAGCAACGAGGTTTCTCTTGAGATATTCAACACAACAGCTCTCATCACCTTCCTCTGCGGAGACAGCAAGGCTTACGACGGCATCATTGAAGTCTGCAAAGAGATCGGCTACGAGCTTGAAGAAGATGTAAACCTTTGCATAAAGGGCGAAAAAACATTTGAAGAGATTTATATGGAAGGAATGGGTGATGTATGATGGCAATTTTATATGTAATCTCTAAGTATGTCACCATCTTCGGTGCAGCGCTCAAGGCTCTCTGGGAGCAGCTTTTCTGCCGTATTATGAAGATTCCCGTGCAGGATGCTCACTGGACTCAGGCAAACGAAATCTGCGGCCATATTGACCACGATTTCTCAGAAAGCAAAGTGAAGTCTTTTCTCATCTGCTACCTTCCGGGTATGATGAACCGCTTCCTTGCTTACGGTATGTTTATTTCTTCATATATAGGTCTTTTCTATATTGAAGTAAGCTCAAAGGATTCAATTTTCTGGGTTTACCTTGTAATGTTCTATCTGTCAGTTTCGCTTTTTTGCAACAATGCTCCTCTCTACGAGGATGCACTGCTTAACTGGGATATGATTTACGGTAAGGATCAGAAAACAAACATCGCAGTTAAAATCCTCGCATTCATTCCGTCAGTTTATTTCCTTGTTTCGGCATGGATGGAAAAATATGCAGTAAGCCTGCTTGTGTATATTCTTGCAGTTGTTCTCGGCATATTTGTTATTTAAATAATTTACAGCGGCAGAAATGTCGCTGTATTTTTTTTACAAAATTTTTATACTTTAAATTGACTTTACCTTTCGAAGGTGTTAAACTTAACTTATTCGCAGAGGTTGTCCACGGTTTGGATAAAAAGTAAAATCAGATTTACAGGTCGTTTTTCCATCGTGATATAACTATAGACATAGGGCGGCGGACAGAGCTCCTGAAAAAAAGTAAAACGCAATTTACAGAGTGAGCTTCCACCGTGGTATAACTAAGACATAGGGCGGCGGACAGAGCTCCTGAAAAAAGTAAAACGCAATTTACAGAGCGAGCTTCCACCGTGATATGATTAAGACATAAGGGCAGAGCAAAAGCCTCCCTTAAAATAAAAAAATCCATTTGAAAAAAAGGAGAAATAATTATGAACAAGAGCAAAATTTTGACATCAGTATTGGCAATGGTTCTTGCACTTTCAGTTGTAGTAAGCTTCGCAGCTTGCTCAAAGAAGGGCGGAGAAGAAGAAGGCACAACAAGCGTTGTTGACCAGTCAGCACCTGCAGACGCAGCAACACCTCAGGCTCAGACATTTGACGCATTGTTGGAAACAGTATTCGAATCAAGCGACCTTCAGGTTGACTACAAGTGCAGCGACGGCGAAACAGCAGACATCGGCGGTACTTTCGGTGAAGGTCTTGAAGACAGTAACTTCGAGCTTGCAATCAGCGAAGATATGAAGATCATCGTTGCAGGCGGCAAGGTAACAGTTAAATCATCTGAGGGCGAGCGTTCACTCGATGTCCAGACATTCTTCGGCCTTATGGATTATGAGTCATTCCTTAAGCTCTATGGTATTGATGAGCCTGTAGTTGACGTAGCAGACGACGTTATCAACGAAGGCAAGATCGAGAGATCAGCTATCGCTTACATCTATGACGAGAAGATCCGTCCGAGCCTTGAGCTTATGATCAAGGATGAGTATGGCGCAGAAGTAAAGCTCCCGACATTCGAAGATACAATCGCTTACATCAGAGAGTTCCTTAACACAGGCGTTTCTAAGGAAGCACTCAACTTCACAGTAATCGAAGAGACTAACGGCAAGGTAACATACAACGTAACATTCAACATGGCAAAGCTCGTTGAGGACTTCGGCAAGTATGTTATGAAGCACACAGAGCTTCTTGAGATCGCTAAGGCATTCGCAGGCACAGAAGACGGTGCAGTTCAGGCTATGTTCAACGAGATGGTAGAAGAAGCTAAGGTAATCCCCGGTGGCAACCTTCAGGTTACAATCGACAACGGCAGATTGACAAAGGTTGTATGCACACCGAACGGTGGCGACACATACACATTCGAAATCACAAGCGCAAAGAAATAAAATTAAATCAGATCAGATTTCCTCGCAGAGCACCTCGCTCTGCGAGTTTTTTCTTGTAAAAGAAAGAAGATATGTGTTATAATCAGGGCGAGGTGATTTTATGAAGTTTATGTCTTTTAATATTCAGCATGCGACGGACTATATCCGTCAGGTGATTGACCTTGAATATTTTGCAAAGGAAATAGCACGCCTTGACCCCGATTTCCTCGGTCTTAACGAGGTTATGAGCGAGGGCGAGGCTGAGGAATATACAAATCAGGTGCAGTTTTTCTGCAACAAGCTCGGCTGGAACGGATTTTTCGGTCTCGGTGCGTATATCGACGGAAACAACCCCTTCGGAAACGCAATCCTTTCCAAGCATAAAATCAAAGCAGTTGAGAATTTCCCGATTCCCGACCCCGAGGATAAAAGCGAACCGACCTACTATGAGTCCCGTTGTGTTATAAGGGCAACCGTAGAGGTTGAGGGCAGGGATGTCTGCTGGCTTGTCTGCCATATGGGCCTTGCACATCTTGAAAGAGTGAATGCAGTTGAAACAATCTGCAGGCTGATTGACGAAACCGACCTGCCCGTTATACTTATGGGCGATTTCAATGTTGAGCCCGATGGTGAGGTGCTCCTGCCGATAAGGGAAAGGCTCAGCGACACGGCAGATCTTTTTGAGGGAGCAAGGGAGATGACCTTCCCTTCCGATAAGCCGAAAAAGAAGATTGACTATATTTTCTACCGTGGTCTTGAATGCAGAAGTGCTGAAACCTTGCACGATGTGATTGCAGACCACCTTCCCGTCGTCGCAGACTTTACAATTTAAAAAATTAAAAAATAAACGGAAGAAACGCTGATTGTTTCTTCCGTTATTTGTTTATAAGGGGTTGTATTCTTTTTGAAACAGTTGCTGCCAGTAAAATTTTCAGAATATCGGGAATTATAAAGGGGAAAACACAGACGAAAAAAGCACTTCGGATGTTTCCTCCTCCGAAAACAAAGCTGTACCAGAGAATGCCCGAAGCATAGTTTATCAGAAGACCCGGAATGCAGGCGAGCGAGGAAAGAAGGATTTTTTTGTCTGCTTTGCGGGAAATCAGGCTGACGGTTACCGAGGCAGGAATAAAGCTGAGGATGAAACCTCCCGTTGCACCCGTCAGAGCACCGACACCACCCTGAAAGCCCGAAAAAACAGGCAGACCGACTGCACCGAGCAGGATGTAAACCACCGTTGCAGCGAGGCTTTTTTTCAAGCCGAAGGTTATTGAAATAAAGAAAACGGCAAAGGTCTGCAGGGTGAAGGGGATTGCAGAGGGAATCTGAATCAGAGAGCAGACACACATCAGTGCAGCGCACAGAGAAACCGTTGCAATATCAGCTGTTTTGATTTTTTTCATTTAATCTCCTTATAATCTCATTATAATTTCCTTAAAAAAGAGGACACTGTTTTGTGCCCTCTTTGTCTGAAATCATTTTAAAATTCAGGGGTGAAGCCTTTAGTCTTGTAACGGACGATTGAAACCTCGTTGTTGTCGCAGGGAAGCTCTTGCTTCTTTGCACAAAATCTGTTTTCCGTGTTTTCAAGCGAAATAACTTTTGTTGTTATCATCGCAGAGGATGAAAATTCGCTTCTTGTGCGGCTGTTTGAATTTTCGGCAAAGACCTTGTAATAGTAGTCCTGACCGGGAGTTGCCGTGCGGTCAACAAATTTGTTTGAATAAGTCTTTCCGATATTGGTGTAAAGACCGTTTTCGGAAGTTGATCTGTAAACATAATATTTCTGAGCACCGATGACTGCATTCCACGAGATGTCTATACGGTTATCATTATGCTTTGCGCTGATTCCCGAGGGAGCACAAAGCCTTGCGATGGCAGAAACCGTCTTTGAAAGCTCGCTGTTATACTGCTCGTCTTTTGCGATTGTAACAACTCTGTAGCTGTACTTATTTCCGGGAGTAACTTCCGTGTCAGAGAATGATGTAGTTTTCGCATCAACTCTTGCAATTTCTGCAAATTCGGAAAAATCGTCTTCGTTACGGTATACGATGTAGCCTTCAGCACCCTTTACACCGGACCAGCTGACGGAGATATTATTCTCGCCTTTGGTTACGGCAGAAACCTTTTCAGGCGTCGGGATAAGCACGGTTATCATACAGTCTGCACTGACTGCACCGTAATTTGTCGTAGCAGTAAGCTTTGCTGTGCCGTAGCTGACACCTTTGACGAAGCCGTCGTTATTAACCGTGACGATTCTTTCGTCTGAAGATTTCCAGACCAAGCCCTTGCTCTGCGTGCCGTAGGGAAGGGGAGTTGCCGTTATCCGGACAGTCTGACCGAGGCCGACCGTCGTTGAAATGTCGCTGAGCATAAGCTGCTGAGGCTGATCATTGACGGTGATGACGGCATACATCGGGCCGGGATAAATCTTGCCCGTTATCACAGCGTAGGACTGATAATAATATGTTTTGTTGGGTGTCAGCTCACCGACCTTTGATGCAACATCCATTTCAAGCTTTATGTTTGTCGCAGTCGTGGCCGATGAGACGGAGTATTGCTTGAGCTTTGCCTTATCATCACCGAAATAGAAGCCTGCAGAAGAAATTCTGAATCTGCCCGAGTTTCTGATTTCACCGTGAAGAAGTGCGTTTGTTGATGTGATCTCCGTTGCAGAGGTCGTAATAACTGCAAGCTGCGCATACTTGACGGAGCCTGACTGTGAACCGCTGTTGGGATACTGGTTTGAGCCGTAATTATAGCTCGAATCGTTGTACGCAGGGACACCGTAACCGACGATGTATCCTGCTGTTCTGCTTCTTGTTTTGGACATACACTGGTTTCCTCTGCCGGGACCCGTGTTTCCTTCGATTGTGTAAACATTATTGCCTGAAGTGCCCGTTACAATGCCGATGTGCTTTGCAGTTGAGCCACCCGACCAGTTAAAGAAGATTATATCACCCGGTTTCGGAACATAACCCGAGCTTGCAGGGTAGTAGACAGAATGTTTTTTGTACCATTCGACGGTGTTTGCACAGTTACCCAGACGGGGTACGATCGAGGTCGGAATACCTGCATTCGTTGCGCACCACGAAACAAAATATGCGCACCATTCGCCTCTGGGAGCACCGAAGGACTGACCGTATTTTGTGTAGCCTGCCACATTTGATTCAGGGTGAAGAGGCTGACCGCTTGAGGGGTCAAGCTCAACATAACCGATCTGACCGCTTGCGACGGCTATGAGGTCTGCGATGTGTTTGCCCGAGTTGCGATGAGTATTCGGGCGACTGTCATAATACGCAGAAGCTGAGAATGAGAAGCTGCAAAGCATCACTGCAACAAGCAGAAACGAAACAGCTCTTCTTATTTTTACTGCCAGAGTACTCACCTTCTTTCTTTGGAAAAAATTTTACATAAATATGTTGAGGATTGCTCCGAAAACGGCACTGAAGCCGAGAAGTCCTGCAAGGACGAGAGCAATTATTCTTACTGTTTTTGTGCTCATTTTATTTCTTCCCTTTCTTTTCTTTTTTCTCTTTCTTGTTTTTGCTCAGAGCCGTAACAAACATGCTCAGAAGTGAACCTGCCGTGCCGACGATGAGGTCAACCATTGTGTCAATAAGTCCTGCCTCGGAGTCGAAATCCGAACGCTGAAGCTCAAGGCCGTAGAGCCTGTCCATCGTGAATTCATAAAACTCCCAGCCGACGAGCAGCGTTACACCGAAAGCAAAGGCAAACATCGCAGCAAGAGCAGGGCTGAGGGTCTTATCCGTCGGTCTCTTGCCCTGGAGGATGATTGCAAGCTCGTAGCTGCCTGCTGTTGCAAGATAGCCTGAAAGGAAATGCTCGGGAATATCTATGAAATCAAGAGTAGTGAATTTGTTTATTGTCGTACCGACTACGATTGCGAAGCAGAGAAGACCCGTGAGCATCGTCTGCAGACGGTAGGGTATCTGCGTGATGAATGTCTTTCCTCCGAGGAGCTGGAAAAGATCCCAGAGATGGGTGAAGATTATTCCGAAAACTGCTTCGAGAAACTCCGTTGTATACCCTGAAAAGAGCATAACCGTTCCCCATATAAGAATAAGTCCTCTGCAAATCCACCAGAAAAGCTGATGCGAAAGCGGAATGGCAGGAATTTTATTGAGTGTTTTTTTCATTGCCGAAACTCCCTCATTATACATACATAATAAATATATACAATAAATATACCTTATTTGAAGGTCAAAATCAAGTGCAGGAGCAAGGTTTTTGGATGCAGTTTATGACAATTTACAAAATGTTAATTTTTATTAAAAGAAAATTGAGCAGGATTTCCTTTTTGTGGTTTAAAAATCAGAAAGTGTTTTATCAGACAGACGGTTTTGTTCCGTGGCAGAAGTGAGGATAAAAACATTGTCAAAAAAATGACGAATTTTATGTTAATATCTTGAAATACAGTTTTCTTTATTATATAATAAAAAAGATATAGGCAAGTAAAACTTGCAACGATAATCAAATCAAGAGGAGGAAAACTCATTATGAATGAAAACTTCACTTACAAAATGAAGCTTACAGATGACGAGGTTGCCATTCTTCACGGCTCAAAGGGCGAAACAATGGCAAAGATTATGAAAACTCTCGTTCTCTACGGCGATGCTTTCGGAGCAGAAAAGTTTGTTTCCGTTGCAGGCAATAAGGGTCACCTTGTAACAAGCTTCGGTATCTCTGTTCTCAAGCCTGTTTTTAACATCACTCAGGAGCTTATCGACGCAGGACTTAAGGTTGATGAGACATTTACCGTTGACCCCAGACCTATTGATTACACAAATGTTAAGTGCAACCCGCTTCAGAAGCTCATCTTCAACAAGATCCTCTACGGTATGCAGGATTCTTACGAGGCTCAGCTCAAGAAGCTCGGTATCAAGAGCGAAAAATCGTTCACATGTGCTTGCTACCTTGATGAGGTAGGCAATACACCCAAGAAGGGCGATATCCTTTCATGGGCAGAGTCTTCAGCTGTTGTTTATGCTAACTCTGTTCTCGGTGCAAGATGTAACCGTAACTCAGGTATCATCGAGCTCTTCGGTTCAATCCTCGGCAAGGTTCCCGAATTCGACCTTCTTACAGACAAGGGTCGTAAGGCAAAGTGGATCATCGAAGTCAAGACAACAAAGATTCCCGAAGCTCAGGTTCTCGGTTCAGCAATCGGTATGAAGGTTATGGAAGATGTTCCGTTTGTCAAGGGTCTTGACAAGTGGATCGGCACAGAGCTTAACGATGCAGCTAAGGCATATCTTAAGGACTTCGGTGCTGCAACAGCTTCGAACGGTGCTGTTGGTCTTTACCACATCGAAAACCTCACTCCGGAAGCTGTTGAGTTTGGTTCAGATATCATCAACGCTGATGCAAAGACATATGTAATTGACGATGCAGAGCTTGAAAGAGTATACAAGAACTACCCCGTAATGTGGAAGGATAAGGATGCTAAGCCGAAGCTTTGCTTCATCGGTTGTCCTCACCTTTCATTCGAGCAGCTCGGCGAGTGGGCTGAAAGAATTGACTCAGAATGCAAGAAGCAGGGTAAGAAGACTGTTCAGATCCGTACAGTTATGACTTCAGCTCCTGAAGTTCTTGAAAGGTTCAAGAAAGAGAACAAGGAAGCTTATCACAAGCTCCTCCTTCGTGGTGTAAATCTTTCTTATATCTGTCCGCTTATGTATATGAACAACCCGCTTTGCGGCGGCGAGACAAGCAACGTTATCACTTGCTCAAACAAGCTCCGTACATATACAACAGCACGTTACTTCACAACAGATGACATCACAAAGATTGTTGTTAAGGGAGGTTATTGATTATGAGTAAGACATTCAAAGGACGTCCGGTTGTTGCCGGTAAAATTGACAAGGGCGAAGCAGTAGTTTCTCATAACGGTGTCAACACTCTTGCAACTTTCCAGAAGACAGCTCTTCTTCACGATATTCCTGTTCTCGGTAAGGACTACGTTATCGGTTCTGACCAGAACAACCCCGATGTTTTCGGTAAGAATCTTACAGGTAAGGTTCTCTGCCTTCCGCAGACAATCGGTTCAACAACAGGCGGTATGGTTATCTACACTGTTGCTGCTCTCAAG
>JAZORX010000070.1:0-3578 GCA_045656845.1 Acutalibacteraceae bacterium | reverse complement strand
GACCGCTTGGCCTCCGACTTATACCGGTATTGAGTTTGCCATCCGAAAAGGTTCCTGCTCCGCCTTCACCAAACTGAACGTTGGAATTTTCGTTTAAATTCCCACCGTTCCAAAAGGCTTCAACATCCCTTTTTCGACTGTCGGCATCCTTGCCACGTTCAAGCACAATGGGGCAAAGTCCGGCCTTAGCAAGGCTAAGAGCCGCAAACATTCCTGCAGGTCCGAAGCCCACGCAAACAGGCCTTTTTTCCTGCTTTTTGGCGGTTTTATATTCATATTTTGATATGGAAAACGGCTCAGCCCCGAACCGTTTCAAGCTCTTTAAAAGACCTTTTTCGTCATCCAATTCGACCAAAAATGCACAGTTAAAATACACCGCATCACGGCGTCTGGCATCAACACCCTTTTTAAACAGCGTGACAAAAGCACCTTTTGGCAAACGAATCGCCAAGGTGTTCTCCAACAAGCCTTTTAAATCGGAAAAATCACCGCCGAGGTCAACCTTTACATTTCTTAATATTATCATTTTTTACCACTCAAATATTCAACTGCTGCATTGGCCGCAACGAAGCCGCTGCTCCATGCGAAAGCCAGATTGAACCCGCCACAGTCACCATCAACATCCAAAACCTCACCAATTGCGAACAATCCCTTTGCTTTTTTGGACATAAGATTGTCGAAAAACTGTGTGGTATTGGCACCGCCGGCAGTCACCTGAGCATTCTCAAAGCCGGTTGTTCCCTGCACCTTGAATCTCATCGACTTTAAATGATCGACAATTACTATCAAATCGTGTTTATTCAATTGGGAAAATTTTGAATCCAACGAAAAACCGCACGATTTTATTATCACCTGACCGATACGCTTATGCAAAAGACCTGTAAACAGCTCCGATAAGGGTCTGTCAGGATACGCACGCACCTTTTTTGACAACATTTCTATAAGCTGTTCTTTTTCATAATCAGGAACGACATCAAGCGTTACTATCGGGTGCTCACCCATTGCTAAGCGAGACACCTGCAAAACAGGAGGTCCCGAAAGACCGTAATCGCAGAACAGTACCTCACCAAACTCACGACGTGTGCCAAGAGAGGATGACATATTGACCACTGCATCCACCTTAATGCCCTTTAATTGACGAACGACTGTATTCTCGGTCTTTAACTGCACGATTGAAGGAGAAAGCGGCTCAATTTTATGTCCCAATGACTTTAAAATGCGGTAACCAGATTCGTCACCTAATTTTCCGCCTGCTTTGCCACCTGTGGCAACCACAACCGAACGGAAACGTTCACTGCCGACGGCTGTCTTGCAAACAAAACACTCGCCATCACGTGTCACCGACTCAACCGCCGTTCCGACTAAAAGCTCAACACCTGATTCTTCAACGGCGAAGCGCAATGCATCCACCACCGACGAAGCCTGAAGTGAGTGAGGAAATGCTTTGTCACCTTCCAATTTGAACGGTACACCCAAAGACTCAAAAAACTCTCTTTGACTGTTAAAATCAAATGCCTCAAGGCACTTTGCCGCCGTTTCACGACCGCCATGATAGTTGTCCGATAAAATATTGGAGTTTGATATGTTACAGCGTCCGTTACCTGTAACGGCAATCTTTTTACCGACACGATCACGTGCTTCATATATAACAACCGAAACATCAGGATTGGCTCTTTTAACGCAGATCGCAAATGCCAAACCTGCTGCGCCGCCGCCGATAACCGCTATATCGTTCATTTCATTTCCTCCGTTTAAATCTGCTTTTACTCATTTTATCACATCGCGTCAAAACCGTCAACAACCATAATATAAAAAGAAAACCACCAAACGAGCGGGCTCGTTTGCGGGGCAATTGGTTTAATTAGAACCGTTAGCCGTCAATTAGTTCTGAGGGCCGAAGAGGCCGCCCCAGATATCAACATCTTTGAAGGAAACGATAGTTTCAACGTCTGCAACTGCTTCAGAGATAAGGCTCTCGATTTCTACCATAGGTTTCTGATATGCTTTCATCTTAATACCCTCCTCTAATTATCTTACGTTAGCAGGGATGCTGTTGATAGACTGGCAACCGATGTAAGAATAGGTTGTTACGCCGTCAACAACAGTATAGATAGCGAACAAGAATTCCTGATTCTCGAAGCCGCCGAGATCCCACAAGCAAACCTGATACTGGCTGCCTTCGATGGAATTAGCTGCGCCGTATACTCTATCCTTCTCAACTGCTACCTTGTAGGTGTAAGCAGAATCAACTGCCCAATCAGCAGTAAGGTCAGGAGCAATCTTAGGAACGATAGCAAAGCCGATTTCGTCAGCTGCTGCAATAACGTCTGCAGTCAAAGCACCACGAGCACGGATACCGGGGTAACCCTCGGTACGGATACCGAATGCTCTGTCAGCTGCATAAGCAGGAGTACCTGCTGCGAAGGTGGTAACGCTGGTTACATCAACAACATCGCCGGGGAACAAGAGCTTGCCGACAGCGCCGATGTAGTAAGCTGCGCCACCGGGAACAGTTGCCTTGCCATCTTCGATGTCAACAACGATATCACCGAAGGTTGCGCCGTTTACAGGAGTGAAGTTGTAGTAGCCATTAGAAGCAAGAACAACATCACCAGGATAGTATGCGTTGCCGTCGATGTCAACATAGTAGTTAGCATCTGCAGGAACGGTAACCTTGCCGTCAACAAACTGAACAGCGTTTTCGCCGAACATAGCGCCGTCTGCTTCATACTCGATAACTACATCATCGATGTAGTAGCTGTAGTTCCAGTAGAGGTTGTTGGAAGAAAGCTGCTCACCGGAATCAGGATCCTTCAAGGTGCCAACACCGGGAGCGATATAAAGGCCAAGATGTGCGCCGTTCATATCGTCAGTAGCAGTGAAGGTGTAAGAGTAATCGATCCAAGCAGTATCTTCCTCATTCTTGCGGATGTAGAAGGGCCACATAAGCTCATCGTCATAGTCAGGAGTGTCCATAGCATTGGTCCACTCATCGGGGAGCTGCTCGGACCAATAGGTCTGCTTGAGCGAATCGCCGATCTGGGTACCCATGGTCTGGTTACCACCGAACGAGAAGTTAGACTTAACGTAAGTAAGTCTCATGTGGTTTCTATAGTCGATCTTGCTTGCAGGATTGCCGTTTGCATCTTCAAAATAGTAATTATCTTCAAAACCTTCAATAACGGGACCGTCAGTCACACGGTCGAAGGTGGTGCCTGCACCGATCTTATATCTGAAGGATACGGTGTAGGTTCTGCCTGCTACGAGCTTGAAGCCGTCGGTACGGTCTCTGTCAACGATAGCATTTTCGGAGTTACCGAACATAATGTTACCTCTCCAGCCGTAAGCACCAGTCGACTCGCAAGCAAAGTGATAAACGGTGTTAGAGTCATCTTCGGGATCAGCAATGTATTCCTGAGTTTCAGAGCCGTTATTCTGAGCTGCAATACCGCCCTTAGACTCGAAGTCGAGGGTCAAGGTAGCAGGAGCAGTTACGCCGTAATCAGTAGTACGAACCTTCTCAACAACAACGTCATCAACATAGGTGATTGAAGGACCACCGGTGAGAAGTCTGACCA
>JAZORX010000069.1:0-7979 GCA_045656845.1 Acutalibacteraceae bacterium | reverse complement strand
TCCGTATCTTCAACAACATCGTGCAAAAGAGCAGCTATCATCGACTCCCTGTCCATACCAAGCTCATAAAGAATCTTTGCAACCTGAACGGGATGGATTATATAAGGTTCGCCCGAACGACGAAACTGACCCTCGTGAGCTTCTCTTGCAATTGCGAAAGCTCGCTTTATGGGCTCCACATCCTCTTTATCCATCGTTTCGCTGACAGCTGAAACCAGATCCTCAAACAAACCGTCTGCGGATTTTTCACTTTTCTGCGACTCTAAAACCGATTTGTCGATATCATCTTCAAAAGGAAAGTCACTATTAAGATTTTCAACCAAGCTTTTTTCGTTTTCTTCAGACATAGTTCTTACCCTTTAACTTTCATACTCTTTTATTCTTTTAAGCACGGGTGCATCGTTAAGATTAACCTTTATGCTTTCTTCCGGCAGAGTCAGATTTGAATCTCCGTCGTAAACAATCGTGCCAAGCTCCAGAAGAGCTTCAACCGCAACACAGACCTTCGAATAGCTTTCTGCTGTGAGCCCGAGTCTTTTGCAGAGAATTTCATTGTCATATCTCCACTTGCCCTTGCTTCTTATAAATTTATAAACAAGAGCTATAAAATCACGGTCAGGCAAAGCCGAAAGATGAGCCGTGTCTCTGCCACTCATAATATCATCAAAGTCACTCATCGCGCCAAACAGCGTTTCATCATCCATGTCGTGAAGCTTAACATTCTTAACTAATATATTAAGCCTCAGCTGACCCAAATATTCGTTTGCTTCAAAAACAGCTGCAATATCAAGGACATCTCCCACAACATAAGGAAAATCCAGCTGCGTCATTCTGAAAAGAACTGCACTGAGAGTTATATCTCCCCTTCTTAAAGAAAGCCGGAGATGTTTGCCTGAGCCGATAGGAGTTATATCGGTCAGAATCATATTATAAAGACCGAAAACAGGCTGTGGATTTCCCGAGCCGAAAGGCTCAAGTGAATCAATAACATCAAGTAATTCAACATTAACAACAGACGGGTTGATTTTAAAATCAATATTCTGAACCGGATAGAAAGCCTCCATACCGTCTGCATAGTTGTTTATCTTCTGCCTGAAAAGGTCGATTTTTTCTGTATTTATTCCGAGACCTGCGGCAAGTGTATGACCACCGAAATGGTCAAGCACATCAGAGCAGAAACACAAAGCATCGTAGAGACTGAAACCGTCAACACTTCTGCCTGAGCCTTTTGCAGTGCCATCTTCATTTTCCGTTATAACGATAGTCGGTTTACCGTATTTTTCAACAAGACGGGAAGCAACGATACCTATAACACCGTCGTGCCAGTCTGCACCACCGACAACGAGCACACGGTCATACTTCCACGAAGGGTTTGCTTCAATAATCTCAACAGCCTGAGAGAGAATTTCCTGCTCGGTCTGCTGACGGATAGTATTATCGTCATTGATTTCCTGCGCAAGAAGATTTGCTTCATCGTAATCTTCACTCAGCAGGAGCCTTATAGCTCTGTCTGCAGTACCGATTCTTCCTGCTGCGTTTATCCTCGGAGCGAGTCCGAATGCTACCGTTCCCGATTTAACCTGCTTACCCTCAAGACCAGCAACCTCAAGCAAAGCCTGAATGCCCACACGGTCTGAATCGTTAATAAGCTCCGTTCCTCTTCTGACGATACTTCTGTTTTCGTTTTTCAACGGCATAACATCGGCAATTGTGCCGATTGTCACGAGGTCGAGAAAAGATTCTGTAATCTCATTCTCCTCGCCCTCAAGAGCACATATCAATTTATATGCAACACCAACACCTGCGTAGTCCTTGAAAGAAAGAATACAATCTTCCCTATGAGGGTCAACGACTGCAACTGCTGCAGGAATAACCTCTGAGGGCAGATGATGGTCTGTTATTACAAGGTCCATTTCAAGCTGACGGATATATTCAGCTTCTTCGACAGCACTGATTCCGTTATCAACCGTAATAATGAGTTTGGCTCCCATACGGCTGATATTATCAATCGCTCCGTAGCTGAGACCGTAACCCTCTGTGTGTCTGTTAGGCACGGCATAAACCACATCTGCACCCTGCAACGCAAGGTAAGAATATAAAAGTGCCGTTGCCGTAACACCATCGGCATCATAATCTCCGTAAACAGCTATTCTTTCAAATTCATCAATTGCAGTTCTGATTCTCTTAACTGCTTTATACATATCGGGGAAATCGAAGGGATCTGCTCCCATTTCCTCGTTCACACCGAAGAAATCCTCTGCATCCTCAACAGTTCTGACTCCTCGTGCCGATGCGATCAAAGCGGCATACGGGCTGACGTTAAGCTCCTCTGCAATGAGAGTTGCAGCTTCTTTGTCGCAACTATTGACTATCCACTTTTTTCTGCTCATTATGCCACTCCTTTCTTTATCTTATGTTTATTTTATCTTTCATAAATCTCTTCAAGCTGTTTCACTGTATTCGAAACATCAAAAAGTTTTGCTTTTTCTTCATCTTTCACAGGTACAGGCAAATCAAGAACACGGTTGATTTCCTCTGCCCATTCTTTTGCGCTTTTATCAAGAGAAAAATAATTAACGAGTCCTATATCTGCCGTTTTCGTCACAACATCTGAAACAACGCATTTAAGCCCTGCCGCCTGAGCCTCAACAAGAGAGAACGGTAATCCCTCGAAAAGTGACGGCATCAGGAAACAATCGCAGCAGGCAAGAACCTGAGGAATATCTGTTCGGACACCCGTAAGAATAACAGTATCTTCAAGACCGAGTTCAGCAATTTTTGCTTCAGATGCTTCGTGGAGTTCACCCTCGCCAACCCAGATATAACGGAAATCATTTCTGATTTTTTTGAGTTCAGCTATTACTTCAATTGCAAAAAGCGGATTTTTCTGCATTGAAAGTCTGCCCACGCTCACAAGGCGGATTTTTTCTTCTCCACCGAAGTCATTTTCACAAGCATAAGCATTCCTGTCAAAATCATCCGGCATTATAAAGCTTTCCGTCTTAATACCGTTATAGATAAGTTCAGATTTTTTACCATCATAAAAATACTCACTTGCAACATCTGAACACGCTATAAGATCCGTTGATGAAGAAATAATCTGATCTTTCATCACAACATAATATTTCTTCTGCACAAGTTTTTTCAGCCTGCCGATAACCCCTGAAGGATTATACTGGCTTTTCGAATTGTGCGCATGGCAGATGCGTTTCTCTATTCCTGCTTTCTTTGCAAGCGAAAGGGTTATACCGTTGAGCAGATCCATATTTGAATGAGCAATATCAAAATTGCCCTTCTGAAGAAAGCTTTTCACCTTCAGATAATAAGCAAACTTTTTAAGCAACGAATCAAGATCTCCTATTCGGACAACCTTAACGCCCATATCAAGCACCTTCTGCTCATGAAGGCAATCAACACCTTTGTCAATTGCAATCACAACGGTTGCATCGTATTTCGTTTTATCAAGTTTTTCGAGAACATTTACGAGAAAGGTTTCTATTCCGTTTGCGCTCAGACCGTGCGAGAAATAGACTATCTTTTTCAAAATGAACAGCTCCTTAATATTCTTTACTCTCGTGACGCTTTGAAACTTCGTCAAGAATCTTCTGCTTATACTCACCGTGAATTTTGAACTTTGTTGAGAAAATCACAAGAGAAACAAGCATCAGCACAGGAGGCACAATAAACATCATAAATGAGATTGCACTCTTAGCAGACTCTGTTACCACTGCAGTGTCAGCATTCTGTCCGCTGAAGTCGTACTTTGTAAGAGCAAAGGATGCGTACATAATAATACTCTGCACCGTATATGCCATTTTCTGAAGGAAGCCTTTCATTGAGAATGTAAGGCTCTGATTTCTCTTGCCGAGCTTGAACTCACCATAGTCAACACAGTCTGCAAGCATAACTGTCTGATTAACAAACATACTTGCCGTGCCGAGTGATGTTACGATATAGCAGAGACCGAGAGCAATAACATTACCACCGAAGCAGTAACCGATAACTGCCATTCCGACATAACCCGTTGCTGCCATGAGAAGAGACAGCTTATAGATTGAACGATTGTTCATAAACTTTGAGCAGATCGGCACGACGAGAATACCGAGTACAGAGCCGACCGTACCCATAAGATTGAATGTTGACTGATTTGAAAGTCCTCCACCGACCTCTTCAAAGTAGAAAGCACTGATGCCTGAGGTCATATAGAAACCTGCGTTTGAAATCATTGCAAAAAGCATAAAGACAAGAAGCTGGTCGTTTTTCTTTATAACTTCAAGAGCTGTTCTGAATGAGAACTTTTCATCACTCTTGATAACATTCTTTTCTTTGGTTACTGCAACACAGATAACCGCGAAAACAACAAGAAGAACTGCCGTAAGAACAGACCATCTTCCGAAACCTGTCTTGAGAACATTCTGCGGAAGCTTGTCGAGATCATCTTTTGCAGCACCTGCAAGAAGAGGAATCATAATCGGAGTGAGGATTGAAATTATGCCCTGGCCAAGGCCAGAAAATGCTCGTGCAACCGTTGAGATAAGGTTTCTGTCCTTCTCGCCCGTTGCCATTGAAGGAATCATTGACCAATAAGGAATATCTGCAAGAGTATTTGTCATACCCCAGAGCACATAGAAAACAGCAACATAAACCATCATCCAGACTGAGCCTGTCGGGATGCCGGGGTTATTGAAAAGCAATCCAAGAACAACTGCATTCAGAATAGCACCTCTGAGAATCCAAGGGCGGTACTTACCCATTTTGCTGTTACAACGGTCAACAAGCGAACCCATCATAGGGTCATTGATTCCGTCCCAGAGTCTTGCGAGTGGTGTTATGATAAGAAGGAACCACGGACTGATTCCAAGCACCTTTGCAAGGTAGAGTGACAAATATGAATAAAACATACCGTAGCTAAGATCGAGACCGATTGCACCTACGCCGTAACCGACGCCATTTTTAAGCAATTTCCAATTCATTCAGATCCCTGCTTTCTTTTTCAAATAATATACTATTCTTACATTTTACCACAAAATCTTCAATAGTACAATAGAAAAAACAGCACTCCGAAAAAAGTTTCGGAGTGCTGTCGCTGTTCAAATAATTATAATTTAATCTTACCTACAGAAATCTGCAACACAATCAAAGCATCTGATGAATTGATCTTACTGTCGCCGTTTGCGTCAGCATTGAACAATCCTTCAGGGCTGATATAAACAGGTGTACCAACTGCTGTCTGGAGAATGAGCAGAGCATCAGATGAGTTGATCTTGCCATCCTTATTAACATCGGGAACTACCTTTTCAGCTACTGTTTTAAGCTCGTATGACTCTCCGCAGATTACGCAGACCTTATGCTTGATACCTGTGGTGCTGTATGTCGGACGCTTATCATAAACCCAATGGCCTTCGGGATGACCCTTAGCTTCAATAACCTCTTCAAACACATATCCACAGTGGTTACACTTACAGCTGAAGGCACCGTCTACTGTACAAGTAGCCTTCTGCTTCACTGTTCTCTTGACTGAAACATGGTCGCAAAAGATTTCAAAATCAAGAACATAGCCTTCACCGTATCCGCCTATGCCTACAACATAAACCTTTGCCTTACCAAGACCGGTATTGTCAACATAAACTATCTTGTAGTCTGTGCCGTCTTTGATTGCTGCTGAATTATCAAGAGTAACTGTAACTTCAGGAGTTATCGGTGCTCCTGTATATTCAACCTTTTCCTGTATGCTTGAAACCTTACCGAGTGAAAGGTCCTCAACAAGAGTAATTTTTGACTTCGGATATTTCGTCTCGATAAGCTTCGGAAGATATGTATTACCTGCAACAGTTGTAAATTCAATACCGGCTGCATAGCACTTATCAAATGCATACTCACCGATTTCATCAGTGTTCTTTGAAATCTTTATTGCTCTGAGTGAAAGACAGTTATAGAATGCGTTACGGTCGATTTTTTCAACTGTAAACGGAATTTCTACGCTTTCAAGTGAATAGCAGGAATAGAAGGTGTTAGCCTCGATTTTCTTAAGACCGAGAGGAAGCTTCACTGTAAGAAGAGCCTGGCAGTTAAGGAATGCCGACTCACCGATTGTTTCAACTGTATCGGGAATGACGATTCCGTCAAGCTTCGTACAAGCATAGAAAGCCTTGTCGCCAATATATCTGAGATGCTCAGGAAGCTTAACCTTAACAAGCTCACCGTGGTTATAGAATACCTCATCCTCAATTCCGACAACAGGGAGACCCTTGTAATATGACGGAATTTCGAGATCAGATACAGTTGCACAATGATAATTTGTTATAATGTATCCTGTGCCTTCCTTGTTAAGTGCAAAAACAAAGTCGTTGACTGAATTACGGATGATATCAAGCTTAGCGCCCTGCGTTGTCACCTGAGAAGTGATATCAACATAACCGGAGTTTGCAGCACTTGTAACTTTGAGCGAAATTGCTGTTTCACCGTTAGCAGCAGTATTTCTTACCTTGAACTTAACAGTTGCAAAAACACCCTTGAAGTCAAAGTTGTTACTACCTGCAAGAACCCATGTGATCTTTCCGGGAACTGTTGCGTTTTCAGAGAAAACCTTACCGTTAACCTGAGCTTCAAGTGCATTCTTGAGACCTACACCTCTCTCGGTGCTGACAACTTCAAGCTTTGCCTTGTCGTAATTAAGCTCCATATCAAGAGCTGCAGCCTTATCATATGCCGTCGGGAAATAAACCGTAGCAACAACAGTATCGCCCTGAAGACAGCTTTCCTTATCAAGAGACACTGCAATATCTGCAGACACAGCGTATGCTGAGAAAGCAAACATACTCATAAGGAGAGCTACGACAAGTACAAAAGAAAATAATTTTTTTGTAAACTTTTTCATTTTATCACCTTTCCTGAATCAGATTTAATGCCTTGTATACAGATACTATTCTATAACACTTGGAATGAAATGTCAATCTTAAATATTAAAGTCTTTTATTTATCGTGTAGTCTGCCTACTTTTTACATTGTTTTTGTTGATTTTATCCGTATTTTTCTTTATAATCTAGACAGTTATCAGAAAGGAGTGTTTTTATGGCAAAAAAGAACTACAATAAACTCATAAAATTTCTTCAGCTCGCATCAGGTATTTTCATACTTGCGATGGTTGTTGCCTGCATTGTGTTAACCTATAAATACGAACTTAAAGTTACAAACATTCCCGAAATCAGCGAAAAAATTCAGGGCGGTACGCTTGTCCTTGCAATCGGATTTCTCATTTTTTCAGTCATCAAATCATTTGCATTGGTTTTTCCGCCCGCAGTTGTATTTTCAGTCTGCGCCTATGTCATCCCTGATTTTTGGATCGCTCTTCTGGTAAACATAGTATCTGTTTTCCTTAGCCTTTCATTGCCCTATGCTCTTGGCAGATTCACGGGTGCAGGAATGGTTGACACTCTTAAAACCAAGTTCAAAGCTATCAAAAAGCTGGATGACTTTGCAGGTGCAAACGAGGCACAGATGACCTTTGCTATAAAGCTTTCAGGTCTTCTTCCCGGTGACCTTTCAAGCCTTCTTTTCGGTGCAATGGGAATTTCATATAAAAACTATATGATCGGTTCTTTTCTCGGCACCCTTCCTCTTGCTGTTGTTTATTCCTTCTTCGGCTATGCTCTCAAAAACATCGGTGAGCGTCCGTGGGTTGTTGCAATCCCCGTTGCGGTTATCATCGTTTTTACGCTGATTGCAAGCCTCATAACAAAAAGGCTTATCGCCAAAACAAAAGCACAAAACCTTTCAAAGTGAGATACATATTATGAAACGAATTCTTAAAATTATTATGAGCAGATTTACAGCTTTTTTTAACAAATTCTGGAAAAGGTTCTGCTCTCTTTTTCCACTTCGGGATGCCGTTCTTTTTTATACAATCCGTTCTGATGGCAAGCTTCTCGGCAACATCGAAGCTGTTTACAATGCACTCGATACAAAAAAAGTCATCTTTG
>JAZORX010000068.1:0-10609 GCA_045656845.1 Acutalibacteraceae bacterium | reverse complement strand
TAAGCTGTTCTTCCTTTTCTGAAATTTTGCTAAGCTTCTTTTTGAGTTTAGGCGTTAATTCTGAATTGGCCTCTTGTGGCTCAATGTTGCCATAATAAAAATCTTCAATAATATTTGACATATTGTTTCCTCACAATCTGTATTTGCTTTGTTGAAGAAACTATAAAATCCTCTGATACAAGCAAGAATATGTGTCTGACTGTCGGTTAATTGATATTAAAAATTGAATCCGTTATCAACACTCGTACCAGAATCAAATTATCCGAACTTTTGTATTAATGACAATTCGTTCGGATTTTTTGTTTTTATAAGTCATCTGAATAACTAAAAAATTTAGCGGAGATGTTTTTAGTCAAACATCTCCGCTTTGTTGTTTGGAAAAGATTATTCTTTTAATCTTCATATTCCTGCTTTTCATTTTTATTTTCATAATATGTTCTTATCTCCGGCAAAAAGTATCTTGCCAGGTCATCAAATACACTTTCCGGAATATCATTTACATCATACTTAAATTCAGTTTCCTCTATAACCTCTCCGACAACTGTTTCTTTTGTCGGAGATTTTTTCATTTAGCATTCACTCCTTTCTATTAGATTTTGTTATTCAATATGTAATTGGCCACCGTCACATCGTTTCTCCAATGTGACAAATGGAATACAGAAACAGCCATTACCGCAAGTTTGTCGTATGATACAGGAAGACCGTTTTTTATGGCAAGTTCTTTATTCTTACCGCGCACAAAATATTTACCTATCGTTAAATTACTGATAATCGTTAAACGGCTGAATCAGCATAAACAATCAAGCCATCTTACCGTGAGATAAGATGGCTTGTTGTTTTTGTTTAAAAGAAAATCCGGGTGAGGATTCGGATGAGTAGCCATAACATAATATACACCCGAAAATCTCTTTAATACCAAATACAATCTGATAATAAAAATATTTTAGAAATTAATTCAAACGCATTCTGTTACAACGAAAATATTACAGAAGTATTTATCCCAAAGCAAATCGAAAGATTTCAATAATATTTCAGCTTTTTGTTTTCAATCTGACTATTTTCGTTAATTGCTTATCTGACAATTTTCTTGTTTTTTACAACCTTACTGTTTGCATTTATATAAGAATATTTGCGGCATTTAAAAAGCTCTTTTCTGCCCTGTTCATTCCTTGTGAAAACAAGTTCAAACTTACCGCCTGCAGATTTAAGATTTTTCGCAAGGATTTTTGCCGTTTCTTTATTGACTGCAATAATTGACGGACAGGCGTAACTCTGAACATAATTTCTGCTTGTTAACTTCGAAATTCCTTTTGTGCCTATAAGAATATATCTCGGGTCATCAATAGGCGAAAGAAGTTCACCTATCGCCTTTGCAAAAACATTCTTTTCTCTTACTGTTGCTTTTTCAAGTGAACAACTGACAGTATTCTGCTTTTCTGATTTTTTAACAGAAACTGTTGCACCTCTGCTTTCAATTTCACCGATTTCCTTAAGAGTACGAAGGACTGCTCCCGAAATGTTGGCAACTGTTTTTTCAGGCGAAGAATTTTTCAGAACAACACTTGCAGTTTTTATAAGCATAACACCTGAAACTGCGGCAATTATAAATCCAATTAAGCCTCCGAAGAAGCCTGATGTTGCAATAATAACTATCGAAAGAACAATAAGCGCCGCAAGGATAATGGCATAAATTTTGTTTTTATGCACTGCCTTTGCAGGATGAACCTCTGAGGGCACTTCGCTGACGTCTGCGATTTCAGGTCTTGCCTTACCCTTTACGGCACCCGTCCATCTGCCTGACATAACACTTCTTGCTGATGCAAGTGAAAGCATCTGTCCGTTTATGCTGTCAAGTCCGTTCTTATCATAAGGTGCTTTGAGAATATCAATTCTGTCCGTACCGCTTTCAATAACATCACTGTTATATGCAGGTGCCTGGAAGCATGCAAAACGGCGCTTCATCGTTTCAAAATCATCGCTGATAATTTCTTCACCCGAATCTGGCTCAACTGTCACAAGATGCCATATATTGGACACCTTTTCAGGATTCTGTTTATCAATTCTTATAGCCCTGCCACGCATCTGATTTGAAAGCATAAAGCTGCCCACAAAGCTTGCAAGGATAAGCGAATTGATGTTGGGTGAATCCCATCCCTCGCCGAGAAGTGACTTTGTACCGATAAGCACATTGACTGCGCCCGTACGGAAAACCTTTGTTATGATGCTTACCTTATTTTTATTTGAACCGCTGAAAATGACCTCTGTATGGTCTGTGTTTTCAAGCTTTTTTATTCTGCAGGGTACACCCTCCTGATAAGCAAATTCCTGAGCTGCTTCGACTGCAGTGTCAGGCAGAATCACAAGTGTACCTGAAAGCACTGCCGCCTTTGCATCGGGTACACGTCTTCTGACAGATTCAAAGACGGGCACTGTGCCGAGGGCGTGAATTTCCTCATCTGTGCCTACAAGCTTCATCATATCCTTTTTGATATAATCCGTAAGGATAAGCATACGAAGGGATGTGCCGAGATTTATGTACTCACTCTCAACAATTCTGTTTATGCTTTCAAGCTTGCCCGTTGATGACACAAGCATTTTGTTGATTTTATCGTTTGATGCAAGACGCACCTTTCTTTTCTCAATAAGCGCTTCTGCCGAAAGAAGATTTTTTAATTCCTCGCTGATTTCTTCCGTGAAAACGTCGGGCTTGTCGATGATAAACTGAAATGCCTTTTCAGCCTCGTTTATTGAATAAGCAGGTGCTTTTCTGCCTTCAAAAACCTTATCCTCAAGGCTTTTCGGAATATTCACATTACCCTTTTTCGCCACACAGACAAGTGATTTGAAGCCGTTTATGTTATCATAAAGAATTTCTTCGTTACCTGAAACGCCTGAGGCTTGTATAGCCCTTGAAAGAAAACCGCTCTTTGTTATTTCATCTGTGATTTTAAGAGCCTTGCTTTTATAATCAGCAAGAATCTGCGATTCTTCTTCAGTAGGATAGCTGAAATAAATATAATCCTGATGAGGGCAGAGTGTTTTCTGTACAACAAGCTGAGGCACAAAAATTTCCTCATCAATATCACCGCAGAGAGCCTGATATCGGCTCCACTCGGCAGGTGCGCTGTCCTACGGCGGAGTTGCCGTAAGGGCGTTGATTGTGACATCACTGCCCAGCATTTCAACAAACCTTTCAAGAGCCTTCTGCCATTCACTTTTAAGGTGATGGGCTTCGTCAAGGCAGATTGTTTTTATCCCCGCTTTTCTGATTTCTGCAAACAAATCAAAATCACGGAAATCCTGAACTGCTTCTGCTTCAAGCTCATCCTCATTTTCTTCAGCTTCCATAACTGATTTTGTGAAAGCTGCGTGAAGAGCCTGATATGTAATTGATGTGATTAATTTAGGGCTTGTGAGAGAAAAAGAAACATATTCGTCAGGGTTTTCCGTTTCGGGAAGATATGCTTCAACAAATCTTTCTCCCCACTGCTGACGGATGGTAACCGACGGTGACATAACAAGTGTCGGTGCATTCTGTCTGCGGATGAGCTCAAGACCGAGGATTGTTTTACCGCTTCCGGGTGCTGCAACGATATGAATTTTTTTATCCTTTAAATGCTTTTTTGAATTATCAAGCACTGCCTGCTGATAATCACGGAAAGTCCATTTGAATTTTACCTTGCTGAAATCTTTCATAACGTTACTCCTCTGCCGTCCCTTGAAAATATTTACTGTATGATATCTGCATCTGCAAATTTCGTATTACTCAAAGCTTCGATAAGCTCTGCTTTCTCGCCGTTTATATCATAAACCAACGTCACCGTGCTGTTATCAGCCAGCTCCAATTCAGCACACAGGCTGAAATCTCCGTTACGGTTTACAATATAATATCTGTCGTCGCAGAATTTATAGTCACTCACCTTAAGCTCTTCACCGTTTACACCTATATTCAGAACGGTATAGTATCCGCCCTCGTATTCCTCGGTGGTGATATGAAGCCAGTCTGTGTGAGTGTCTTCTTCGTCAATGTCAAGCTCAATATCCTCGTATGTGCAGACCTCATAAAAATACGATTCTGCTTTTTCTGTGTATTTTTCATTGAATAGCCCGGGGTTTTCATCAAAGAAAATCGTTACGGTGAATGAGCCTGATGCGTATGCTGCAATTTCATAGGGGCTGAAATAGAAGGTTATGCTCTGATAACCCATTGTCCACGTAAAATCCTCTTCCTTATATAAGGAAAGCTTTCCTTCAAGGTCACCGAAGGGCTCCATGGGATTTCGTGCAATAAGCACCTCGCTGAGAATTCCGGGGATCTGTGAAACATCTGTCACTACATCGCTGAGCTTCAGCTCCCTGCCCGTTTCCGTATCGTAGTTATAACAGCCCGTGCCGTAATTGGGATGAGCTCCGCCCGTGTATGAATACCAATTACTGCGGGTGCTGAAAAGGACACTGTCTGCCCTCAGGACAAGATATTCTCTTTCACTTGTGTGGCCGTTAAAGTATTCCGGCTCTGACTGTGCATAATCCTCTCTTGCCCATTCCTTCATTTCGCCAAACTCTTCTTCAGCAGATGTTTTCTGTTCTTTGTTAAGATTTTCAAGTGTCTGAGACAGCTGAGGATATGACTTTTTGTCCTCATCTGACAGAGAAAGAGTCTGGTAAGACACATTCACAATAAGCATATCCGAATTATCTGCACGCTCAACAAGCTTTGCTTCCTCTGTGAACACATCAAGTGTCACAACGCCTTCGTTTTTTTCTTCCTGAGGGGATGTTGTTTCCTGGGCAGATGTTGTTGTTTCATTCTCAGGGTCAACCTTTTCCTCACTGCAGGAGGCAAAGGCAAAAAGCATTGTAAAAACTAACAAAAGTGCTGATAGCCTTTTCATTTTATCACTTCTTTTTTTGTAATTTTAAAATCCTCTTGGTGTTCCGCATTCGGAGCAGAACTTACCTTTATTTACGTTTCCGCAGGAGCAAACCCAGTCTTCAGGTTTTTTACTTCCGCATTGGGGACAGAAGTTGCCTGAATTCACACTACCGCAGGTGCATTTCCAACTGCTGTTACTTGCGGGTGCGGGAGCAGGACTTGCCATAGATGCAAATGAAAGTAGTTTTAAAGCTTGAGGGTCAATCTCAATAACCATATTGTTTATCTGAACAACCCTGATACCGCATCTTTCTTCCAAGTCGGCAAGTGATGAATCCTGCAGAATCAAAGATGACTGAGTATCAACCTTGTATTTTAATTCATCAAGTGAGCATCCTTCTTCAAAAAGATTCGTAAAAGTCTTTTCGGTAGCAAAGGACACATTCTGTTTCATCAGGTCAACAGGCAACTGACCACCGAGCATAGTGTTGAATTTATCAACATCTGCAATCACATAATCAAGGCTTGCTGTGAATTTGATTTCTGAAAACAACTTGGTTTCGCCTTGAGTTAAATTGGCATAAAAATGCCCGTTAAACTGAATTGCTGTGTTAGGCTTAGTCATTCATTTCATCTCCCTTAAAATCACAAACCAGCCGATTGTTTTCAATCGGCTGTGTTTACTTTTATTATTTCTTATGCCCAAGGGTCAACGCTGTCAGGCTGACGGATACCTACAAGAATAAACTGCTCCCAGAGATACCATTTTCCGTCCTTTGCTTTGCGCATCTGCACACTTCGGGGACTGTCTGCACCGCCTGATGTGATGTAGAGCGTTGCATAATTCTCATTCTGATAAGAATAAGGATTTTCGCTGACAACAACTGTGTACGGCTCTGACGGAGTGTAGTCATTCTGTGGTGTTGAGCCTTCAAAATATGAACGGGGAACATAGTCACTGTCACGGAATCTGTCTGCAATAAAGGATTTTTCAGCTCCGCTTAAGGGTCTCGGACCACGGAGAAAATCAACCATCTGCAGACTGAGGTCCTTATTCTGCGGATAATAGCAGAATGCAAGAACAGTCAAAGCTGCAGTTTCAAAGGGAGTTGACATTCCTGCCTGAGGCAATGCCTTGAATTCTTCAAGAGATGTGGGTAATGACGAAAAAACAATTGTTTCTTTCTTGTTTCCCATATTGCCCATACCTGAAGATGCCTTGTTAATACCTTCGTTTATTGCAGAATTCACAGTTTTCTTTACTGCGTTTTCTGCTTTACTTTTAAACATATCAAAAAGTGACATTTTAATTTCCCTCCATCAGAATTTTGCGCCTGAGCCGTTGTGGGTTCTGCCTGATGAGCTTGTATGAGTTGAAGAGTCAACAGATTTCTCCTGTGCTTTGGGCGTTGCTTTTACTGTACTGTAAAGGAAGGCATCACTTCTGCCTGTAATATTCATACTGCCCTGACGGGTGTAAACCTTTGCATTTTTCTGAGAAACAACTGTCTTGTTTTTTGCAGTCATTGAGCCGGTGATGATAAGGCCGATAACTGCACCTGCAAGCATAAGTATGAAAAGCCAGATTACAGAAATACCCGGCTTGAGCTGAGTTTCTGCTCTGTCAAGATAGATTGTGAAAGCGCCTTCGTAATCTTCTGCTGCGAGGTAGGGTATCATATCAGTAATCATACCTTCTCTGATTCCCTCAAAGAAAACCTCTGAGCCTCTGCCGTGAGTTGTTATCCAGATTTCTCTTTCACCCTCTGCACCGGGTTTATAGACAACAAGCACACCGTCGTCGTTTTCACCCCAACCGTAGCCGTTGTAATCATAGAAATCATCAGCGTAAACTTCGCTTGTTTTGCCTTCGAAATCATTTACGGTTACGATAGCAACTTCCATTTTATATTCATCTGCAAACATATCGCATCTTTCAAGAAGTGACTTTTCGGCATCATCAGGGATAATATCTGCATTATCAACAACGAGAGGGAGCTTTCTGTCCACAGGTACGAATTTTGTTGTTTCTTTTTCGGTCACAGTTTCGTTTTTCTCCGTAACTACTTCAGTAGGTGAATTGTCAGTATCAGGTGCATTTACACCCTCAACATAGATTTCTGCTGTTTCGAAATATGCATAAATACCGTCAAAATATGACTCACTGCTGTCATATGAGGTGAGCATATCCTTGACAACTGCATCAGGGAAAAGGGCCTGAGCTTCATCTGTAACATACCAATAATACATTTCATCTGTTGTATTATGTACAACGCAGATACCCATATCGTTATCAGTATTTGTGTCGTATGCCATATAAGCAAACTCATCGTTACTCATATTCTCCTGACCTGTAATGGAAAACATAATAGTAACACCTGTATAGCTTTCAATATATGAGGCATAGTTATTGATTTCAGAAATTTCTGAAGAAGTAAGATGATTATCAGGGTCATAAACGTATGTATCCGTATAAGCTGATGCAGAAATTACCATCGAAAGGCAAATTACAAATGCAACAAGAATTGCAAAAAGCTTTTTAGTCATTTTTCTGCACCTCCTTAAAGCGATGAAATGATTGCGGCGATAATATAGATTATTGCACCGAGTACCGCACCGCCAAGACCACCGATAAGTTTTGCCTTCTTCTCTTCTGTGGGGATATTGCCCACAAGCTTGCCTGTCTGACCGTTCATTGCAAAGGTGTGTATTTCGCCTTTCCATTTTACGTTGAGAATCCATACGGGATAAAGTGCATACTTATAGAATCCGTTTGCAACATTCATATTTGCTGCAATGGGAGTAACTGAATTGTAGCCTTCCACTGTGTCCTCGAATGCATCAAAGGCACTCTGTCTGATTCTCTCATTTGCTCTTGGCATACTTGTATCAACGCCTACATCGTATTTATCGGCAAGATATCCTGCAAGATATGCGGGGCTAAAGGGCACCGCATCCTTAAGATCAAAGGGTTCAACAGATTCCATAAGGTCATCGGGCATTTTTGTTGAACCGTCAACAGGAACATTGTCAAAGCCAAGACTACCGCTTCTGTAAATGCTGAAAGCAGATGTTTCTGTATAATTATTTTTACTGTCAGACCAGTGTCTGTATTTTTCTGCCTGATAAGATGCCTCTACCACTGCATCACAGCTGAAAAGCCAGTGAGGAACATAAACTCCCTTGATTTCATCAAGCTTATTTTCACTGAGGAATGCTTTCGGAACAAATTTTTTACCTTTGAAATGTTTTTTTAGCGCTTCTTTTGCTGTCTTTTTATCAAGTTTGAAGGGAATTACAAGGTCAGGCTTCAGTTCACCTGAGAACTGTCCCTTCATAACAACCTGATTTCCGCAATAGGGACAGGTTGTAGCACCTGTTGTTGCATCTGCAACTATTTCACCTGCGCAGGAATTACAGACATAGACATTCATTCCGTCTGTTTCTCCTGCTTCCCATTGCGAATTTTGTGAATTCCAGTTTATATCCTGCACAGAGTTTGATTTAAATTCTTCTGCCTGCTGCATTGCTGCAACATCAAATTCCGTGTCGCAATAGGGACATTTAAGGCGCTGTGAGTTTGCATCAAACTCAACTGCACCGCCGCAATTAGGACACTTCTGTTCAAGAATTGCTGACAAAGTCATCATCTCCTTGTTTATTTGTATTTGAATAATATGCTGTAGACCTCCGAGAAAAAGCCTGCGCCTTTCTTCGGCAATTTATCGTTTGAACTGACTGAATAGTATTCCCCGTCACCGTATGTAAAAGAAACCGAGGTTGTAGGTGCATCGAGGAGAAGCAGCTCTTCATCGGGAAGCTCTCCCCAGTCAAGCACACCTGTTTTTTTGCACAGGGACCTTATTTCTTCAATAGCTTCGGCAGGCACTGTGTGATTTACAGTTTCTTCCTCTGCACCGATGTAAGGCAGGCTTGAATATTCAAGCCATACCTCACCGTTTTCTCTTATGCTGATTTCAAGACTTTCATAAGAGCCTTCCATCCCGCCACCTGATGAATATGTACATCTTGTAACAGTATCAGAAATTTCACGCACCATACCGTCTTTATCAGGTACATAAAACTTTGTTTTATAATACCATACACCTGCTATGATTCCTGTGAGCAGAACACCAATCAGAAGTCCGATTATCAGTGCTTTCATTTTCTTCATCAGCCGGGCATCTTTGCACCGCATGCTGTACAGAAATCACCGCCTGTGTATGGAGCACCACAGTAAGGACATTCAAGACCCTGAGCCTGAGGTTGAGGCTGTGCAGGCTGATTGTAGCCGTTGTTCATGGGTTGCTGATTATAGCCATTATTCATAGGCTGCTGAGCATAACCATTATTCATAGGCTGCTGAGCATATCCGTTATTCATCGGTTGCTGATTGTAACCGTTGTTCATCGGCTGATTATAACCGTTAGCAGGAGCATAGCCCTGATTCATAGGCATACCGTTATTCATCGGCTGATTATAGCCATTGTTCATAGGCTGCTGAGCATAACCATTGTTCATGGGCTGACCGTAACCGTTATTCATCGGATGATTGTAGCCATTAGCAGGAGCATAGCCCTGATTCATAGGCATACCGTTGTTCATACTCATATTGGGCGTTGCACCTCTGCCGGGAGTGAGAGTGTTGATAATCTCCATAGCCATCTGCTGATATTTGTTGTATTCCATAGTACCCATGCCGTCAACGCTGAAGCTGTTGAGCTGAACCCTGAAATCATCAAAATAAGGATTGTTTACATTGAATTCAAGAATGAAATCATAGCTGAATTTATATCTGGGAGGATTGTAGCTTACTCTTTGACCGTCCTTGCCCTGAGTGTAGATTTCATCTCTGTCTTCGTCAATCTTAAGATTACAGCTTGTAATGCTTGAAAGGGGCATAACATCAGGGTTTTCATCATCCCAGTTATTAGGGCTGTAAACTGAAACAACGAAATTACCGTTAACTGTATCAACATAAATTTTCTTACTGTCACCAAATGTCATAGTGGGTCTGAAAGAAGCGAGAACCTGTTTGTTCTGTTCTCTGTAAGCAAGCTGCTGTTTGATTTCTTCAATTGTTGAGCTTCTTCTGTCGCTGAAGAAGGGTGAAAGTTTCTTTGCGCAGTCTTTGCACATGTTACCGTCTTCAAGTTTTCTGTTGCCTAAAAGTCCTATTTTATCTCCGCAGATGTCACAAAATTTCTTATCAAAAAGTCCCATAATAAAAATCTCCTTTAAATTTTATTTTTTATATTTTTAATTATTTTGCATCGCTTTCGTCGAATATGTCACCGCATTCAGGGCAGAATTTCGGCGGATTGTGGGGGTCTTCGGGTTTCCAGCCGCACTTGTCGCACTGATAAAGAGGGGCACCTGCAGGTTTCTTTGAACCACAGTTGGGGCAGAATTTACCTTTGTTCACTGCACCGCAGGAACAAGTCCATCCCTCGTCTGCAGGCTTGGGAGAGCCGCATTCCGTACAGAATTTACCGCTGACAACTGCACCGCAGGAGCATTTCCAGGAATCTGCAGAAGGTGCCTGAGTCTGTGCAGGTTGTGCGGGTGCAGGTGCGGGAGCCTGAGCCTGTTGCTGTTGACCCATTGCGAAAAGATTCTGTGCATTTACTCCGCCTGACTGCTGAGCAAAGCCCATACCCATAAAGCCCGTCATTGCTCCTGCTGAATTGTTTGCAGCATCCTGCATAGCCTGAGCCTGAGCGCCTACAAGGT
>JAZORX010000067.1:0-6799 GCA_045656845.1 Acutalibacteraceae bacterium | reverse complement strand
ACGGTGAGGAGCATATTCACAAGCCCGACCACACCTTCTTCGGCTTCCGTTATATCCGTCTCACAGGCTGGAGTGACGAGATAAAGAAGGAGAACTTCACAGCGATTGTCGTTCATTCCGATATGAAGCGTACAGGCTATTTTGAGTGCTCGGATGCAAGACTCAATAAGCTCTATTCAAATATTATCTGGGGTCAGAAGGGTAACTATCTCGACGTGCCGACCGATTGTCCTCAGCGTGACGAGCGTCTTGGTTGGACAGGCGATGCACAAGTCTTTATCAAAGCCGCCGCTTACAACTACGACGTTGAGCGTTTCTTCCTCAAGTGGCTTGCCGACCTTCGTGCAGACCAGCGTCCGTGGGGTACAATTCCTCACGTTATCCCCGACATTTTCGACTGTGACGAAAATTCATCAGCCGCCTGGGCTGATGCCGCAACCGTATGCCCGTGGCAGATTTATCTTTCATACGGTAACAAGGAGCTTATCGAGAAATCTCTTCAGTCGATGAAAGATTATATCGAGTATATAGAAATGCAAAGCCGTGACGGCATCTGGTGCAAGAGCTGGCACTTCGGTGATTGGCTCAACCTTGATGCAAGTGACGTTGGCAAGTGCGATATCGGCACAAATAAAGACCTTATCGCAACAGCTTACTATATCTATTCAAGCAGTATCCTTATCAAGGCTATGAAGCTCTGCGGTGAGGATACAGCCGAGCAGGAGGCAAAGCGCGAGGCTTCAATTCTCGCTTTCAGACGCGAATTTATGGCAGACGGCAGAATCAAGCCGGAGTATGCAACACAGACAGCATGCGTGCTGGCAGTGCATTTCGGTATCAGCGACAATATCGCAGAAACAGCTGCACAGCTCAATGAGCTTGTAACCGAGTGCGGTCACCTCAAAACAGGCTTTGTCGGCACACCTTATCTGCTTCACGCTCTTACAGATAACGGCTATGCAGATACAGCATACAGCCTTATTCTGCGTGAGGAATATCCGTCGTGGCTCTTCTCTGTCAAGATGGGTGCTACAACAATTTGGGAGCATTGGGACAGCCTTCGTGAGGACGGCTCAATGTGGAGCACTGATATGAACTCGTTCAACCACTATGCATACGGTGCAGTTGCAGACTGGATGTACGGCGATATGGCAGGTATCAATGTTGATGAAAACAACCCTGCATATAAAAACATCATTTTCAAGCCCGTTACTGACAGCCGTCTTGACTGGGTCAAGGCAAGCGTAGATACACGTATGGGTACGGTTGCAAGCGAATGGAAGAAGGCTGATGGTAAAACTGTTTATACATTTACCGTGCCCGAAGGCAGTACTGCTACAGCATATCTGCCCGACGGTGAGCATCAGCTCAAATCAGGTGTAAATGAAATCACACTCTGATTTTGCCGAATTTTGTTGACACCTTGGTTTTTGTGTGATATAGTCTTGTTAAATTAAATACAGATAGAGGTTGCGGCTTTCATAAGTAGCTTTGTTTTTGTTAATCGGGTTTTGCAAAGTGAAAGGGTAAGCTGCCGAAGTGAAAAAGTCTTTTCCCGTGTTACGGCTTTTTTGCTGGGACGTCAGGAGAATATCCTGCGTACTGTCACAAAGTTTGTGGAGTGCTATCATATATCATTTTTGTCATTAAGATGACACGGTTGGTATTTTGTGCTCACCGTGTCATTTTTTTGTTATTAAATTTTTAGGAGTGACTATAATGTCAAAGTCAAGAAAAATTCTTCTGGCTGTTGCTGTTGTAGCGATTTTAGGCTTGCTTGCCTATGCGTTTATCAGCGGCAATAACCTGGTCGGAACATGGTGGTCTCTGATGCCGCCCGTTATCGCTATCGGTCTTGCACTGATTACAAAAGAGGTTTACAGCTCACTTTTCATCGGTATCCTCTCCGGTGCTATCCTCGGCTCTGGCTTCAGCTTTACCGGCACGATGGATACACTTGTTAATGAAGGCCTTATTTCAGCTGTTTCAGGTACAGCAGGTATCTTCGTATTCCTTGTAGTGCTTGGTATACTTGTTGCTCTTGTCAATAAGTCCGGTGCTTCTGCAGCATACGGCAGATGGGCAGAGAAGCATATCAAGAGCCGTACAGGTGCTATGCTTTCTACCTTTGTTCTCGGTGTGCTTATCTTTATTGACGACTATTTCAACTGCCTTACAGTTGGCTCTGTTATGCGTCCCGTAACCGACAGCCACAGAGTTTCAAGAGCAAAGCTGTCTTACCTTATCGACGCTACAGCAGCTCCTATCTGTATGATTGCTCCCATCTCTTCCTGGGCTGCAGCAGTTTCCGAGTACTTCCCCGAGGGTCAGGGTCTGGCATACTTCGTCAGAGCTATTCCTTTCAACTTCTACTCTCTTCTTTCACTCGTTTTCATTGTTGCAATCACACTTATGAAGTTTGATTACGGCCCGATGAGACTCCACGAAGTAAACGCAAAGAAGAACGGCGACCTCTACACAAGCGGTGAGAAGGCAGAGGCTGTCGAAGACAGCTACAACCCCAAGGGTAAGGTTATTGACCTTATTCTTCCTATTGTTGTTCTTATTGCAATCTGTGTATTTGCTCTTGTATATGTCGGCGGTATTTTTGACGGTATGAGCTTTATCGATGCATTCGGTAACACAGATGCTACAGTTGCTCTTCCCTGGGGCAGCCTTATTGCTCTTGTGTTTGCTATCGCATATTTCTGCATCCGTAAGGTTGTTACATTTAAAGAGGCTATGGAAGCTATTCCTAAGGGTTTCATCGCAATGGTTCCGGCTATCCTTATCCTTACATTCGCAACAGCTCTTAAGAATATGACAGGCGTTCTCGGTGCTCAGCCGTATGTAAACGCTGTTATGACGAATGTTCCGGAAAGCTTTGCAAGCTTTATCCCTGCAATCGTATTCCTTGTTGCTTGCTTCATTTCTTTTGCAACAGGTACATCATGGGGTACTTTCGGTATCCTCATTCCGATCGTTTTCACAATATTCCCGGACGGCAATCCGCTTCAGATCATCGCTATGTCAGCTTGTCTTGCAGGTTCAGTATGTGGCGACCACTGCTCACCGATTTCTGATACAACAATTATGTCATCAGCAGGCGGTCAGTGTAACCACCTCAACCATGTTTCAACTCAGCTTCCGTATGCGATCTCAGTTGCAGCGATTTCTTTCGTAATGTACATCCTCGCAGGTTTTGTTAAGAATGTAGCAATCGTTCTTCCTGTCGGTATTGCAGTAACTGTTGTATTCCTCTTCCTTATGAAGCTTATTATGGTGAAGAAATACGGCAAAGAAAATGTATAATTTCTGAAATTTTAAGACCCCGACTTCGGTCGGGGTCTTTTCTTTTTTAAGAGAACATATGAATAAATTATAAAATTTATTTCATATAATCAAAAAAATCCTCTTTTTCTCTTGTAAAAATCTTTTAAATAGTTTAAAATACATATGTTATGCCGTACCCTGCGGCGAAAACATATGTAAAGGATGAAAAATATGGCTATTGAAAAGTCAAAGGCTGAGCAGTACCGTGACGAACGAAAAGCACGTATTGCAGAAGCAGCTAAGAAAAACGCAAAAGATATGAAGAAAAAGAACGCTACAAAGAAGCTTGCAAAAAGAATCGTTTCAATCGTTCTTGTTGCAGCTATTGCTTTGGGCGCTGTAGGTGTAGCTCTTAATTACTATGGTGTCTGGGACAGAACTATCAAAGCAGGTTCTATCGGCGACGCAGGTAAGTTCTCTCTTGCTGAGTATGAGTATTACTATTGGGCTGCATACAATAATCTTGTAAACAACATTTCACAGCAGCAGTATAATTCTTCAGGTTATGATACATCAAAGCCGCCTCACGAGCAGACCTCTATGACAGAGGATGCTGAAGGCAACCCGATTACTTGGGTTGAGTCTCTTCGTCAGTCAGCTCTTGATTCTCTTCAGGCTCAGAGAGTTCTCTATAGCGAGGCTGAAAAGGCAGGTAAGGCAACTCTTACAGAAGAAGAGCAGAAGCAGATCGACGAAACAATTGAAGCATGGCGTCAGCAGGCTGAAAGTGAGCAGTATAAGATGACTCTTAATGCTTACCTTCGTATGACATACGGCGAATATATGAATGAAAAGTTCCTTCGTACAATCATCGAAAGAGAAACAATCGTTCAGAACTTTGCTAACTTCAAGTATGAAGAAGTCAAGAATTCCTACGATAAGGCAAAGATTGACGAGATCTACAACAAGGATAAGAATGCTTATGATATGGTAGATTTCCGTATCTATGAATTTGCAAAGGAAACTGTCAAGTCTGAGCAGGGCGAGAAAGCTGATGATGTTGCAAAACGCCAGAAGGAAGCAGACGAAAAGACAAAGAAGGATGCTGAGGCATTCCTTGCTGCAGTAACTGATGAGGCTTCATTCGTTACAAAGGCAAAGGAACTCAACAAGGACGATAAGGAATACGATGTAGACAGATCAACAAAGATGTCAGGTACGCTCAAGACTGAAGCAGGAAACATTTCAAACGACTGCGCAGAGTGGCTCTTCAAAGCTGAAACAAAGGTTGGCGACAAGAAGCTCTTCGAATCAAAGACCGGTGATGCATATTATGTTGTTCTTATGACAGCTAAACCTCATCAGGTTGAAACAGTAAGCGTTCGTCACATCCTCTTTGCAAACTCTGATGCAACAACAGGCGCAAAGCTTACAGATGCAGAAATCGCAAAGAAGAAGAGCGACGCTGATGCAGCTCTCAAAAAATGGCAGAGTGGCGACAAGACAGCTGAAAGCTTCGGCGTTATCGCAGCTGAGCTTACTGAAGATACAGGTTCAGCTCAGAACGGTGGTCTTTATTCAAATGTCCGTCCGGGTCAGATGGTTCCTGAGTTTGACAAGTGGATTTTTGATAAGAACCGTAAGCCGGGCGACACAGGTATCGTAGAAACAGATTACGGTTACCATGTAATGTACTTCGAAAAGAACGACGGTAAGTACTACGAGTCAACAATCAAGAATACAATTGCTGAAGAAGATGTTAATGCAACTCTTGAATCTATCGTAGGTGCAGAGAATTATGCAATTGATCCCAGCGAGGCACTTCTTAAGTATGCTGAAAAGCAGATGAATAACCACATTGCTGATCAGATTGCACAGCAGTCAGCTAACCAGCAGCAGTATTCATATTATTAATATCAAAGAAAAAGACCGAGGTTTTAACCTCGGTCTTAATTTTTTTAAGCTTCTTCAAAATGAACCATAAAGTTCATTCCTGCGTTGATATCGCCACCGATTGTAAGGTTGACACCTGCATTCATAAGAAGTGCACCGGAATAGATTTCTCCGTCTGCCTCATTTTTATAAAGCTTGTTTTCATCAAGACCCTTGAGACGGACATTGAGGAAGTTGTGAGGAGTACGGTTTTTGATGATAACCGTAAGAAGCGCCTCTGACTTGTCCTTTGCAACGAAAGACCATGCACACTTGAATTCATCCTGAGTAGGATCAATTATTCTGTAAAGGTCACCGTCGTGGGTAAGGTCATAATACTTATGATAAAGCCCGGAAGTTTTCTTGACGGTTTCCTTCTCCTCGTCGCTGAGATGCTGGGGGTCAAGCTCGTAGCCGAATGTACCCCAGAGAGCAACGGCTGCTTTTGTTTCAAGTCCTGTTCTTCTGCATGCTGAAACATGAGCACCCATACTTGATGCAGGGTAGCACATTGATGTGCCGAACTGAATTCTCAATCTTTCAATCGGGTCGGTGTTGTCAGAGCACCATGTCTGCGGCATATAGTAGAGGATACCCGGATCGTATCTGCCGCCACCGCCTGCGCAGCTTTCAAAAAGAATATTGGGGAAAGCTGAAGTGATTCTGTCCATAAGCTCGTATGTACCGAGAATGAAACGGTGGAAAAATTCCTTTTGGTGCTTCTTGTCAAGTCCCATTGATGCAGGCTCGGATATCGGACGGTTATAGTCCCACTTAAGATAAGCGATGTTGTTTTTTGAAAGAACATCATACATCTGATTAAAGATATTGTCACGGACATCCTGTCTTGTCATATCGATAACATACTGCTGTCTTGCAGGTGAAATATCACGACCCTCAACATGCACACACCAGTCGGGATGTGCTCTGTAAATATCGGAGTCGGGAGATATCATCTCAGGCTCATACCAGATACCGAATTCCATACCTTCTGCGTTTACTCGCTCAATAAGCTTGGAAAGAGGACCGTTGAGCTTTTTCTCGTTTACATACCAGTCGCCGAGAGATGAATCGTCGCAGTTTCTGACACCGAACCAACCGTCGTCCATAACGAGAAGTTCACAGCCAAGCTCTTTTGCCTGCTTTGCATAGCGGACGAGTGTTTCGTCATTGAAGTCAAAGCCTGAACCTTCCCAGCTGTTGATGAGAAGAGGTCTCTTTTTATTCTTCCATGTGCCGCGGATAAGGTTGTTCTTATAAAAATCATGGAAAGTACGGCTCATACCGCCAAGACCGTCGGGAGAGTATGCCATAACTGCCTCGGGAGCCTGGAATTCTTCACCCGGCTCAAGATACCAGTTGAAATCAATCGGATTGATACCCATAACAAGACGGGTGCAGTCCATATAGTCTGTTTCAATATCAATTGCAAAGTTGCCGCTGTAAACAAAGTTGAAGCCGAATGCATCACCGTAATCTTCTCCACCCTTATCGTCTACGAGAGCAACGAACGGGTTGTGGTTATGGCTTGAAGAGCCTCTCTTACTAGCGACAGACTGAATGCCGTGAGCAAGATGACGGATCTGTGAGGTTC
>JAZORX010000066.1:0-13385 GCA_045656845.1 Acutalibacteraceae bacterium | reverse complement strand
TTCTGATAAGAAGATTGCTATCATCGTTGCTTCTAAGTTTGGTGAAGCTAAGGCTTACGGTTCTGCTACTGTTGTAGCAAACGATTAATGGAGGTGTAAGTTATGGGTAAGTTTGAGAAAGATATTCTCGGTTTAATTCCTGAGGCAGAGTGGCTGAACACAGAGTTCAACCCTACAAGACAGAATGATCCTATCGACGGTCTTTTTGGCGATACTAAGACAGACAATATCGCTGCTCAGTGGCAGACGATTGCATCTGAGTATCAGATCCCTGTAATGGCTCAGTTCCACGGCTTCGATACAGAATCTCAGACAACGTTCCGTGCTCCTATCGATACTCACAATATCGAGAAGGGCCTTATCAAGGTTAAGCTCAACCAGTCTGAGAGAATGAGAGCTCTTCTCAGAAATGGTGTTCGTGAAGATGCACTCTATGACTATGTTCTCGGTGACGGTATCCGTCTTGCAGATCAGGTTATCACCAGATCCAAGGTTGCTAAGAACGAGCTGATGTGTTCCGGTAAGATCACTATCAGGGAGAACAACCTTGATCTGACAGTTGATTACGGTGTTGCAGATGACCATCTTAACAAGACTATCGACTTTGGCGAAGGTCAGGACGTTCCTGCACAGATTCAGGAGATTGTTGATGCAGCACTCGCAGAGGGTGTAGTGCTCACAGGCATCCTCACTTCAAGGCAGATGCTGTCGAAGATGCGTGCTCATGCTTCTGTACAGAAGGCTATCAATGGCAACATTGGTGTTGGTGCACAGGTAAGACTGTCCGCTCTCACAGCATGGCTCGAGGAAGAGTTTGGTATTACTTCTGTAATCACAAACGACCTCACATATGCTTATGATGCAAAGATCGGCTCTGATGGCAGACCTTCCGTCAAGACAGAGAGATACTTCCCTGCAGATAAGATTTCGTTCTTCGCAACGAATCCTGCAGGTAAGCTCGGAATTGGTCTCTGGGGTGATCCCCCGGAAGTTGACCTTCCGCAGCTCCTTAAGGGCGAGACAAGCGAGGTTAGTCCTTATGTCTATATCTCACAGTGGCAGGAGAACGATCCTGCAGTTCTGTGGACAAAGGCAAGCGGTCTGTTCATGCCTGTTCTCTACAATCCTTCTTCTCTGTTTGTTGCATCTGCTATAGATACATCAGGTGAGGGTTGATAAATGGAAAAGACACTGACTGAGATTTGCGAGTATCTTAACAATTTCTTCTGGCGTCAGAAGCGAGAAGGTACTATCAAGATCGTTGATGGTACTTTCTCAGCTGACTATCTGAAAGAAGGACAGTATTTCCGAATCTTGGGAAGTGACTTGAACGATGGAGTTTATATCTATCCTGCAACTGACCTTAAGGATGAAACATTTGAGGGTTCTATATGGTCTATGGCTGTTCCACAGGCAGTCATAGACCTTGCCTCAGATATAGAGGCATGGCAGGCTAAATATGGTTCCGTCGATTCCATAGCAATGTCACCTTACTCGTCCGAGAACTTCGGAAACTATGGCTATGGCAAAGAAGTCGGAGGTGTTGACGATTCAGGTAACTCAAAGAACAGCTGGAAGTCAATATTTGCTTCCAGATTAGTTCCTTACAAGCGTTTGAGAGGTCTTCCGTGAGTTTAGTCAATTCGGCAATGTCGCCTTCGCACATCATGGATAAGCAGACGATTCCCGATGGCAGAGGTGGAGTTATAACAGTCTACGTCGAAGGTGCTCCTATCGATGTAGCTTATTCTTTTGACGATTCTACCGAGGCAAGGATAGCTTCACAGGAAGGTGTAAACAATAGATACACACTTTCCACTAAGAAAGCGATAGTCCTGCAGTATCACGATGTAGTGAAGCGAGACAAAGACGGAAAAATCTTTCGTGTTACCTCTGATGGAGACGATAACGAGACACCTGCCACGGCTGCACTTAACCTGAGGCAGGTCGAAGCTGAAGAATGGAGTTTACCTGTCAATGGATAAGCAACAGGCCTATTACAGCTTATGGAGTAGATTTGGAGTACCGGCATACGATGAAAATCGTGTACCGGAAGAAGCTACTTATCCAAGAATCACATATCAGGTTATTCTTGGTGCTTTGGATGGTCCTGTTTTCCCTGTCGCAACACTCTGGGATAAGAATACATCGTGGACGTGGCTTGATACTAAGATCAAAGAGATAACAAGATACATCGAAGATATGAGCCCTATTAAGCTCGATGAAGGTGGATATATGAATGTTACTCTAAACGATCCACATGCAGAAAGGACTTCGGATCCATCTGACAGTACAGTCATAGGTTATAGGATCACTCTCGGAATTGAGTTCTTGACAAAATACTAAGTAAAGGAGAACAAAACACATGGCAAAAAGATTTACACAGGTAAAACTTGATGCATTCAAGGAAATACAGCTTGAAGCAGGTGTTATCACCACAGAGTTTAATCCTGCTAACCCTATTCTTGACAGATCGAAGATCCTCTTTACGACAACGGGAGGCATCAATCCTGTCTGCAAGCCTACGTATACAGACTACTTCTCTGATGTTGACAACGTGCCTAACAACACGATGCAGGGTAAACAGGTTGATGATTATGAATGCTCGATTAGCACAACAGCTCTGAATATCACTCCTACAGGAGTAAAGATTGCTCTTGGACCTGCTGACATCGATCCTAATGACACTACAAGGATTACACCTCGTAGAGAACTGAAGCTTTCTGACTACCAGAACCTTTGGTGGGTTGGTGATATGTCAGATGGTGGCTTCGCAGCAATTCAGCTTCTGAATGCTCTTTCTACAGATGGTTTCAGCCTTAAGACGACCAAGAAGGGCAAGGGTAATACAGCTATCACACTCACAGGTCATACAGACATGAATGCTATCGATACCGTACCGATGGCTTTCTATATTGTTCCCGGTGATGATGAAGAGAGCAATTCGATTGTCCTTGACAGGTCGAGCATTTCCGTTCCTGAAGGCAATGATGCAACTATTACGGCTACTACTGTTCCTGATGATGCTACAGTTACATGGCAGAGCCTTGATACATCAGTAGCTACTGTCGAGGACGGTGTAGTAACAGGTGTTGCAGAAGGTACAACGCAGATCATAGCTTCTTTCACAGAGGACTATGTAACCTATGTTGCACTCTGCTCTGTAACTGTAACCGGTGGCGGTGAAGGCTGATAATAAGAAAGGAATCGTATGTCTGATATAAACCTCGAAAAGCTGAATGATAAGTCTCTGGAGATTCTTGCTGATATTTGGGATCCATATTTTGCGTTGATGCAGGATAAGAAGTTTGTCAAGCTCTATACCACAAGCATTACTGAAGCTATCAAGTATGCTTGCAAGAATCATCAGAAGGAAGTTATCGAGATTGCAGCTGTATTGGAAGGTAAGAAACCGGAGGAATATGTTGTTAATCCGTTCAAGCTTCCTATCACTCTTCTTTCTGCGATAGGCACTTATTCAAAGATCAACAACGACCTTTTTACCTCGCAGGATCAGAATACGGAAGTAGCCTCTTCTGGTCCTGCTACGGAGAATACAGAGGCAGACGTACAGCAGAGCGATTCCTAACTTACTGTAAAGCAAAGCTCGAGATTGAACAGCGGACAGAGGCATATCAAATGTATGTCTCTGATTCGCTGTTTTTCTTACAGCATCTATTCACCGATGCGGATAAGGACGAAGATCACGGGAATATGTTTGCGAGAAAGCTCAGAGATATCATTTTTGACAATAAGCAGGAGAATGAAAAGACTGCAGAAGAAGAATCAGAAGATATCATGAGCAGGATGATCGCAAAGAGTGAAAAGTTAAGTGGTATTAAACAATGAATGTATTTGAATTATTTGCAGTCTTAGGACTGGACACTTCTCAGTATGACGAAGGCTTGAAAGGTGCGGAAAGTTCTGCTAATTCCTTTGGCACTACACTTTCACAAGGCTTAGGTGTAGCTGCAAGTGTAGGAGCAGCAGCGATTACAGCAACGACAGCTGCAACGGTAGCTGGAACTAAAGCCTTCATCGAAGGTGTGGCTTCGACCGCTTCTTATGCCGATTCCATTGATAAACTTAGTCAGAAAATGGGTTTTGGAGTGGAGTCATTTCAGGAATGGCAATATGTGGCGCAGATCAGCGGCACGAATATGGAGTCGCTGAAGGCTGGCATGAAGACATTAGCAACAGCTGTTGAGACCGGAAGTGAGGCCTTTGATAAGCTGGGCCTTTCACAGGAACAGCTCGCAGGCATGTCGCAGGAAGAAGTCTTTGATGCGACAGTTCGGGCATTGATGAATGTTGAAGACCAGACGGAGAGGACATATTTAGCCTCGCAATTGCTCGGTAAGGGAGCAACGGAGTTAGGTCCGATGCTCAACATGACCGAGGAAGACCTTGATAGCCTCAAACAGCAGGTACATGACCTCAATGGTGTGCTTTCAGAAGAACAAGTAAAAGCAGGAGCTGCTTTTCAGGATAGCTTACTTGGAATGCAGACTGCTATGGATGGTCTTAAGAATAATATGCTTTCTGAATTTCTCCCGGCTTTCACAACTACTATGGATGGCTTGGCTTTGGTATTTTCAGGTGATACGGAAGAAGGTCTACAACTTATAGAAGACGGTATCAATGAATTGTCTGATAATATCTCCGAAGTTGCACCAAAATTCATTCAGATTGGCGGTTCTATCCTTACTTCTCTGGCATCTTCGATCACCAAAAATCTGCCTGTATTGCTCACATCTGGAGCACAGGCAGTGAGCCAGATCGCAACGGGTATCATCATGGAATTACCATCCATAATCCCTGCCGTTTTATCCATGGTCGAGATTATCGGTGGCACATTGTTAGATAATGCCAGCGAGATCCTTAATGCAGGTCTGCAGATAGTCTTACTTCTGGCTGACGGTCTTACTCAGTCGCTTCCTACTATGGTCCCGGCTATCGCTTCTGTTGTTACCGAAATCGTAACAACATTGACAGAGCCTACTATGCTTTCAACCTTGATTTCTGCAGGTTTACAGCTGATCTTGGCTCTGGGTGAAGGTCTCATTCAGGCAATCCCTGAACTCACGAGTTTGATTCCTGTTTATTACGTAAACATAATTACAACAATGGTTGATATGTTTCCCGAGATAATAGAATCTGCTGTCATGCTGATAGGACAGCTGGGATTAGCTGTATTCGGAGCAGTCGGCGGAATGATGGGAATGTCTTATGATGAAGTCATATCTTCACTTACTGCCACATTCGATTATTTTGACAGTTTTGGAGATAATGTCATTAATTGGTTTAAGAGCACTTTCCAGACTGATTTGCTTGGCAATGTTGGAACATTCTTCCTTGATTTGTATAGCAACTTCACAGGTGGATTCGATGAGGTATTCGGAGCAGTAACAGGCTTCGGTTCTGATGTTATGTCTACGTTCACAGGCACATTCGATAACGTGCAGGAAACTGTCAGCGGTGCTATCGATTCACTCCTTGACATGTTCGATTTTGAGTGGTCGCTTCCTGAGATTAAGTTACCGCATTTCAGTGTATCTGGCGGTGAAGCTCCTTGGGGCTTCGGTGGTCAGGGTTCTTTGCCTACTGTAAGCATACAGTGGTACAAAAAGGCTATGAATACACCGTATCTGCTCGATTCTGCAACGATCTTCGGAGCTGCAAACGGACAGTATCTCGGTGGTGGTGAAGCCGGTACGGAAATGATCTACTCTCACGATAAGCTCATGGATGATATTGGATCTGTAGTTGATAGCAGACTGTCAAAACTACAGATCATAGCACCTATATACATCGGTGGCGAGAAAATCGACGAGGTTGTAGTAAAATCTGAACAGAGGAATAACTACATTTCAGGAGGTAGATAATGGCTGGTTTACTTCAAGAATATCCTGTTATGTTCAATGATGTAGCAATCCCATTTTTCTATGGACAGGAGCAGTTCCCGAAGGTTCAGACTACATCAATGAGTGAAAGTGGTAAGGATCTGGTGCAGATTACTCGAGATAGCAAGCTGATAATTCCGTGCTCGTTTGAGATAGCAGATGTTGCATGGGTTAAGATCTTTCGTGAGTTCAGTCTTCTGAAGAGCTTCACACTTAAGCTCTATGATGTAATCGAGGACGATTATGTTACATACAATGTGAGGATCGAGGACTATTCACACACCAGAATGAGGAAGTCAGAACGGCTAACGGCTGCTAAAGGCCGATGGTCAGTTGCATTTACTATCAGGGAGTTCTAAATGTATCCGGTATCAGAAGAATACAAAGCGATAATACAGAATAGTCAGTCTATTGAAAGAAGGATTATAGGAAAGCTCGATAACATCAACTTCACAGGTGATGATATTCTTGAAGGATCCTTCTCATATAGCGGTCAGATCGTACATTCTACTGACATAAGGCTCGGTGGAGTGTTTATTCAGACTGTAAAGTTCTCATTCTTACAGCCGTTCTCAGAGACGATTAACCGTGGTACATGGAAAGGCAGAGAGCTCACAATAAGCATTGGTCTCGATGTCAACGGCACCTTTGAGGATGTTCCTCTGGGTGTCTTTATCATTGACGATGCTATGCATTCAGCAGTTGGTGTGGATATCACGGCTTATTGTAATATGAGTAAACTCGATACTGCTCGAGGCATGACAGGGACCATGACAGGCACTCTGTATGATATAGGTGCTCTGGCTTGTCTCAACTGCGGTGTTACATTCGGAATGACAGCTGAAGAATTCGCAGAGCTTCCGAACGGTACAGGTATATTTTCACCTTATGAACCTAACGACATTGAGAACTGGCACGATGTAATTTCATGGATAGCAAACACAGTATGTGGCTATGCAACGATGAATAGAGATGGTGAGCTTGTATTCAGGACATGGACTGATGAAGCCACAATGGATATTAGCCAAGACGTTAGGTTTGATGATGGCCGATATTCTGACTTTGAGACTTTCTACACCGGTATATCAGTTGTCAATATGAAGACACAAATGACAGAGTACCTTGGTATGCCTGTCGATGATGGTCTTACGATGAACCTCGGTTCAAACCCGTTCCTGCAGTATGGCACGGATGCAGTAAGGCTCGAGAGAAAGCAAGCGATCCTCACGGCTCTGCAGAAGTTCAGATATGTTCCTTTTTCAGTATCGACATATCTGGACCCTGCATTCGATCTTGGTGATGTGTTCAATTTTCCCGGTGGCAGGGCAGCAAATTCTAAATGCTGTGTCATGAAGATAGACTATAGCTTCAGCAACGGTCTTAAGCTGGCAGGATATGGAAACGATCCTGCACTTGCTAATGCTCGAAGCAAGGTCGATAAGAATCTCGCTGGATTACTTTCCCAGACGGACGGAAAGACTATCAGATACTATACTTTTTCTAATCCGGGTGAGATATATGATATCGTCGAAGAAGAAACGATAGGATCCTTCTATTTTGCGACCGTAGAAGATACAACAGCTACGGTATGGACCGAGATACAGGCTAATTATACTCTCGACGATGAAGATACACCAATGGAAGTGACAGTCCATTATTATCTGAATGGTGTAGAGATAGCCTATACTCCTATTCAGACGATCGGTGAAAGTGGAATACATACAGACTGCTATAACTATGTTCTACCGGGAATACAAGGCGGTATGCGTAACGAATGGACTGTTACGATTGAATGTAACGGTGGTACAGCCGATATTAACCGTAATGGAGTTCATGTCTGCCTGTCCGGTCAAGGCCTTGTTGGTGAAGATGCCTTCCTCGGTATCATCGAGGTTAGTGATGAAATGCCTCTGTTCGTTGTCGAAGCTATCGAAGCAGGTGAGTTTGCGGATTCCGTATCCTTATCACTTAATAATGTTGATGCTATTCAGGCAACGGACAACTTCAGCTTACTCAATGTAGGCGGTACGGCAGAAGCAGACTATATCCTCGATGCTGAGGGTACACAGATCCTTGATACAGATGGCGATCCTATCCTTGGAGCACAGGAAATAGCTTCATCAGCTGTAAGCTGTCCTGATTTCACAGATAGTGTTAACCTATTCTTAGAGCTGGACGAGAGCCTTGTAATGCATTGCGGTGACGAGTTCTACGCAGGTGATGGATTCGAGACAGGCTTGTTCAATACATTAGTATAAGGAGGGAAGAAATGTCCTTTAATCGAAAAACATGGATAGACAGAGAAAGTGAGCATCCGAACAGAAGAACTATGACCAATGTCAATGATAGTTCTGATGTAAAGACGGTAGATATTACAAGAGCAGAAGGTACTGTATCTGTTGAAGGTTCACCTCTTAATGCTGCAGCCTTGAACGATCTCGAGGGCAGGATTACGGCTATGAACACCTCGCTTATAGGATCCCCGGTTGTATATACTCTCGAAGCTGAGGACTGGGATAGCGAAACACATCTGATAACAGTACCAGTTACCGGAGTAACAGCCGCAAGCAATCAGGAGATACTTCCTATGCTTGCGACAAGTGCAGCCAATATCCAGAATAATCTTGCGTTGCAACAGGCTAATATATCAGATGCAGGGCAAGCGGCAGGACAGATCACCTTGCATGCACAGAATATTCCTTCCGTGGATCTGCAGATTAGAGTAATAGTAAGGAGTTAAGATATGGCTAATTTAATCAACATAGGTGGCGGAGCAGATGGAGGCTCTTCTGTTGAGCCTAATCCGCAGGGAACAGCAACAGATACTCTTGTCAAGTTAGGCATAGAGGGTACAATATACGACTTTGCAGGTGGCGGTAGCGGTTCAAGTTATACTGAAACTACTTTATGGAGTGGTAGTGAAACCCCGTCAACGAGCGGTACGCAGATTACTTTATCCGATAATATCAGTAACTATGATGAAATTGTTTTTGTTATGAATACTGATTATGTTGGTGCAAACAGTTTTCTTATTAGTCAATTAACGATAGGGGAAACATATATTGCTACAATTTATGCGCCAAGTAATTACGGTGCATACTGGTCTTATGATAGTGATACACAAATTACGATTAAAAGCCAAGCAAGTGCAAGTCTTAAAACTTATGTCAAAGTCATAGGCATTAAATATGGTGGTGGGGCAGGGCATACCTATTCCACCGCAGAGCAAGTTGTCGGCACTTGGGTTGACGGCAAAACACTATACGAAAAAACTGTGTCATTCACAACGGCAAGTACAAGCAGTTATACGCAACAAAGTTTGGACTTGCTAACAAGTGAAATTGACACAATTTTTGTGCAGAGTGGTTATGTGTCAAAAGGTGAAAATGTCGCAAGTTGGGGTGCGTATGCCTCAAGTGTAGCAGCCGAACAATGTGTAGGTTTTATATACAAAGGTTCTACAAATATTACCTTTGATTATAGAGTTGGTAGTTCTTATTTTGCGGGTTCGTCAAATCTGACTATCAGATATACAAAGACATAAGGAGGGGTAACATGGCAAAGATCAACGAATACCCACAGGCGGCGGCACTAAACGATACTGATTTGCTGGTAATGGATCAGGTTCAGGCTGGTACTCATAGCACAAAGTCAGTCAGTATAGGACAGATCAAGGATGAAGCTACGAGCGGCCTATCAGGCGATAACATCCCGATAGAGGAAGGTTCGCAGGATAGTATTGCGGAGGCAATAGGCGAAAAGGCGACTGTATACGAAATAGGCGATATTAACACATCAAGTAAGACGATAACATTCTCAACAACAGTTAGATTTTTACTGTTTTCAACGGGCGGTTCTAATGCTCGTTTGACCGCTCATTTGTGCATAGGTCGTTCAAGTACAAGTTTTACACAAGCCTTATTGTCAAGTAGTATTATTACTGTTACCGCTACAAATAATACAATAACCATAACAACTACCGCCGATAATACCCGTTTCCATATGATATTGTTGTCGGGTAGTACAGACGATTTTGTTATCACTTAAAGGCGGTAACAAATGACATTTAACGAGGTATGGAACGAGATACTATCTGAAATGCCACGAAAGCAACGGATAAGGATTAAAATTCTATCATTCGTTGAACGAATGAAAATTGAGTTACAATACCTTTTACGCAATTCGGCAAAATAGGAAGGCGGTAACAAATGATAAATAAACTTCTGCGATTTATCATAAGAAAGTTGGTAAACCTATATTATAAGAGAACACATTTCTTAGCTTGGTGTTGGGGTATTGATGAATTGAATGGTATCAGTATCTTATCAGAAGAAGTCATGCTTGATAAAGGTTTTACACGATTTGGAACGAAAGAGATGCCACACACTTCAAGTGCTGAATAATATGTATAATATCAGTAAGAACCGGGTGATCTTACTGAAGAAGGAAGGAGACAGACAATGGATATGAAAAGGATCCGAAGAACGGACAGGTTTTATGATCCTCAGGTGAATAAGCTCGACCTGCCTATGCTTGCAGGAAGTGTCAAAATGACCTTAAAGAATGTTCATAACGGCAAGACAGAGGTGATCGAGAAGCACAATGCTCCAACCAATGCTCTGGCTCATATATTCGCTGGTAATTATGGTGGACTGATGAACTATCATAACTTTGAAGACTTATATAGGACATGGCTTGGTGGTGTCCTTGTCTTCGGCAATCCTCTTGATACATCAGCTGTCAATGATTACGGAATCCCGGCTTATACTTCCAATCCTGTCAGAGCACACGCAGGACAGACACCTCTTACAGACCAAGCGGATGATCTCACCAGAGGCAATCCGGACAGCTCGAGAACTGTTACGACAGCAGGATCCACAAAGCTGGTCTTCGAATGGGGAACGTCTGCAGGTAATGGCGTAATCAGCAGCCTCGGTCTTACACATTCCGATGTAGGCTCTTATGGTGCTGGTGTAGTGTCCGCTGCACAGAGAAGTCTTAATCCGTTTGCTGATGTTGGTGCTATATCTCGATCATACTCTTATGGGGATAACGCAGATTCCGTTCTCGCAATCAACGGAAACACAGCATACAATTTCTATTTTGTGGATAATGTAACTGTTCATATTTACAAGACACCAATCAATAATACGAAATTCAAATTGCAGGGAGGATCATTGACTCCTCTCACGGCATATACTCAGATGATAACGGCAACATTGCCGAATTCCTATGCGATGTCCAGCAAAGGCAGCTGTTATTATTGGTTTGATTTTGCCAATAATAAACTTGTTCTTTTTGGTGTAGAGACAGCAGGAGGCGAGACATTATACAGAGATGATGTTGATCTTACCGATGGAACAGTAACGCATCAGACATTAACAATAACCGGTGCAAGGCTGTGGAAGTTTACAGTTAAGGGCGGATTAGGACAGGATTATCGTTATATGGCTGTTCCCACAAGGGCAATGGTTTACGATAACTACATATACCTGTATGGCTACACATCAGATTCAAGAATCGCAAACAAACTGTTCAAGGTAAACCTTACGAATCAAGCAGACATAACCGAGATCGATACGGATGCCTTCAATCTGTTCACTTATATTGATGGAAATTCGGGTGTGTGCAAGGTTAGCGACAGATTTACCACCCTTGGTGGAATTATTGCTCATGGTAACTTCTTGATAAACGGGGACAAGACATTCCGAGTTGCAGACGAAAATACGACATTTGAGTATACGAAGAATTATGCGAATTCAAATAGTATAAGTTCACCCGTATTTGGTCTGAACACAAGTATGAATATGATTTCCGTATGCAAACTCTATCTTGCTACAAAGTTTAATCTTGATACTCCTGTAACTAACACTACAGCACAAAGCATGACTGTAGAATATACGCTTACTGAAGTATAAGAAAGGGGGTATGCCAATGGATGCAGTTTTGGGAGGAATAATAACAGCCTTGATATCCGGGATCTGTGTAGCGGTCCCTACCATAGTGGCTACGGTTACAAGTAATAAGGCTCACGATCAGGTGGTAGATGAACGAGTGAAATACATCACTGAGCAGGTCAAGGAAGTAGAAGTGAAGATAGACCGGTATGCTTCAAATGTAGACGAGCTTAAGGAGAGGCTTATCATCGTAGAGCAGAAGGTTACAGCTGAACACAGCAGACTTGATGATATAGCAGGTCAGCTGAATATAAAAGAACACAGAAAGGACAGGTGAACAGAATGGATAAAATCGATTGGAAGAGAAAGCTGACATCAAGAAAGTTCTGGCTTGCAGTTATTGCATTGGTATTCGGAATCTATGTGTTCATTACACATGACGAAGAGACAGGCAAGCAGATAGCAGCTCTTATCATGGATGCAGCAGTAGTAGTAGGTTACATCATTGGTGAAGGTCTCGCTGATGGAATGAATAAGAAGGAGGATGCAGATGGGTGAAGTATATGCAAAGACCGTAATCGATCTGGCACTTCAGCAGGTAGGTAAGGAATGCGGAAAGACAAACGAGTATTCAAAGCAGCTCGATTCTGTTGAATTCTATAACTTCCCTAAGAATGGAGTAGCGGACAGCTGTTCTATCTTCGTTGATGATATGGTATTCCGTGCTTCTGATCCTCAGACAGCAAAGTATGTCAGATCGGTCATGTATGAGCCTAACAAAGACAACTGCGGAGCTTCCTGCAAGTATGCAGCTGAATATTTCAAGAAGAATAAGGCGTACATAACGGATCCTCATGCCTTCCAGCTTGGAGATAAGATATTCTTCAAGAAGAAGGATGGAAAGCTGTATCACACAGGTCTTATCGTAGGCCTTGGAGATAAGATCGAGACAGTCGAGGGTAATACGAATGGTGGCAAGGTAGCGAATAAGTCTTACAGCTTCAATGATGAAAAGATCGATGGTGCAGGCAGACCGAGATACACCGGATATGAACCTAAGCAGGAAGGACCTAAGGAAGATCCAGAGCCTACACCTGTACCGACACCTGCTCCTGCAGCTCCTGCTTCGCTTACAGACGATGAAGTGACTGCTATTGCAAAGGACGTAAGGGAAGGAAAATACGGCAACGATCCTGAACGCAAGGCAAGGCTTATCGAGCTTTATGGCGAGGATGGAAGAAACAGGATTCAAGCAAGAGTCAACGAGCTTATAGCTGCTGAAAAGAAGCCATCTTCACCGGCAAAGAAAACGACAACCTATATAGTCAAGACTAATACAGGCCTTCCGTTAAGATTGAGAGTGAGACCGAATACTAATTGTCAGGTCCTTGCTTTGATGGTTGTCGGATCTGAAGTTAAAGTTTCAGAAATCTTACCTTCCGGCTGGGCTAAGGCTACCTATAACGGTATCAATGGCTACTGCTCAGCTTCACGTTTGGTAAAGGAGGAGTGATGCCTATGGCTACCATTATCGTCAAGAAAAAGAAACGCACTAAGAAGAACGGCCAGTCAAAAGGTATGAAGA
>JAZORX010000065.1:0-3662 GCA_045656845.1 Acutalibacteraceae bacterium | reverse complement strand
GATTACTGCATGAACGGCTGCAATCAGATTGATATTCTCGGTAAAAGCCATATGGGTCTTGAAGACGGCGAAGTTCTTTTCACAAAATGCCTTGAATTTGCACTTCACAACGGTGCGAACGCAATGAACGGCGAAAAGGTTTCAATTGAAACGGGTGACCCGCGAACTTTTATGACCTACGAAAGATTGGAACGGGCTTTTATGGATCAGCTTGAATATGTGACATATAATTCATGCGCAAGCGCAATCACATGGCAACATCTTCGCGGCGTATTTGAGCCTCACCCTCTCCGTTCCTGCCTTATCGAGGGTTGCCTTGAAAAAGGACGTGACTACAGAAACGGCGGTCCGCTTTATAATCACGGACAAATTCTTGCAGAAGGTATTGCCGACACGGGTGACAGTCTGTATGCCGTCAAAAATCTTGTTTACGACAAAAAGAAATACACTATGTCAGAGCTTATTGATGCCCTCAATGCAAACTTCGAGGGATATGAAAATCTGCACCACGATTTTAAGAATTGCGAAAAGTTCGGCAACGATATCGAAGAAGTTGACGAAATAACTGCAAGGGCTCTCAACCGTTTCTTCGCCGTTCTCAAGCGTAACAACACATACAGAGGCGGTGTGTTCACGGGCGGATGCAGCACATTCAGCCGTGCCGCCAACTACGGCCGCCGCACTGCGGCTCTTCCCAACGGAAAACTCAAAGGAGAACCGCTCCTTGCAGACAGCATTGCAGCAACACCGGGTCGTGACACAAACGGACCGACAGCACAAATCAAATCTGTTCTCAGATATAATCACACCGATGCTTGCAGCGGCTTTGTTTTTCAGAACAAGTTTGAAAAGAAGCTGTTCTGCAGCGAGAAAGGCAAAGCATCTTTTATAGCTCTTGCAAAAGCATATTTTGCAGGTGGCGGACAGCAATACACAGTTACGGTTGTTTCTCCCGAAGACCTCCTCGATGCAAAAGCAAATCCTGAAAATCACCGTAATCTTATTGTTCGTGTCGGCGGTTACAGCGATTATTTCGTTAACCTCGACGAAGCACTTCAGGATAATGTCATAGAGAGAACATTTATAGACGCATAAAGGAGTAATGCAATCGGGCCGCATGGCAAATCCGAAAAAACTGCATAATCGATAAATTATCAGTTGGGGGGGGTGAATCATCATCCCCGTTTTCCTGTTTTATAAGGCTGTATAAAAGAAAAAAACCGAACGCATCTCCTGTTTTAAAGAGACAGTTCGGATTTTTGTCCTTTATATATCAACGGATTCTTTCATCAAACACCATGCTCATTTAATCATTCAGCAAGACGGTATCTTGTGAGGTTTGAGCTCTTGCGGCGTGCGCCTCTGTCGAGAACACAGAAAACAGGTTTACCGTTTTCGTCGGCATAAACCGTCATACCTTCCGCCTCAATCTCGCTGCCGACGTTTCTTGTAAATGCTGTCTGAACAGCACCGCTTTCAACGTCAACGCAGTAAATATGCTTGTTGCCGTCAAGCTCGTCGCAGGACATATAAAGCTTTCCGTCAAACATTTCCGCACCCTGAACTCTGTCTACGGGCTGTGAAAGAGGAACTGTTTTAACAAGTGTCAGGCTATCAAGATCAAAAACATTGAGAACGGTTGCGTTTGTCCATTCGGCGGTGTAGATATAATTCTTTTCAACATCCACCGCACACCAGGGCACGCCCTCCTTGTGAAGGTCATAGGGAAGAGGATAATATTTGCCCGTATATGTCAGCGTTTCGGCATCATAGAGCACGATGCATGAACGCTCATAATCGGGGCCGTCTTCAACTGCGGCATAAACAATTCCGTTGTGGCAAGTCAGACCGCCGATGTGGTCATAGCCCATTTCTTCAAGCTCGTCGGGGATTGCATTTGTGGTAATGAGAAAAATCTCGCCCGTTTCAATATCAGCCTTGCCCAGATTCTTTTTGCCGCTGAAATAAAAATATTCACCGTCGTTTGTAACACCCTGCGAGGTCATATGATAATCATATAAAACATAGGTATCCTTTGAAATAACATCTGCGCCCACCGGTGCAGGTGTGTTTTTTTCGTCAGCACCGACAACAAGCAATATAATTGCAGATATCAGCGCCACGCACTTTTTGAAAATAACATAAATCGTTCCGAATGTAGCAGTCATAAAAGCATCTCCAATAATTTTTTTACCATTATACACTCAAAATAAAAGCATGTCAAATATTCAAATTCAAAATAAAAGTACGCTCCGTCCAATAGCGAATATTGACATCGGGTTTTAACGGAATTATAATTGTTCCACACAGAAACAAAAGGGGTAGCAACAACAAACACATTTGACAAGCTTTTCAGCAGAAGATCAATCCGCACATATAACGGCGAAAACATAACTGAATATGAACTCAATCAGATTCTCAAGGCAGCTTATGCTTCACCCGTCGGCAGAGCACTTTCCGGGTACACATATGGCACACTCCAATTTCAGGGTAATGCCTGTCTGTGTCGGTATCGGCGAAGCTGATCTCTGTTTCGCAAAACCGCAATCTGAATGATATTGATGCAGAAGAAATAAGAGAAATTATAGGAATATAACTCAACTTTATAGAATCGACCAACAAAAAAGAAATACAAGTGCTGTAATAATAATTAAAAAGAGGTGCAAAAAATGATTCTTTCTCAAAAAAATAATTGTGCAACAAAATTTGGCGAATTTAAAGCAATTGAACTTATTGCAAAGGCAGGCTTTGATGCAATAGATTACACTATGTCCACTCTTGCAAAGGACGGGAAGGTACTTGATTCAGATAATTACAAAGCCTATGTAAACGAGCTTTGTGAAACGGCAAAAAGAAATGATATTATTTTCAACCAAGGTCACGCAGTAACAGGTGTAGGTATAGATGACCCTGAAATTGCATACAAAATCCTTGCAGAAAAGAATATCAGATGTCTTGAAATTGCAGGTCTTATGGGCATGAAAACGCTTGTTGTTCATCCTTACGGTACAAATAAATACATCAGCAGGGAAGAAGAAGCACTTGAAAGAAATATAAAATATTTTAATATTCTTCTTCCGTATGCTGAAAAATACGGCGTTAAAATTGCTTGTGAGAATATGTGGTGCGGTGACAAAAAACGGAATGTGAAAAGAGGCAGCATTTTCAGTAATCCTTATGAACAAGCAAGATTTGTTGACGAAATGAACAGTGAGTTTTTTGTCGCCTGTCTTGATTTAGGGCACACAAGTCTCGACGGCAGAGAACCCCAGGACAGTATAAGAGTTTTGGGAAAAAGATTGCAGGCTCTTCATGTTCATGACAACGATTATATTGATGATATGCACACACTTCCGGGGCTTAGTGAAATGAATTGGGAAGAAATAACAAAGGCATTAGCTGAAGTTAATTATCAGGGTGATTTCACCCTTGAAACAAATCATTTCTTTGACTCCTTTGAAACCGATGAGGAAATCAAATTAGGGTTGAAGCTTTCTGAAGTAATCGGCAGAAAGATGATTGCAAAAATAGAGAAATATAAATCAATATCAGATTAAAAACAGAAAGTTATAAATAACAAATTCCAATTTCCCAAACCTTACAAAATCTTAATTTGATTTATTGAATACCCTGTGGTATCATTGTTTTGGTGATAGAAATGT
>JAZORX010000064.1:0-7295 GCA_045656845.1 Acutalibacteraceae bacterium | reverse complement strand
AATACGCCGAATGCGTTGAGCAATTCTTTCAGCGTGATAGGTGCTCTTGTGCTTGGTGACCTTGCAGTAACAGCAAAATTATTTTCTTCAGAGGTTGTTCTGTTTATGGCTTTTGTAGCAATTGCAAATTTTGCTCAGCCGAGCTTCGAGCTTGGTTATGCTTTCAAACTTTCGAGGATTTTTATTCTTGTGCTTACGGCAGCCTTTAATGTATGGGGATATGCGGCAGGCGTTATAATTGTGCTTTTGCAGATGTTTTTAACAAGGACTGTTACGGGCAGAGGTTATATGTATCCTCTTATTCCGTTCAATCCCAAAACCCTTTCACGACTTCTGATACGCCACCCTATAAGCAAGGACAACACTTGACAAATCAACGCTGATAAGTTAATCTTATTAGTGGTGATATGATGAAAAAAGTATTATTGAAATTAATATCAGCTCTGGTTGTTTTTTCAATGATTTTCTCTCTGGTGTCCTGCAAAAAGCAGGAGCAGGTGACGCAGGAGGAAGAGAGTGAGGTTTCTTCAACCAAGGCGACTCAGCAGCCTGTTCAGATCGTTGAATTGCCTACGGGTGAAAACGAACTTACAGAGATGCTTAACTCAGCAGTCGGTTATATTGAACACTATTGTTACTATTACACGAAAAATGTAAAGTGCGAGGTCAGTAATCTGAGTGTAGGCTCTCTTTCAGTTGTGGGTAAGGATGCTACCGATGCATTCAGATCGGTTTTCGGTGAAAAAGACATCACGATGAATTATGATTACAACGCTTCAAGAGATGCTTTTTCTGCAAATTTCCCGTCGGATGACTACTCAACGGATGAGATTTCTTTGATTTCGGCAGAGCAGAAAGATGATAAGATTATCATAACTGCAGTTTTTCCTGATGAAACAAATCCGACTGATGATTCAGGTGTGTTGCACAGACTCTGTGCCGATTATCAGAACACGGAAGATGTTTCAAAGGCTCTTTCAGATTTTAAAGCTTCTGCAGCTTCAATATCGGTGACAGCTTCTGACATAACAATCAGAGCAACTATCCGTGCTCAGGACAGTAGCCTTGAACAGCTTGAGGTCTCGTATACGCAGAGATATACTCTTTCAGGTGTGACGCTTGTCAAGGTTGAAGGCTCTGCAGTTACGGGTACAGCAAAAACAACCGTAATTTATTCAGCAATGGGAGCATAAAAATTAAAAAAACTATGGAATTTATTAAAATAGTATGGTACAATAAAATGTATCATACTGAAGGAGAATGGTTATGAAAAATAAGAATCCTTGGAAGCGATTTATAGTAATTGTTACATCTCTCGTAATTGTTATTATGGTTTGCGTAACAACAAATATGGTTATAAATTCAATTGTCGGCAGCATCGTACCGCAGGGCAACAGTGGTTTGCAGGTAAATATCAATACCAACGGTGCAGGTGGTAACAATATGGTGCAGGGTGGCTTTAACAACAGTGCCACATATGTTCCGAATGATGGTAGCGGCAGTGCAGTCACAGATCCTCAGGGTGGAGTGGTTGCTGACCCTCAGGGTGGTGCAGTAAATCCTCAGGGCGGTGCAGTAAATCCGCAGGGCGGTGCAGTAAATCCGCAGGGTGGTAACGCTCAGTCTCCTGTTCAGGGTAACGGACCTCTTGGTTATAATAAGGCTCAGCTTGTCGATTATTATAATGCAGCCCTCAAAAAGTCTTACACATATAAGATGAATGTTTCAAAGGTTGAGAATGTTACTGTTGAAGTTGGTAAGGTTAACATCAAAGCAGGTTTCAGTATAGATGCTACCAAGATGGCTAACAATATTATTTCAAGCAACACAAAGAAGAACGGTGTTGTTCAGACAAAGAGCTTTGTAGGCGGTAAGTCAACAGATGACGGAACAGCAGTTCAGCAGTTTGTTCTTCCGACAAATCTCTATGCAGATGCAGTTCAGGATATCAATATCACTCAGAACGGTCAGGGCTATAAGATGGTAATTAAACTTAAGTCAGAGACCTGTTCTCATGACGGTGTAGCTAAGTATAACGCATCTTGCTCATGGCCTCTTGATGTCGGTGTTATCGATTTCGGTCAGGCTGTAACAATTCAGGAATGTACATTTAACTATCCCGGAACTATTCTTACAGCGATGATTGATGCTCAGGGCAGAGTTTATGCTGTTCAGACTGATATGCCTCTTCATGTTTCAGGCGCAAAGGCAACTGCAGTCGGTGCAACAATCACTGTTGAATCAATCGATGGCAGATGGGTCTGCAAAAACGAGCTTAAATTCTTATAATAACTCAAACAGCTGCGTCGTTAAGATGCAGCTGTTTTTTTGTGGATATCTTTACTAAAAACACAGTGAGGAGTATAATATAAACGGGGTGAGACTATGAAATACGATCTTATTGTTGCAGGTGGAGGTCTTTCAGGTGTTGCAGCTGCTGTGAGCGCTGCACGGGAAAGGCTTAAAGTTTTGCTTGTAGAAAAATCGGGATGCCTTGGTGGTGCGATTTCCAACAATCTTGTTTATCCTTTTATGCCTTATTGGACAAAACCCTATTGGGGAGAGGAAGCGAAAAATAAAAAATATCTTTCTCAGGGGATTTTTAAGGAAATAAAACAGCGTCACGATGAGTATGTGTCCGATTGTAAGGATCACGAATTTAATTCTGAATATATGAAGATAGTGCTTGATGATATAACCTCACAGGCAGGGGTGGATGTTCTTTTTCACGCTATTGTTTACGATGTTAAAACGAAGGACAGAAGCATTACTGAGGTTGAGGTTTTAGCAAAAGGAAAACGAATTACGGCTCAGGCAGATTTCTTTGTCGATGCTACGGGTGACGGAGAGCTGTTTTATCTTGCAGGTTGCGATTTTCAGCTCGGACGAGAAAGTGACGGGCTTTGCCAGCCGATGACGACCTGCTTCAGAATGAGTGGTGTTGACCTTGACCTCTTCACAGAAGAAAGACCGAGGTTGCAGGAGCTGTATAAGGAAAAGCAGGCGAAGGGCGAAATCACAAACCCGAGAGAAAATATACTTGTGTTTTTTGGTGTAGGTGAGGATGTTCTGCATTTTAATACAACCCGTGTTGTTAAGCTTGATCCGACAGACCCGTTTGATGTAAGCCGTGCAGAGGTCATCGCCAGACGGCAGATTCACGAGATTGTGTCATTTCTCAGGGAGAATTCAAAAGCCTTTGATGAAAGCGCTTTAATTTCAATTGCAGCCGATATCGGTGTGCGTGAAAGCAGAAAGCTTAAGGGCGTGCATATCCTTACAGCTGATGAGATAATAAAATGCACTCGTTTTGAAGATTCGATTGCGCTTGGAAATTATGATATTGATATACATAATCCGTCGGGAACGGGTACAAGCCACAGATTTTTCGGTGATGGTGAATATTATACAATTCCGTACCGTTCACTTTTGCCAAAAGAGTTTGACAACCTCATCGTTGCAGGTCGGTGCCTTTCGGCAACGCACGAGGCGCAGGCATCCGTCAGAATTATGCCGATTTGCTGTTGCCTTGGTCAGGCAGCAGGAACGGCAGCTGCACTTGCGTTAAAATCAAATAAAAATGCACACACTGTTGATGTGAAAAAGCTGCAAAAGACGCTCACGGAAAACGGAGCCGTGCTGTAAAACGAAAACCTGAGCTGTTGAAGCTCAGGTTTTTTGATATTACTTTGTGGTATCGATGTGAAGACTGCGTACTGCGATAATATTCAGTTGACTTTAAATCACCTTATTGGTATAATATCTGTGTATATTTACTTGATTAAGAAGGAATCGTTATGAATATTCTTGTAGCACTTGATTCAAATTATATTCATCCTCTTTGCGTGATGCTCAATTCACTTGCGAAGACAAACGCAGGAAATAGCTTCGATATATATGTTGCCTATTCATCACTTACAGAGGACGACTTCTTAAAAATGGAACAGGCTCTCGGTGACCTCGACGCAAGAATTCACAGAGTGCTTGTTGACGATGAAATCTTTTCGGGAGCTCCCGTGCTTAACAGACTCAGCAAGGCTACCTATTACAGGTTGCTCATCGGTGATATTCTGCCTGAAAGTGTTGACAGGCTGATGTATCTCGACCCCGATATCGTAATCAACGGTGACCTTTCAAAGCTTTATGAAATCGATATGCAGGGTTGTGTCCTTGCAGGAGGAACTCACCTTTACGGCTTTAATGAATGGGTCAATTTCCATCGTTTACGCATCAGCAAAAAAAAGAGAAGAAACTATATCAACGCAGGTATTCTGCTGATTGATATGAATCTCTGGAGAAAGACTGTTACTCTTAAGCAGATACTTGATTTCATTCAGAAAAAGATCAAATACCTGCTTCTTGCAGATCAGGATGTTATCAATGTTCTTTTTGCAGATAAGCTTATGAGAATAGACGAGAGAGTTTTTAACCTCGATGAAAAGACATTTTCTTATTTCACAAAGAATTCTGCAAAGGATAAGAGAATTGATCTCGATTGGGTGCGTAAAAATACTGTGATTATTCATTTCAACGGTAAGCACAAACCGTGGAATGAACCTGATTATAAAGGGAAACTTGGAGAATTTTATGAAAGATACAAAAATTATTGAAAGTGACGCTGACTACAAGCGCAAGGTTCAACGGATTCAGAGAATCGGTGCCGTCTGCTCGGCACTTATTATAGGTGGAGTATTCCTCTATTTTTACCTTCGCTATGGTAAGCAGCTTTATGCGATTTTCGGCAGCGAGGAAAGCCTCAGAACTTTTCTTGCACAGTTCAAGGGCTTTGATAAGTGGGTTTTTGTTGCGATCAGAGCCTTTCAGACGGTTATCAAAATCATTCCTGCTGAGCCGCTTGAAATCAGCTCGGGCGTTCTTTACGGTGTATGGGGTGGAACATGGCTGTGCATACTCGGCTCAATGGTAGGCTCGTTCGTTATCATCGCTCTGACCCGTGTTTTCGGCAGAAAGCTTGTAAGTGCTTTTATACCACTTGAAAAAATTGAAAATCTTAAATTTCTGAAGGATAAGAAAAAGGTTTATTTTTCACTTTTCTTTATTTACCTGATTCCCGGCACTCCCAAGGATGTGCTGACCTATGTTGCAGGTCTGACGGGACTTAATATGAAAAAGTTCCTCCTGATAACGGGTATCGCAAGAATACCGTCGATCATAACATCGACCTGGTGCGGACAGGAACTGATCAACAAAAACTACACCCTTGCAATAATTATTTTTGCGGCAACGGGTATATTGAGCATTGTCTGCTCCGTGATTTATAACAGAGTTTCTGCGGCGAAAGATAAAAAAGCGAAGCTTGAGGCTGCAGAGGAAAGTGAGCAACCCGAGGAGGGCGAATAACAATGACGGCAACTCTTGAAAACAAAAAGACGGATAAGCTCGGATATATTGCCCCTGCAACATTTCTTTTTGCAGGTCTTATGCCCGAGTATGTGGCACCGTTTTTCACACTGATAGGTTTTATTCTCGTTCTCAAAAACAGAATAAAGACCAAAACAAAACCGAATTTCGGCGATGTCGGTATCAGCATTATCGTTTATATGGCATGGATGCTTGTTGCTTGTTTATGGACATCGTCAATTGTGTCTTCACTCGCAAGTATAGGTCTCTGGGCATTGATGTTTTCGGGTTACTACTTCTTTACGGAAACGGTGAAAACGCACGAAGACATTGAAAGACTTTTCTTCTGTGGTGCACTTTGTGCAGGTATTGCAGGTGGTATAGGAATCGGTCAGATGGTGCTTTACCATATATCGGTTGATATCAGCAGGTATTTTAATCCGTTCTGGCGATTCATTGATTTCGGTGTGGAGAAGCTTGTTGTGTATCTTCCTGATTTCATCACATCAAAGATGGGTTCAAAGACCTTCCATTCCTTTGCGACAAGAGCCTGCGGCACATATTCCAATCCGCTTTTCTTCTCGTCAATTCAGATTATGCTCTTCCCGTTTGCAGCGCATACCTTCCTTTGTTCTGATAATATAAAGAAAAAGATTATCGGCCTCGGATGCTTTATGCTCAGTCTCGGTGGAGTTGCTTGTTCATATTCAAGAGGACCGTATGTTTACGCTTGCGTAGTTTTTGCTATCCTTCTCTTTTACGGTGGAAAGAAGCTGCTTACACTTCTTGGCATCGGTGCAGTTACAGCAGGTGGAATACTTATTGTTTTCAACGGAACGATCAAGCGTTTGCTTACTGTTCTTAACAACAAGGACATTTCCGTCAACACAAGAAAAATCCTCTGGGATGCAATTCTGGATATGATTGAGCAGAAGCCGATTTTTGGCTATGGCACAGGCTTTGATAATGTACGCCAGATGCTTCATAATACATACAATATCAAGCAGCCTCATGCACACAATATTTTCCTTGAAGCGTGGGTTGAGCACGGAATAATCGGCCCTGTACTTCTTCTTGCAGTTTTTGTTGTTTTTGCAGTCAATGCAATCAGACTTATAAGAAGGGGAGTCAAGGAAAGAGAAATCGGTGTAACTCTTCTTGCATCGGTTACGGGATTCTTCCTTTGCGGCTCGACAGACTGCCTTTTCTACGGCCTGAAACCGTTGCAGTACTTTATGATGGTGCTCGGAATTTCTCAGGCAGTATTTGCGATATATCTTAATAAAAAGAATAAGAAAGAAAAGAAACACCGCAGATAATGCGGTGTTTCGGTTTTATATATTTTTCGGTGTTCCGCAGACTATGCAGAACTGCTGATCAGGCTCTAACAAAGAGTTGCATTTCTGGCAGCGATAATATATGCCCGGAGTATTTGGGGCAGGTTGGCTGTAACCGTTACCGATTGCAGGATTGGACTGATAATTATTACTGTTGTAAACCGGAGTCTGAACGGGTTGCTGATAATTGTTTACAGGATACTGAACAGGTACATAAACGACCGGTGCAGCAGCTGCTGTGGGCTTGTCTTCTTTTGGTTTCGGAACGGCAACAATTGCGAGGAAATCCAAGAAGAGTCCGATCCAGGTGCCTATGGAAATGCTTGTTTCTTCAGGCCCGAGCACATATTCAAGATGCTCAAAAAACTCCAATTGCTGACCGATACAGTTAAGAAGCGCAATTATGGCGGCAACAAAACTGAGCGAAGCAAAAGTTTTGAAGGCTACATTGCTTTTGGTGAAAGAAGAGAAGAACATACAGATGGCGGGGATAAAATAAATCAGGGTGAAGATAACAACCCAATATTCAAAATGGCCCTCTGCAGCAGCTTCCATAGCATCGATAAAAGTGGTTTCGGGATGCTCAGGAAACAGACC
>JAZORX010000063.1:0-6891 GCA_045656845.1 Acutalibacteraceae bacterium | reverse complement strand
GAGGATGAGTTCAATAGTGACCAAACGGATGCAGGTGAACTTGGTAGCGGACATCAAATTACCGTTGTGTATGAGGTTAAGGATATTCCCATCCCTATAGATGAGGGGGTATAACAAATGATTAAGAAAACAATAATGTGCTAAAAGGAGCTGAGATAAATGCCTGAAAATATGATTTTCTTAGGAAATATAAAAGGGGAAAAGGGCGACAAGGGGGATGCTGGGGCAGGGTTTAAAGTCTTAGATTATTATGCAACCTTAGAAGAATTATCATTAACTATAACAAACCCCTCTGCCGGAGATGCTTACTGTATAGGTAGTGGACAACCATACGATGTATATATTTATTCGCCGAGTAGTGGTTGGGTAAACAATGGTGCATTAAACGGTGTTAAAGGCGACAAAGGTGATGCTGGACCACAAGGCGAACAAGGACCGCAGGGGGAAAAAGGCGACAAAGGTGACGATGGAACATGTGTAACCATTACAGGGGCAACCGCATCAGTCGATGATACAACAGGAACACCAAATGTAACTGTTACCATTGGTGGTACTGAAAGCGAAAGAAATTTTAATTTCACCTTTTCAGGATTAAAAGGCGAAAAGGGAGATAAAGGCGAAAAAGGTGAAACTGGCGGCGGTGCAACAGTTGATATAAACGAACAAACGCCGACTTATGAAGAAGCATCAACACTTACAACCTTAATGAGTGGCGAAAAGGTGTCTGTTGCATTCGGAAAGATTAAAAAGGCTATAACTGATTTAATTTTACATATGGCGAACAAGTCAAATCCCCACGGTGTTACTAAGGCACAGGTTGGTTTGGGAAGTGTAAACAATACAAGCGATACGGATAAACCTGTATCGTCTGCACAAGCGGCCGCAATTGCAGACGCAAAAAAAGCAGGTACAGATGCACAAACTAATTTAAATTCTCATATTTCCGACACCACAAAACACATAACAGCAGATGAGCGTACAGGGTGGAATGGTAAAGCTCCGGGCGGTCACGGTTTGGGAGAAATAGCAGTATCCGAAAATATATCGCTTATTGAATTTTTGCGTAAAGGTAGCGGTTTTTATCATATTACTACAAGTAACTCGGGAAGTCCAACTAATTGTTATAGCCACTTAATGTTACAAATTGTAACGGATAAAACCGCAGGCAAAGAAGCTGGCTTACAGGTTGTGTTTGACGACAATAAAATTCTTCCCGGTATTAAATATCGCGTAGTAAAAAATGGCATAGCAGGCGATTGGTATGATAATATATCCAAAACAAATCTTAATGCATATTTACCCCAAATAGTGACTGGTAGTTACATAGGTACGGGGGTATATGTAAATGGAAGCTTGACAGATGATGAAATTGATGATAGGTGTAATAAAATACCCTTTGATACCTTTCCGATGCTTATAATGATTAAAAGAAAATACGAAAGGTTTCCAACTGTTATAATACCTAATCCCGATGATTATACTGCTGATTTTCGTTCATACGGTGGGAACGATTATTCGGGCGGTATGTGTTCAGGCGAAGTTACTACTGCTGATATGCTCGGTCCTTATGTTTTGAAATGGTATGCTACAAAACAACAATGGCGTTATACCGCCGATTTATCATCAGGTAATGTTTCTATATCACAACCAAGTATAAGTGATGATAAAGTGGGTGATGCGTTGCCTTGGTGTCAATTAAACCATTTAGACGATACATATTATTATATGGCTATTTGTGAGCCTAAAGTTAAATTATAAAAAGTGGGGTGTGTTTATGAAGATAACTATTGTTGAAATAAAAGCACTGCCAAACGGTGCACATCGAAACCTAAATGGTTATTTTAATGCTATTCCTGATGGTTGGGCGGTTGTTCCCGGTAATATAGAAACAGAAAACTTTCCTTTTGGTGAAATTGAAGTTGAAGAAATTGACGGAGTAATGACTGTTACTAAATGGGTTGCAGGGGTTAAGCCTGAAACAACACCGTTTCCCGAAGAAACTGTATCGAATAAAACAATTTGGGATATTATGGCGGAAGCATACAACGAGGGGGTGAATGAAGCGTGACAAATAAAGATATAGTTTTAAGCATTATGAAACAACAAGGAAAAGCAGATGCTTTAAAATTGCGTGAGCAAGCTAATGATATGGATGGCACATCTATTATTGCGGAAGAACAAAAAATACCCCTATTTGACAAAAATAAAGATTACTCTAATTGGAGTATTGGTTCACCTGTTTGCGAGGTTATAAACGGTGAAATTCAAGTATTTAAACTATTGCAACCACACAACGCTTCACATTATCCCGGAAGTACACCGTCAAACTCCCCCGATTTGTGGAGTATATGCCACACCAAAAATGCGGACAAGGCTAAACCTTATCTTGCACCCAACGGAACATCTGGATTGTATATGACTGACGAAGTATGTACAAAGGATAATAAAGTGTGGAGAAGCACCAAAAACAATAACCCTTATCCCCCTAACGAAACAGGAACAGAGAATTATTGGGAATACATAACAGAAACAATTTAAATATTATTTATATAACAAGGAGTGTATATTATGAAAATTAACTGGAAAATAAGATTTAAAAACCCTATGTTTTATGCTGAATTAGTTTTTTCTATATTGACACCTATTATGGCATATTTGGGTATAACTGCAACAGAGATAACATCTTGGGCTATTTTGGGCGATGTGCTTTTTCAGGCAGTTTTAAACCCCTATGTTTTATCGCTTGCACTTGTTAGTGTTTATAACGCTATTGTGGACCCGACAACAACCGGGTTCGGAGATAGTATAAACGCCTTATCATACATCAAACCGAATAATAAATAGGGTGGTGTAACGATATGTCATATACACTTAAAAAAAGGATAGCTCACAAATCAAATTATGGTTCTAACAGGGCAATAGCAAGAATTAAGTATATCGTTATTCATTATACAGCTAACGATGGGGATTCAGACGAGGGCAACGGCAATTACTTTGCCAACAATATCGTTAAGGCATCGGCACATTATTTTGTAGATGGGGACAGCATAACTCAGTCTGTCCCTGATGATTATGTGGCTTGGTCTGTTGGCGGCAGTCAATATTCTGACTGCAATAAAACAGGTGGCGGTAAACTTTACGGACAATGCACAAACCTTAACAGCATAAGTATAGAGTTATGTGACGAAGTAAAGAATGGTAAAAGCGATTTTTCGGCGGCTACAATTAAAAATGCGGTTGAGCTTACAAAAATGCTTATGGATAAATATGATATTGATATAAATCGTGTTATTCGCCACTTTGATGTAACCGGGAAACCTTGTCCCTTACCATTTGTAGATAATGTTAAGTGGAATGAATTTAAAAATATGATTGCAGAAAGCGGGGAATTAACTATGGCTCAATATAAAGAATTAAAAAATAAAATTGATTTATTAACAAAAACTGTTGAAAATTTAAAAAATTCAACGGAAAAGGTGTATAATTATACTAAAGATATTCCTGAATGGGGCAGACCGACAATACAAAAATTGCTTGACAAAGGACTATATAAAGGGGCAAGCGAAAGCGATTTAAACTTACCTGAAAACTTATTAAGAACACTTGTTATAAATGACCGTGCAGGTTTGTACGACTAGAGAGAGGATGTGTTTTTGTTGTCACAGTTAGAACACAAAACTACTGAAAAAGAAATTAAAGAAATATGGGAACGCTTGACAAGGGGCGAAGCAAGTATTAAATCTGCACACCACAGAATTGACAGTCTCGAAAAATTGGCTGACAGCGTAAACAACCTCGCATTGTCAACCTCGCAAATAGCGACAGAAACAAAGGCGTTGCGTGAAGATTATGTAAAAGCCGATGAACGAATTGAAACTCTTGAAAGTAAACCAGTCAAGAGGTATGAAACATTTATAACGGCATTTATAACAGCAATTTGTAGTGGAATAGCAGGTTATTTGTTAAGCTTTATATTTAAATAAAAGGGGTGAGATAATTGCTAAGTAAACTAAAGGATATTGTTGGTAACGTTTTTCATACAGACGATAAAGAAAAAGAAGCTCAACAAAGAAAAACAACAGAGCTATCACAAAAAGCTAACAATGTATTCGGTACAGCTGAAAAATCTACAAGCGGTTTCTTAAACCCCTTTCTTAATAAGAACGGAGAGATTTTAAACCCTCTTTTAAATTATCAAAGTTTATTAAATAATCCAAGAGTTTCACAAAAAGCAAAGAATTACATAACACAAGCTACAGGACTTTCACCTACCGTGACCGCACAAAAAATGGCAGGAACACCCACGGGCAACACATCAAGTATAAACACGGCAACAGGACACACCATTGCAGATGCCGCACAAAAGTATATCGGCACTCCTTATGTATGGGGTGGCGAAAGTTTGTCAGAGGGTGGTATGGACTGTAGCGGTTTTGTATATAACGCCCTTAAAGATGCGGGATATGATGTCGGAAGAACAACCGCACAGGGGTACAGGGGGTATGGAAGCTCTGTTAATAAAAAGGATATGCAACCGGGTGACTTGATTTTCTACGGTAAGAACGGAGAGGCATCACACATAGGGATATATATTGGCAACGGTCAAATGATACACTCGTCAGGCGGAAGTAAAAACACAAAGAACAATCCCGGCAAAGGTGTTTCGGTTGCCAATGTTGATTACAGAAGCGACTTTATCGAAGCAAGACGATACTAAAATAAAAGGAGTGATTTAAATGGCATACAGTCCTTATTCGGATATACAAAAAGTGTATAATGCAAAAGTTGCGTGGAATAAAGCAACTACAGACGAAGAAAGAAAAAGGCAAAGTGAGATTGCTACTGCTGCAAGAAAAAACTTAGAAGCATACGGATATAGCGATGTCGCAAATCAAATTAGTGCAAGCGGAGCTGATGCGACAGCAGCAAGAAAGATATTGGAAAAGTATGCTCCTAAACCATCAACAACCCTTACCGAAAATAAAACAGCTCCGGCAAGTACAGACCTTTCAAATCCTGAATTAATAACCATAAACAATAATGAGACAAGAAATAAAATTAATCAGCTTTGGGGAACGCAAGCAAGTGACAGAGAGACAATGGCAAAAAAATATGATAAGCTTGAAAAAACAGCGTATTCTAACCCTTTTGAAACTGACGAAGCAAAGGCTATTCTTGCAAAATATGACCTTGCAGCAATGCAAGGCAGAGATAATGCGGTAGCAAGCGGTGGAGCTTCCAATGGTGGTAATATCGACAGTTATGCGGCTGCCAATGCTTTAAGGCAACAGGCGGCACTTACAAACAAAGGGCAAATGGTGGCACTTGATGCACACAATAATAAAATTAATAATGTAAAAGGTATTTTAGAAAGTTTGGGAGTTTATCAGCAGAACCAAGATAAGGGTATGCAGACCACTATCGGCATACAGGCAAATGAGGGACAAAGACTGTTCGAGAATGAAGAAACCGCTAAAAATAACGATGTGGCAAGAAAATCACAAGTTGCATCTGTTACAGGTTATACTCCTAATGAATGGACCTACGAAAACAACATCTATTTGAATAGTGACGGTACGGTTAAGGATGAGTTTTTAACAGATGAATTTGATAGTACGGGCGGGTTCACCACTATTATCAATAACGCAAAGGAAAAGCTGAAAACAACAACAGATGCAACAGAGCGTGCAAATCTTCAAGCAACAATAAATGCCGCTACTCAGGCAAAAGCATTGAAAACATTTAGCTCACCTAAATACTCAAAATATGCTCACGAAGTACAAGGCGTAACACCCACAAAGACAGAAGATGCAAGGGTGGCTGATATGAATAACGAAACTGTACTTAAAACTCTTGGTATTGAGTCGGCTGATACAAGATATGGCATAGATGCAGAAAAGGAGATTGCAAACGCAAATAATGCAACCGAACTTGCCAAAATAAACGCAGAAAAAGAAGCTCAAAAAGAGTTGTTGGAACTTGAAGCTCAATTAAAACAAGCTTCAACAGGACAACTTACTGACGATGCGAAAAAGCAAACTATCGCAAGCATAAACAACACATATAAAGATGTTGTGAGCGGCGATTTGATTAGTCAGGTTGGTGGCAAGTATGTTATAAATGGTGGTTATGGTGGAGCTGTTGCAAGGTATTTAATGTCAGCTCTTGGTGACCCCGATGCTGTTGCAGAATTGATGTATCAGTTGTTTGGAACTCCAAAAGCTGATACTGCTGTAGCGTTAAGCAAAGCAAAAGTGTATGATTGGGAAGTTGATTACAATCCATCTAATTATAATTAAGCGAGGTGCTTACAATGGCAAATGACTTAGGGTTTTTAAAAGTATGGGCGAATGCCAATAAAAACAACCAACCAACCAAGAGAAGTCTATCCGAATTTTTAAACGAGTATGATGTAGAGTTATCTTTAAAAGATAGCTCTACTGAGGATGTAAACAATACGAGTGATACAAAGCCTCAACTCGGCGTATCTCAAGAAGAAAAACAAGAACCTCAACAGGAAACCTCTACAAATAAAGATGGATTTTTCAGTTGGCTTGGTAAACAGGCTATGGCGGGGTTAGGACAATTCAACAAGGGTGTTACAGCAACTCTTGATTTTATTCTTCCTACTGAATTTTTGGGTTTCGGGAATTCTATCCCGTGGTTCTCTTCATCGTTTCAATTGGTTGAAACTTACCATCTATCCTTTTATTTTTCAGTTCAATTTCAGTCTTGTTTTCGTCAATTTCGTGTCTTTACGAGTCAGCCCTAACTTGTGTTCTTCTTTGTGTTTGTGTTTGTGTTTGTGAGTCGTTATTGCAAAGATTGGGCATTCCCGGGTATTTCCCGCATCAATTGGTATCAGAGCTGCGTTCAACATCGACTCGATCA
>JAZORX010000062.1:0-7748 GCA_045656845.1 Acutalibacteraceae bacterium | reverse complement strand
CGATATCAACCTGGATCTCGCTGGGAGAAATACCTGTTACGATACCGCGGACCTTCTGGTCTGTGCTCATATTTTTAAGAGACTCTTCGAGTGCCTCCATAAAACTCATATCTTCAGCGTTAGAAGTCTTTGCCACCTCCTCTGCTGTTTCAATAACTTTTTCGATTGCGTTTGTGTTTTCCGACATTGTTGAAAGTACCTCCTTTATGATTGCCGCCGGAGTGGATGCTCCTGCGGTTACACCTACCTTTCTGCAACTGCCCAGGTCAATCGAAGGAAGTTCCTCTGCAGTTTCAATAAGATAGGTCGGACAACAGTTCTCACATACAGCCTTCAACTTCGCTGTATTGGAGCTTTGCCGTCCTCCTACTATAATCATAGCGTCGCAGGTTTTGGCTAAAAGCATCGCCTCTTCCTGTCGCTCGTTAGTAGCACTACATATTGTATCAAATATTCTTGCGTTTGTATAGTGTTTTTTTATTTTTTTTAAACATTTTTCGTATTCTACGGTGTTAAAAGTCGTCTGCCAGACCACAATTATTTCTTTTTCGGAATAAATGCCACTTTTTTCGGCAAATTCCTCCAGATCTTCACTGTTTCTGAACACTACACTTTCGCCCTTACAGTAGCTTCTTATGCCCTGCACCTCGGGATGATTTTCGTCCCCAGCAATCAGAACAAGAGTATTTTCATCCGAATTTTCAGTTATTATCTTATGAATCTTACGGACAAACGGGCAGGTCGCATCGCAGTAATCTATGCCGTTTTCATTAAGTGTATCAATGACTTTTTTCTCAACACCGTGCGTGCGGATAACAACCTTAGTATCCTGCGGGACATCGTTTTCGTCCGAAATTATTTTAACACCCTTGCTCTCAAGGTCAGAAATCACCTGTGGATTATGTATAATAGGACCGAGAGTGCATACCTTCTCACCATTTTCAACCATTTTATAAAGCATATCAACAGCACGGTTGACTCCGAAGCAGAAGCCTGCTGTTTTTGCGAGTTTAATTTCCATGTCCGATCTCCCAGAGTTCAGTTATTTTTTGCATAATATAGTTTGTTGCATAGCGCAAGTCCTTCATTTTCATACTATCAGGATTAAACTTAAGATCCTCGTGAGGAATCGGCTTTCCGTATCTTACGGTGAGCTTAGTGCCGTTTTTAGCCTCATCACCCGTATAAATAGAAACGGGTACAACATCACACTTGCAGACCTTTGCTATGTAGCAGGCACCGCCCTTTCCCTTCTTCGGAGTAAAATCAGGAGAACGAGTTCCTTCAGGGAAAATACCGAGCACATTGCCCTGTTTCACGACCTCTATTGCGAAGTTTATCGCCTCTTCGTCGAATTTTGTCCTGTCTACGGGAAAAGCATTGAGACGGGTAACAAACCAGCCTGCAATCTTATTTTTAAAAATCTCTTTCTTGGCCATAAAGTGCAACGGTCTTTTACAGGCAATTGCAATAATGACCGGATCAAGCGCAGTTATATGGTTTGACGCCAGTATGAATCCGCCGCTTTGAGGAAGATTTTCCGTTCCGATATACTCAACCTTATATTTTGATCTGACGATAATATTCGCCAACGGTCTTAATATTTTATAGGTAAAGCGAGGCTTCGTTTTGCTGTAATCAAAATTATAGGACATATACTACCTCAGTTAAGTTTATCTCTTATGATTGAGAGAAGAAGCTCCTTACCCTCTTCGAGGTTGCATCCGCTGTTATCGAGCAGAATTGCATCCTCAGCCTGCTTAAGAGGAGCAATTTCACGGTGAGAATCCTGATAATCACGCTTGTTGATATCGTCAAGAACATCCTGAAAATCAACTTTTTCGCCTTTTTCGATAAGCTCCTTATATCGTCTCTCTGCTCTTGCTTCGGGAGATGCCGTAAGAAAAATCTTTATCTGTGCATCCGGGAGAACGACCGTACCGATATCTCTGCCGTCCATAATACAGTTGTTATTCTTTGCGATATCTCTCTGAAGGTCAAAGAGAAATGTTCTGACAGCAGGAATTGCCGAAACATTAGAAGCACCCATTGAAGCTTCGGGAGTTCTGATTGCTTCCGAAACATCTTCACCGTTGAGGAAAACATGCTGTGCACCGTCAACGAAGCCGAGCTTCACCTCGATATCGCTGAGAGTAGCCGTAACAGCTTCAGCATTTTTTGTATCTATGCCTTTACGGATTGAATAAAGGCCTACCGTTCTGTAAAGCGCACCTGTATCAACATAGATATATCCGAGTTCCTTTGAAGCAAGCTTTGCGATGCTGCTTTTTCCTGCACCTGCAGGGCCGTCAATTGCGATATTTATAGCCATAATAAATCCTCCGTTAATTATATATTCTCACCTGCGAGTTTACCTGTCGAAAATGCTATCTGCAGGTTGAAGCCGCCTGTATAAGCATCAACATCAATAACCTCACCTGCAAAATAAAGACCTTCAAGAAGCTTTGACTCCATTGTTTTGGGATTGATTTCCGAAACGCTGACGCCACCTGAAGTTATGATCGCTTCATCAATAGGCCTGAAGCCCTTGACTGTAACCTTAAACTCCTTGAGAAGCTGCACAAGACGATGCCTCTCTTCTCTCGTTATCTGATTAACCTTGACCGTAGGCTTTATTCCACTGAGCTTTGCAACTACGGGAATCAGCTTTCTGGGCAAAAGCGCACCAAGCGAGTTGATATAGTTTTTATTAGTATTTTCTGAAAAATCTCTTAATATTCTTGCGTCGAGCTGCTCAGAATCCAATGCAGGTTTGAGATCTATCAGAATGTGATATCTGCCTTTTTCCATTTCACGCAGATGGGAGCTTGCAGAAAGCACCATCGGGCCTGACACACCGAAATGAGTAAACAGCATCTCACCGAAATCTTCATAGACCACCTTATTGTTTTTCTTGGTATCAACAACCTTCATCCCTACATTACGAAGAGAGAGACCCATAAGCTCTGAGCAGAATCCTTCGTGCGCATTGAGAGGCACAAGCGAAGGCTTTGGCTCTACTATCGTATGGCCTGCCTGACGAGCCAGATCGTAGCCATCGCCCGTTGAACCCGTCGCCTGATAGGACATTCCACCCGTTGCGATAAGAACGCTGTCTGCATAAAACTCCTCATCATCAAAGGTGCGCACACCCTTGAGCTTACCATCCTCGATTATCAGCTCTTTCGCCCTTGCATTTACTATCTCTGCACCGTCATCCGTACCGTAATGCACGAGCGCATCAACTATATCAAGAGCCTTATCCGAAGCAGGGAAAACACGGTTTCCTCTTTCACATTTGAGAGGGACACCCATATCCTCAATAAGTTCAATTGTATCTTGCGGCATAAAATTAGAAAATGCACTGTAAAGAAAACGACCGTTAACGGGTACATTTGCGATAAGCTCGCTGAGCTCCTTGCAATTATTTGTAACATTGCAACGGCCTTTACCCGTTATAACGACTTTTCTTGCCGGTCGTTCGTTTCGTTCGAGTATAGTAACATCCTTTCCCATACCCGATGCCGTACCTGCAGCAATAAGTCCTGCAGCACCTGCTCCTATTATCAAAACTTTATCTGCCATAATTTCTCCAATCCTGAACACAGTAATACTTATATATTCTATAATAAAAAAGCAAAAATTGCAAGACAAGCGATTGACTTTAATTATGTACATAATGTATACTTTATTCATACTTTAATTACGGAGGTAATTTTAATGGGACTCGGTTCACACGTTTTATGGTACAATCACCCTGCTAAAGAGTGGGTTGAGGCGCTTCCTCTCGGTAACGGCAGCCTCGGCGCAATGGTTTTCGGTGGTGCAGACAAAGAAACAATCGGCCTTAACCTTGACACACTCTGGTCAGGCTATTCACATAAATATACTGTTGATAACAAGGCTGAACACTTCTTCAAAGCCCGTGAGCTTGCTCTTGAAGGTAAAATGATTGAGTCAAGAGATTATATCGAAGAAAACTTTACGGGCGACGATTGCGAATGGTATCTCCAGCTCGGTAAGCTCACCATTACATCAAACATTCATATGTGCGCCAAGAAATACAGACGAGAGCTCGATATTTCTACTGCTGTTACAAAGGCTGAATTCACAGCTAACGATACAGAGTATACAAGAGAAGGCTTTATCAGCAACCCCGACAAGGTTCTCGTTTATTCAATGAGTGCAGAAGGCAAGAAAAAGCTCGATTTCAATGCGATGATCAAATGCGACCTTAAGTATGATGTTGAGGTCTGTGGAGATACCTATATCCTTCGCGGTGTATGCCCGTCGCACATCGACTTTTCACACGACCCCATCCCCGCTCCCGAATACTGCGAGGGTGAGAAAAAGGGTGTTGAATTCTGCTGTATGTTCAAGGTTGTAACTGACGGCCAGTGCAAAGCTACAAAGAAATATCTCAATGTTTCAGACGCTACATATGCTCACATAATACTCACTGCAGAAAGCAACTTTGAAGGATGGGACAAGCCTCTTTATCAGTCAACAAAGGATTATGAGGGCATCTGCCGCGAAACAATCACAGCAGCTGTTGAAAAAGGCATTGAGGAGCTTAAGGCAAGACATATTGCAGATCATAAGGAATATTACGACAGAGTATCAATCGACCTCGGAAACAGCAAGAAAGACGGCACTCCGACAAATCGCAGACTTCACGAATTCCTTCGTAACAAGGATAACGACAACGACCTCTACTGTCTTCTTTTCAACTACGGCCGTTATCTTACCATCGCAGGTTCAAGAAAAGGCTCTCAGGCTATGACTCTTCAGGGCATCTGGACTTTCAGAATGTGCTCACCCTGGCGTTCAAACTATACAACAAACATCAACACAGAAATGAACTACTGGCCGACTATGACCTGTTCGCTTCCTGAGATGAACACTCCTCTTATCGATTTCATCAAGGAGCTCTCCGTTTCAGGTCAGGAAGTTGCAAAGAAATATTACAACGCAAACGGTTTCTGCGTTCATCACAATGTAGACCTCTGGAGAATTCCGACACCGTCAAAGGGTAACCCCGTATGGTCCTTCTGGCCGATGGCAGGTGCGTGGTTCTGCCGCCATCTCTTCGAGCAGTATGAATACACTCTCGACAAAGATTTCCTCAAGGAAACAGCACTTCCGATAATGGAATCTGCTGCAAGATTCTGCCTCGACCTTCTTATTGAGGACAAGGACGGTTATCTTATCTTCGCTCCTGCAACATCACCTGAAAATGAGTATAAAATAGGCAGAGTGGATTGCTCAGTCAGTGAAACAACATATATGACAATGGGCATCATCCGTGACCTTTTCAAAAACATACTTAAGTCAGCTGAAATTCTCGGTGCAGACAGCGATGTTATTGCTGAAATCAAGGAAAAGAACGACAAGCTCCTTCCGTTCAGAACAGGCTCACAGGGTCAGCTTCTTGAATGGTACAAGGACGAAATCGGTTTTGACCAGTATCACCGTCATGTTTCTCATCTTTATTCACTCTTCCCTGCTGATCTTATTTCAGTTGACAAAACACCCGAACTCGCTCAGGCTGCAAGAAGAACTCTTGAGCTTCGAGGAGACAACGGTACAGGCTGGAGCCTTGGATGGAAAATCAACTTCTGGGCAAGACTTCGCGATAAAGATAAGGTCATCAAGCTCATCGACAACCAGCTGAGATATATCAACCCGAGATATCCCCGTGGCAGAGGCGGCACATTCCCCAATATGTTTGACGCTCATCCCCCGTTCCAGATCGACGGCAATTTCGGTGCTACAAGCGGTATCGCTCAGGCTCTTATGCAGTCTTTTGAAAACAGAATCCTTATCCTCCCTGCTCTTCCTGACAAATGGGCAGACGGTCATATTCACGGTCTTACAGCAAAAGGCGGCGTAAAGGTTGACATCGACTGGGCAAACAACAAACTCACAAAGCTTACTCTTGAGGGTAAGGGCGATTATGAAATCGTTTACGGCGAAAAGACTGTCAATGTTACTCTTGACGGCAAAAAGGATGTTGAATTTTAATGATTGCTGATCTTTACGATTTTGATAAAACTATATTCAACGGCGAATCGGGCACATATTTTTATCTTTTCGAGTTGAGAAGGCATCCTCGTTTTCTTCTTAATCTCCCCGGTCATATAATAACACTTATTAAATTCGGTCTCGGAAAAGTATCCACCGAAAAATTCAAAGAGGCTTTTTACGGACCTTTAAAAAGCGTTGACTGTGAGGAAGAAACAAAGCTTTTCTGGGAAAAATATGAGCATAAAATAAACCCGTATTTTCTCAACCGTGATAAAAGTGTCAAGACGATAGTCTGCTCGGCTTCTCCTGTTTTCCAGATCAAGCCAATTTGCGACAAGCTCGGTGTAGATCTGATTGTTGCAACGGAGTTTGACCCTAAAACAGGCAAAGCAATCGGCCTTAACTGCAAAGACGGAGAAAAAATCGAGCGTATGAAAAAAGATGCCGGTGAATATACGATCAGAGATGTTTATACGGACAATCTTAAATCCGACGGTCCCTTGCTTACACTCGCAACAAGAAACAAGTTTCATATTGTTAAAGGCAAGGTAAACAAAATCAATTAAAATAAGGCTGTGTGCTGAAAATGCACACAGCCCTTTAATTTATCTGCCAAGTCTTTTTTCAAATTCAGTTTCGCTCATTTCGTTACCTGCAGAATCACGGAATATTCCGTCTTTGTATGTCGCAACGAAAGATCCACCCGATGTATAATAACTTACTTGTTTACCGTTGCCCATTGAATCTGCAATATTGACAGTGCTATAGTATACCATTTTACCGTTTTCATAGACCTCAGACTTAACCACAAAACCGTTTTCATCATAATATTCGATATAATATTCGCTGCCGCCACCGAATTTTTCGCTTGTCTGAACACTTCCGACCGTACGGTCGTCAAAGGTCGGATCAACAACAACCGGTGGCTTATACGATGTTGAAGTCTTTGCAGCAGTGCCTGCATCAGCCGTACCTTCTTCTGTTGCTGTTTTGTTACAAGCAGCAAAAACCGAAATTATTATCAGAATAATTGAAAGACATATGCTGAATTTCTTCATTTTTATTCATCCTTATGCTATAAATTTAGTATTACTGATACATATTAACTTAGAAAAGAAAAAAAGTCAAAAAATTTTTAAAAAAAGTATTGACAAATCCTCAAAATCAATTATAATAATAGTAACAATTATCATTATTGATTGGAGGTCATACAATGGCAGTAACAAAACGCAGTAAACAGCGCGATGCAATTATCGACGAGTTGTGCCAACGGCATGACCACCCGACAGCCGAGGAGCTTTACCTGGCACTTAAAATGAAGATGCCTAACTTAAGCCTCGGAACTGTTTACAGAAACCTGAATATGCTTTCCGATGACGGAACGATTCAGAAAATCTCAGTTGGCGGTGCTGATCACTTCGACGGTAACGCAGAAAATCATTATCATATGCTCTGCACGGATTGCAAAAGACTTTACGATGTCTTCTACCCCGTGCTCGAGGATATCGAGAAAAACGCAGTAAACTTTGTAGACGGTAAGATTACATCACACACGATAACATTCATCGGTGTATGCAACGGATGTCTGCATTGAATATAAAAAAGTAATTATTTAAAATTTATTTGGAGGTAAATTATTATGGCAAAATGGGTATGTAGCGTATGCGGTTATGTTCACGAGGGAGATTCAGCACCTGAATTCTGCCCCCAGTGTAAGGTTC
>JAZORX010000061.1:0-10930 GCA_045656845.1 Acutalibacteraceae bacterium | reverse complement strand
GTTACTTTTATCAACGGTATCTGGGACGTTATCAACGATATTTTCCTCGCAGCTATCGTAGACAGAACAAGAACAAGATTTGGTAAATTCAAACCGTGGCTCCTTTTCGCTGCCGGTCCCGGATTTTTCCTTTCAATAATCTACTGGCTTCTTCCGATTTTGTTTGCAAACACCGGACCATATGATATGAGCAAGCTGATATTTTATCTGGTTTTCCATGTTGTTAACGAAGTAATCGGTACTATCAGCGGAATTTCAAGAACAGGTATGCTTTCAACAATAACACCTAATGTTCTCGAACGAACGCGATTGATTACCCAGGCGCAGTTGCTTTCAGGTTTTGTTGAAAAAGGTCCTGAGATTCTTATGGGTCTTCTTATCGACCTTGTTAACCACGGTGTTCTTAAAATACCGATGAAGGCATTGTTCGTTGCCGGTGGTGTTTTCACCACAGCGGTTGCAAGTGCTATGGGTCTTTTCTTTGTGTTCTCAACCAAAGAAAGAATTCTTCAGCGCAACGAAAAGCCCAGCGTTGTTCAAGGCTTCAAGTCAATATTCAACAATAAACCTTTGTTGATTCTCACATTGACAGAATTCCTCTCAGCGTTCGGTATGGACACAGGTGTTAACTACTACTACATAAATGTTCTCGGATTTGCTTCAATGACTACTATTGTTGGTATCCCCGGTGCTTTCGTATCACCCACGAGCTTCGCTTGGGTTACCAAGGCAAGAGAGAAATTCTCAACAAGAGTTTTGTGGATTGCAAGTTCACATATAAGCGATGTGCTTATGCTTGGCGTTTTCGCTGTTGGTTCCATCAACAAAAACTACAAGAAACTTGCAGTTATGATTCCTGCGTTTATGATCCGAGAAACAATCTGGATGGCCTTCTGGGGTATCAAGAATGTTATCCCTGAAGAGATGCGTAACGAATCCATCGACTATGGTGAATGGAAGAACGGTTACCGTACTGAAGGCATCACAGGTGTTGCAAAGGACCTTTCAAGAAAACTTGTAAGCACTCTCGGTGCTACAATCAAATCTGCAATCCTTGCAAGTATCGGCTACAAGGAAGGTGCCGGATTCGGCAAACAGTCCGAAAAAACAGAGTACTACCTCTTTATGATGTGTACATTGCTTCCGACAGTTACAGGTATCCTCGGTCTTATTCCGAAATTCTTCTACGACCTTTCAGGCGAAAAGAGAGAACGCATGTACCGCGAACTTGCTGAACGTCGTCAGAGCATAATTGACCAGATGAAAGAGATTGACGAAAAAGTCTCCGTAGCTGAAAATAACGAATAAAACCTAAAACCGCAATCATATTTTTATGATTGCGGTTTTAAATTATTTTAAATCAAATATATTATTTTCAAAAAATAGAAACATTTAGTTGAAATTCATTATAACCTATGCTATAATGTACTAGATTTATATCTTTACTCAAAGGAGGCGGTATAATGGCAGAAAGCGCTGTATCTGTAAACGAAGTAACAGAACAGCAGGAAATTCAGGCCGGACGTACCATATCAAACAATCGACGCTATGTTGGTTCAAAAGAAACTGCAGCCTATGTTGCTTATGATATTGCTCAAAGCTTTAACATAAACAAGTATCAGGACGTTTTCATCACAGATATTGTTCAGATCGGTCTTAAGTTCCAGACATTTGTTACATTTGTCATCGGCATCTGGGATATCATCAACGACATTTTCCTTGCTGCTATCGTTGACAGAACGAGGACGAGATTGGGTAAATTCAGACCGTGGCTTCTTGTTGCAGCAGGTCCCGGATTTGCACTCACCATCGTTTATTGGCTTCTTCCGATACTCTTTAACGGAACAGGCCCCTACCACGCAGGTAAGCTCGCATTCTATATGATTTTCCAGCTTATCAGCAACCTTAACGGTTCGCTTCAGACCATTTCAAGAACAGGTATGCTTTCAACGATTACACCCAACATCATTGAAAGAACCAGACTTATCACTCAGGCAAGCTTGTTCTCAGGTTTCATTGAGAAAGCTCCCGAAATCCTTATGGGTCTTCTGATTGACCTTGTTAACCACGGTGCAATCAAGATTCCGATGAAGGGACTTTATGTTACAGCAGGTGTTTTCACCGGTGCTGTTTCGAGTGCACTTGGTATTTACTTCGTTTTTGCTACTAAAGAAAGAGTTCTTCAGCGCACTGAAAAGCCGAGTATATGGCAAAGCTTCAAGTCCATCTTTAATAACAAACCGTTGCTCATCCTCACTCTTACTGAGTTCCTTTCAGCATTCGGTTTGAATACAGGTCTTAACTACTACTACATCAACGTTCTTGGTCTTGCTTCAATGAGTACAATCGTTGGTATCCCCGGTGCAGTCGTTTCCCCGACAAGCTATGCATGGGTTACAAAGGCAAGAGAGAAATTCTCAACAAGAACCTTGTGGATTGCAAGCTCTCATGTCAGCGATATTCTTATGTTAGGCGTTTTCGCTATCGGTTCTATCAACAAGAACTACAAGAAGATCGCAGTTATGATCCCTGCATTTATGATCAGAGAAACAATCTGGATGGCATTCTGGGGCATCAAGTCAGTTATTCCTGAAGAGATGCGTAACGAGTCCATTGACTACGGTGAATGGAAGAACGGTTACCGTACAGAAGGTATTACGGGCGTTGCCAAGGGTCTTGCAACAAAGCTCGTTGGTACTCTCGGAAACACAATCAAGTCAGCAATCCTCGCAAGCATCGGCTATAAAGAGGGCGCAGGCTTCGGCAAGCAGACAGAGCATACAGAGTACCTTCTCTTCATGATGTGTACATTGCTTCCGACAGTTACAGGTATCCTCGGTCTTATTCCGAAATTCTTCTATGACCTTTCAGGTGAGAAGAAAGAGCGTATGTATCGTGAGCTCGCTGAACGCCGTCAGAGCGTAATCAATCAGATGAAAGCAATCGATGAAAAACCCGCTGAGGAATAATAAAACATAAATTAATTTACACTGCAGAGGCTAACGCTTCTGCAGTGTTTTTTTAACTAAAACCCCTATGAAGTTCAACACTTCATAGGGGCCTGTTTTATGCGCTTATATTTTTCTTTTTAGATAAGATTGCGATTGTGACAATCATCGTTACGGGGAAAACTACAGCGATTGCAAGACCGAATTTAAGAGGGTCAATATCTATCGAAGAAGCTCTGACTCCGTCTGAAACTACACCTGCGAGCCACGGGCCGAAGGCACAACCGAAATCACCGAAAACTGCAAGCATTGCAAAAAGCGGCGTTCCTCCCCTTGGGAATATCTTCGAGGCGAAGCTGAATACACCCGGCCACATCGTTGCGACAGAAAGTCCGCACAAGCCACAACCGATGAGCGAAGCTATCGGATTTTTGGAAAGTGTTGAAATAATATACGCTGCCACGCACAATCCTGCGCTGAATCCGAGGACTTTTTTGATATCGATCTTATCCCCTACCATACCAAAAACTACTCTTCCTGAAGCCATCAGAAAAGCAAAAAGACAAGGTCCGAGAAGGTCTCCCGTAAGCTTATCGACACCGAGACTTTTTTCAGCGAAAGTCGATGCCCATTGCGACATTGCAAGCTCGCTTGCACCTGAGCAAAGCATAAGAAGGGAAAGAAGAATGAATGTACCACTTTTAAAAAGCTCACGCACCTTCATCTCGTCTTCGCCTTCAGGTACAGGTGGAAAGATCGGCACCTTCATAAACATAAACATATTTATGAAAGGTATTATCGCCCAAAGCATAGGAGCATATATCCAGTTTGAGCTTCCTGCAAATTTAATCGCTATAGTCGTCAGCAGGACAACAGACATCTGACCCCAACAGTAAAAGGAATGAAGAAGGCTCATTTCACCCGACTTGTTTTCCAGAGGTAAGCCTTCAACAATGGGACTTACGAGCACTTCTATAAGACCTGAACCGATTGCGTAAATTATAATCGGAATAATAAGACCTATGTAGTTATTTTCCATCGCTCTCGGCAGAATACCCAGAAGGAAAAGCCCGACAGAACTGAAAACATGTGCCAGGACTATTGAAACTCTGTATCCCAGCTTGCCGATAATTTTTACGGAAATAATGTCAACAAAAAGCTGAGTGACAAAATTGAGCATAATCAACCAGCTGATTTTCGTATAATTTATTCCGAATTCATTCTGAAAAACAACATAAAAAAGGGGCGCTAAATTATTAATAATCGCCTGCACGAAATACCCCGTGTAGCAGGCGATCTTAGTTGACATATACTTTTTACTCATGTTCCTCTTCCGTTTCTTCGCTGCTCACCAAAGCATCCTTCCAGTACCACCAGCGAAGCTTTTTGGGGTCAGGCTTTGCTTCATTTGCAAAATAAACAGCAGCACGCATTTCATAGAGAATAACACGGTCTGCAACTCCTCCGCTTTCAACGCAATAGTCAAGGTAGAAGTTGTCCCCTTCCTTGCCACGAAGCTGCTCTGTGGTTTCAATTTCAAGCACCCTGAAAGCTTCTTTCGCCTCAGGAGTGAGAAATTCGAGGTCTGCAATTTTCATAATCTTAGGCTCTTTATTTTTTCGTGAAAACAACATATAATCACCCATTGCATTTTTTATTATGCTAACACATTTTAAAACTAAAGTAAATAGAATAAATCAATTTATGTTTATTGATCTGATGCTTATAAATATGCTATAATCATTCCCGCAGGAGGTTGTTATTATGTTCAATCTTAAAGAAAACGACATTATCCTTTTTCAGGGAGACTCAATAACTGACGGTAACCGCGGCAGAAGTAAAGACCTGAATCACATACACGGCCACGGATATCAATACATTCTGGCATCTGAGATGTATGCGGATAACTTTAACAAAAACATTGAAGTTATAAACCGAGGAATCAGTGGTAACAGAATTTCTGACCTTCACGCAAGGTGGAAGGAGGACTGCGTTGACCTGAAACCGACTGTGCTCAGCATCCTTATCGGCATCAATGACCTGAACTATCATTTTGAAACAGGAACTGAGCCCACTCCCGAAAAATACAGTGAAACTTTCAGGAATATTCTTGACCAGGCATTCGGTCAGAATCCCGATTTGTTTGTGGTTATTATGGAACCGTTTTTCGGAGTTTCGGAAAACAAGAAATTCAGCGACTTTATGCAGGCTAACATCGGCAGATATGCTGATGCAGCAAGAAAAATTGCGAATGAATATAATGCTGTGTTTGTTCCCTTGCAGGATATGTTTGATAATTATTCAAAAGAAACGGATATTTTTAATCTTCTCTGGGACGGTGTTCATCCGACAACCGGCGGACATCAGCTTATTGTACGCAGATGGAAAGAATGTGTAGAAGAAAAAATCAATACCAGATAAAAAGGAGTGGATCGCTGATCCACTCCTTCTGTTTATATAATCACTCTGAATGTTCTTACCTGATTGGGAGTTATGTCAAACTCAAATTCATTTGCATTGACAGGAATTTCGGTCTCATCAACCTCCATAAGGTTACATTCGATAACTTTTTTAACATCAGCAAAATTAAGCTTAACCTTAACATTACCTCTTGACTTACCTGCTTCGTACATACGGACGATAATTCCGTTGCCGTCCTGAGCAGGCTTAACAGCATCAACAGCAATATTTCTTCTGCTGACCTCCACAAAGGATTTCTCCTCAGCAATTGAGCCCTGCTGAGCCTTTGCTGCATAGCCCTTAAGAGGCTGATTAAGCTCAAAAGCATACTTAACGGTATCTGCCTGCGACCAGTTGCCTGCATGCGGATAGAGCCTGTAAACAAAGGTGCTTACGCCCTTATCACCTACGGGATCGGGACAAATCGGAGCTCTCATAAGAGTTATTCTCATAAGGCTGTCCTTTATATCATAGCCGTACTTACAGTCGTTGATAAGGCTTACACCGTAATCACCTTCTGAAAGGTCTGCCCACTTATGACCGCACACCTCAAAACGAACAAGATCTGTGCTATAATTCCAATGTGTAGGACGGTCAATTGAGCCGTGAGCGATTTCGTAGGTTGCGTGTGAGCTGATAACGCTTACAGGGAATGCAGCCTTGAGCACCTTTTCTGTTTCGTACCAGTCTACCTTTGTATCAAAGTCGATATAATCAGCATCGGCATAAAGGATAATATCCTGAGTAATTGTTGACTTGTTGAAGCTTCTTACAACCCTGACAACGCCCTTGACCTCATCAGCAGCAACAACCTCAACGCTGTCTGCCTTTGTGATATCCCATCTCTTCTTCTGATAGTTAAGCTCAAGATTCCATGCACTTTCGTGTATCGGCTTATCCTGGAAGATTGAAAGGGTGTTACCGTTTGCAGTAAGCACTTCTCTGCCGTTCACCTTATCGTATATGCTTGAAATCTCGGCATTCTCATCAAGAACAACCTTAAGCTTTGCATTTTCAAGAAGAGTTTTCGTTGCAACCACCTTGTCGAATGAAGAATCTTCCTTTTCAACCTTATAGACTCTGAAGCCCATCTGAGGTACATCCTTTGCGATGAACATCACATCATCGCCATTCTTGACAAAGCGGCACTCGTTTCCGTTTTCATCAACAATCCTGCCTGCCTCAAAAGGAATCTTTACATTGACAGTACCCGTAACCGGCATAGAGTTTACATTCCATACAACAATACCGTCAGCCGTAACATTGATGTTTTCGTTGATATGCTCAACAGCAGCCGAAAGAAGACCGTTGCCAAGCTCATTCATCTGAACATATTCCTCACGGGTCATTTCCATAGCTTCGTGAATCGAGGTGCCGGGAAGGATATCGTGGAACTGATTTGTAAGAAGAAGCTTCCAGCCCTCTTCCATCTTCTCTGCAGGATACTCGTCTCCCAAGAGCGTATTTGAAAGAACGTTTGCAAACTCAGCGTTTCTGAAGAGGAACTCGCCACGACGATTATTCTTCTTAATAAATGCCTGACTTGTGAAAGTGCCTCTGTGGTTTTCATAAACAAGCTCATCATTGAAGGTAGGAATTTCATCCTTGACATCTTCAGTTCCGCGGAAGAAATCTGCAACAAATGTGTTTTCCGCCTTCGGCATACCCGGCATATTTACAAAGCGCTTTGAACGCTCTATCTGACCGATCGTTACACCACCGCCGCCGTCACCGTAGCCGAATGATCCGACAGATTTCTTAGTGATATTTTTCTGATTTGTACGCTCCCAGTTATCCTTGATATAATCAGCATTATACTCGCCCTGATAGTGCTGCTGCTGAACGCAGGCAACAACCTCATCACCCGAATGTGAACGCCAGTTAAAGACTGAATACGGGAATTTGTGAGTTGCGTTATAATAAAGCTTTGCTGTGTAGAAATACTTCATTCCTGAGCGTTTGATAACCTGAGGAAGCGCCCATGTGAAACCAAAACAATCGGGAAGCCAGTAAACATCAGAAGAAACACCGAATTCCTTCATGAAGTACTCTCTGCCGTAAAGAAGCTGACGAACAAGAGATTCACCGCTTGCAAGGTTTGTATCTGCCTCGCACCATGTATTACCGACAATTTCCCAGCGACCTGCTTTGACAGCTTCCTTGACCTGAGCAAAAATATCAGGATAATACTTCTTCATATAGTCATAAACAATAGCCTGACTCTGAGTAAACTTGAAATCGGGGTATTCTCTCATCATCGCAAGGTTGTTAGAGAATGTTCTAGCAGTTTTTCTTACAAGCTCACGGGTAGTCCAGAGCCACGCAACATCGAGATGAGAATGACCGATCATGCAAAGTGTGCCCTGCTTCGCATCGGGAATTTCCTCAAGCATCTTTATAAGAAGCTCGTTTGCTGCAGGAACACTCTTATAGAATGTTTCATCGTCAAAATCAAAATCAAGAACATGGAGCGACTCGTCAATTGCCTTGTATACACTGTCGTAGATAACCTTATTATCAATCTGTTCAAGGCTGTCATAAGCACTTTTGATATCGTACCAATACTTCTGTGTTTCAACATTGATAGCTGCAAGGTGTGCATATTTCATAGTGTACATATGATCCTTTGCACCTGCCATAGCCTCATCGCAGAACATACCACAGTTAACCGTTGCCTCAATCTCAATATCAAGCTCGTCGCCTGCCTTGTTGTTTTCAACGATAACAACCGTACGGTCCTGCCAGCCTGCTTCATCACTGAAAGCACCGATGATTTTTCCGTTAATTCTTACAAGAGCTTCACCGCCGAATCCTGCATAAAGATAAAGCTTTTTACCATCCATACTTTCAGGAACGGTCACTTTAGCTTTGAACCATCTTGTTGCGTCGTAGCCAACACTCCAACGGTCACCTATCTTCATAATCTGACGCGGCATATTGTCGTATGTAAACTCGCCCGGCTTATGGTGCCAGCCTGTATAGCTTTCCCATTCGCTTATCGGCAAGGTTTCCATTATAATTTTCTTTTCAACCTGCTTTATCAGGTTGCCCATTATTGACGCCATTGTCGTCTGCATAAAAGCTCCTCCTTTCAGCGCTTTAAAGTGAAACGCCTTAAGTAAATTCTATTAGAATAAAAAAGCTTTGTCAAGCAATATTGCAAAAAAAGAAAACGGTTTTTCCCTTAAGAGAAAAACCGTTTGTCAGACTAAAATCAATACCAGATCCAGCCAAAAAGAACGATGATGATAATCCACTGAAGAACAGTGTAAGAAACCGTAACCTCGCAGGTTTCATTAACCATACCGTCAGCACTGGTTACCGTAATTGTAGCTGAGCCTGTACCCGTTGCAACAATGTTTCCGTCAGCATCAACCTTAGCAACCTTCTCATTTGAAGAAGACCATGTAAGCTCTGATGCAGGATAGTTTGTATCAACGCTTATAGTGTGGCTGTCTTTATAATTCATTGCCACAGATGTCTCATTAAGACTAAACTTCATAAGAGAAACCGTAACCTTGACATTATCTGTAACAGGAATGTTAGAATCGCCTGTACTGCTGCCGCCGACTGTTACTGCACAGTTTGTAACAACAACACCGATATCGGTATTCTTTACGGGAGCTGCGCTCTTCTTGGCAAAAGTAATGTTATAAACATCGATTTTGCCTGTGAAAGCAATCGTTGTGGCAATAGAAGCCATCTTGGTAGCAGGATTATTGGTCATAGTAACCTGTGCACCATTGTTGAAATAATCCATATAAACAGCCTTGAACTCGTCTGTCAATTCTATCTTAGTGCACTCCTTGAGCGCAGAAGATGTGTATACCGTGAAGTCAAGAGAATTAAAGCTGCCCTTTTCCAATGTAAATCTGACAACTACTTCTTTATCCGTTTCCGACACAAGTGAAACCTTGAATTCGGGAGCAACAGGTGCAGCTGCAGAAGCTGAAGCCATTGCAAACGGCATAATCATAATCACTGCGAGAACAACTGCAAGAATTTTTCTGATTGTACTCATATTTTCAAACCCCTTACTGAATAAATTGCAATTACAATTTTAATATTTTTCCCTTTATATGTCAACATTTATTTCCTTTTTTCTGTACATTTGATTTTTGTTTTGATATAATATAGAGTAAATTAGTTTAAGGTAAGTGGTCAGCGTGTCAAAAAACAAATACAGCACGGATATGACGACAGGCGTACTGTTTCCGAAAATATTGAGCTTTGCTTTTCCTCTGATGGTTACGGGACTTCTGCAGATTGTCTATAACGCAGCCGACATTATGGTCGTCGGCCGTTTTGCAGGAAGCATTTATCTTGCAGCAGTCGGAGCAACAGCAACTCTTGTCAATCTCTTCCTTAATCTTTTCCTCGGACTTTCAATGGGTTCAGGAGTTGTCGTCGCAAAGCATATAGGTGCCGGAGACGAAGCAAGCGTTCACCGTGCAGTTCATTCAGCTATGCTGCTTTCTCTTCTCAGCGGAATTGTGATAGGAATCCTCGGAATCTGTATCTCGGGGACAGCACTCAGGTTTATGGGCACTCCCCCGGAGGTGCTCGTGCTTTCAACAAAATACCTCAGGATTTTCTTCCTTGGCACTCCTGCCAATATGATTTTCAATTACGGTGCATCTATACTCCGTGCAACCGGTGACAGTAAAAGGCCACTTTACATCCTTACCATGACAGGTATACTAAATGTAATCCTCAATCTTATCTTTGTTATAAAATTTCATATGAATGTTGCAGGTGTTGCTCTCGCAACGATCATTTCGCAATATATCTCAGCTTTCTTTGTTCTTTACATCCTTCTTAACATAAACAGCAATATCCATCTTTCGATTAAAAAGTTAAGATTTCACAAAGACGAGCTTCTTGACATTTTAAAAATCGGTATTCCTGCAGGTCTGCAGGGTTCACTTTTTTCTCTTTCAAATGTTATTATTCAATCTTCGATCAATTCATTCGGACCTGCCGCTATCGCAGGAAACACAGCTTCAGGAAATGTGGACAGCGTTATTTTTACCTGCTGCAACTCCGTTTCACAGACAGCAACAACCTTCACCTCCCAGAATCTCGGTGCAGGTCAATACAAACGAATCCGAAAAATTTATTTCAACTGTATAGCAATCAGCGCAGCAATCGCAGCCATCTTCGGTGTAGCATTGCTTGCATTCGGACCCCAGATTCTTACTGTTTTTTCAACAGACAGCGAAGTTATAGATATGGGTCTTATCCGTCTTAAGCTCTTTGCCGTAACTTATATTATCAACAGTGCACTTGATGTTACGACGGGTCAGATGCGAGGTCTCGGCAAGTCAGCTATCCCGATGATAGTGACTATGGTCGGTGTCTGCGGTCTTAGAGTTGTATGGGTCTATACGGTTTTTGCAAGATACCGTTCAATGTTCGTTCTTTATTTTTCATATCCCGTTTCGTGGCTGATTACGGGTATAGTTCTTATTACCATGTACGCAATAACTTACAGAAAATTACTGAAAAGGAGCAAAGAATAA
>JAZORX010000060.1:0-18067 GCA_045656845.1 Acutalibacteraceae bacterium | reverse complement strand
ATAAATCTAAAGTGCTGTGCGATCGATTAACAAGTTCAGACGGAACAATATCGCACAAATTTTCCGGATCATCTGTTTTTTCAATATGCATAAGATATTCGATGTTGCCCTCAGGTCCTTTAATCGGTGAAAAGTCAAGATTTTTCAAGCTGAATCCTGTTTCAACAGCAAACTGAGTTATCTTTTCAACAACTTCAGTATGAACATCGGGATCTCTGACAACACCTTTTTTACCAATTTTTTCTTTTCCGGCTTCAAATTGAGGCTTTATCAGACACACAGCCTCACCATTAATTTTAAGAAGATCGCGAAGAACAGGAAGGATAATTTTCAAAGAAATAAACGAAACATCTACGCTGGCAAAATCGATTTCTTCCGGTATCTGCTCATGTGTTACATATCTGAAGTTAGTTCTTTCCATATTGACTACTCGTTCATCGGTTCTCAGTTTCCAAGCGAGCTGACCGTATCCTACATCAATCGCATAAACTTTCTTTGCTCCGTAAGTAAGCATACAGTCAGTAAAGCCTCCGGTTGACGCACCAATATCCATACATATACAGTCGTTCAGATCAATATTGAAATTCTTAGCAGCCTTCTGCAGCTTAAGACCACCACGACTGACAAACGGATTCTGACTGCCACGCACCTCAATTATATCAGATTCTTTTATACTTGCGCCTGCCTTAAGCTCCTTCTGACCGTTAACATATACCTGTCCGGCCATAATAAGAGCCTTAGCTTTTTCACGAGAAGTTACAAGTCCCCTTGCTGTTACCGCAATATCAAGCCTTTGTTTTTCAGCCACGATTTCACCTCGATTTTGTTTCGCTGATTTTTTTAACAATACTGTCACAATCAAATTTATACTGTTTCATAAGCTCAGGAATCTTTGCTTGTTTAACAAAGCAATCCTCCACAGCTGTTATATCATAAGTTCCTTTATATCCGCTTTGAAGAAGAAGAGCAGCAAACTTTTCAGCAATTCCCCCGCTTCTGACACCTTCTTCATAGAAAAAGATATGCTTAGAACCAATAACAGCCTCAACAGCTGCCGGATCAATCGGCTTAATTCTGTTTAGTTTCAGAATTTTAACCTTAATATTTTTCTTAAGCAGTACATTGGCTGCTTTTGCAGCCTCACTGAACAATCTGCCGTAAGTTACAATCACTGTATCAGCCCACACATGGCCATAGAGATCAAATGTACCGTACGAAGGCTCAAAGTCTTCAGGAAGAGAAGGCTCAGCACCTCGTGGATACCTTACCGCAACAACATCGGTATCTCTGTAAAAAGCATTGCCGAACGCAGCCCTCATTTCATCATAGGTTGTCGGAGAATACACAGTAACTTTAGGTATACTCTGCAAGAACGCAACATCATAAAGACCATTATGGGTTTCACCATCATCACCGACAAATCCTGCTCTGTCAATCGCAAGAACCATTTTCTGATCCTGCAAAGCACCGTCGTGAATTATTTCATCATAGCAACGCTGTAAAAATGTTGAATAAACCGCAAATACCGGTAACAAACCACCTTTTGAAAGACCCGAAGCAAATGTTACAGCATGTTCTTCAGCTATACCTACATCAAAGAAACGGTCTGCGTGTTTTTCTGAAAATTCCGTAAGACCCGTTCCCAGGCTCATTGCAGCTGTAATAACAGAAATTCTGTTATCTTTTTCAGCCATGGTACACATAAGTTTGCCGAACTCGTTACAGAAAGTAGTGTTACCTGTAACCCATTCGCCTGTATCAATATCAAAATTAGAAATACCATGGAATGAACTGGGATCTTTCTCGGCAAAATCATAACCTTTGCCCTTAATCGTATTCACATGAAGAACAACCGGGGCTTTGATTTCCTTCGCTGCATTAAGTGCTTCAGAAAGCTGGTCAATATTGTGTCCGTCAACGGGTCCCATATATCTGAACCCAAGCTTTTCAAAAATAGTACTTTCATAAAGAAAGTTCTTGACGGTTGTCTTAATCCTGAAAAGAAGATTAGCAATTCTGAATCCAATACACGGTATTTTGCACAACAAATGCTCGAGCTGAGCCTTCATGCTTACATAACGCTTTTTGGATCTTATTCTTGCGAGATGCTTTGCAAGTGAACCAACATTAGGCGAAATTGACATTTCATTATCATTCAGTATAACAATCAGATTAGTCTTTGAACGACCCGCATTGTTAAGCGCTTCGTAAACGAGGCCACCCGTAAAAGAACCGTCACCGATAACCGCAACGGTATAAGAATCGTCGTTATTGATTTTATTTGCCTGAGCAATACCAAAAGCTGACGAAACTGATGTTCCGCTGTGTCCACTGTAAAACACATCATGTTCACTTTCATTAGGATGACAAAAACCTGATATTCCGTCTTTCTGTCGGATTGTATCAAAATCATTGAATCTTCCTGTAACTAGTTTATGAGTATAAGCCTGATGACCAACATCCCATACAATTTTATCCTTTGGCGAATCAAAAACCTTGTGAATAGCAAGAGTTAATTCTACAACACCAAGATTTGATGCAAGATGGCCACCTGTTTTTGATACAGTCTGAATAAGCTTTTTTCGTATTTCTTCAGAAAGCTCGTTCAGCTCATTATCATTGAGATTTTTTATATCATCAGGGGATTTTATGTTACTAAGATATTTGAAATCATTTTCCATTAAACCACTTCCAAGGATATCGAATTCTTAATTTTTTCGTTTTTCCATTTTATCGGCAAAAGCTTCAAGAGCAGATGAATCTGCATCAAAGTTGGCCAAAACAGCTTTTGCTTCTTCAGTAAGTACCGAAACAACACGAACTGACTCATCAAGGCCTTTTAATGAAACATAACTACATTTCTCATTTTCTTCATCACTGCCTACAGGTTTGCCGAGTGTAACCGAATCACTTGTAATATCAAGAATATCGTCCTTAATCTGAAAGGCAAGACCTATATTGTGCGCATACACAGTAGCGTACGGAATTTTTGAAACTGCACCCGCAGCAATACAACCCAAAACACAAGCAGCCCTGATAAGCTCACCTGTTTTAAGATTATACATTCTGACAACGTCTTCTACCCTAACCTGTTTACCCTCATTCTGAAGATCTACAACCTGACCGCCGACCATACCTGCCCATCCGGAGGCAACAGCAAGCTCTTTGGTCGCTTTTACGACTAATTCAGCAGGAAGTTCTGCTTTTAAAGCAGTTTCAAATGCTAGAGTCAGCAACGCATCACCTGCAAGAAGTGCATATTCATATCCGAATTTTATATGGCAGGACGGTTTACCTCTTCTGAAATCATCATTATCCATACAAGGCAAATCATCATGAATAAGTGAATACGTATGAATCATCTCAAGTGCACAGGCTAAAGGCAGCGCTTTTTTTATATCACCCGAACACAATTCACAGAACGCAAGTAATAATGACGGACGAACTCTCTTGCCACCATTTTCAACACTATATCTCATCGCCTGAGAAACAATATCGTCCGAATCCGGAAGATATGAATCAAGAGCGGAGTTTATCATATCAATATATTTATCCATCTTAAGCACCTTCTGTTATGACTTAGAAAGCTCCGTAACTCTGAGCTTTGCTTTTTCAAGACTTTCGTTACAGAATACTGCAAGTTTTGTACTTTCCTCAAAAAGTTTTAAAGATTCATTAAGAGGGAGACTTCCGTCATTAAGTTTTTCAACAATTTCTTCAAGACGGACTATTGCCTCTTCATATGTCATTTTAGTTGCCAATCAAAGCACCTCGCAATCTTTTTCACCGTCAGAAAACCTCACGGTAATTCTGTCACCGGTGTCAACATTATTGACACTGTTAATTATCTTATTATCTTTCATTGTAATCGTGTATCCTCTGCTGAGTACTCTTACAGGACTTAACGAATCCAGTCTCGCACATGCAACAGAAAAACGATTATTCTCGTACAACAATTTATTATTAATTTTACTGAGTGCCTCGTTATACAGAAGCGAAACTCTGTTCAGTCTTTCGTCAATCATATTGGACGGACTCAGTAAGTCAAGCTTATCCTTAAGCAAGGTAAGTTTATTAATCTCATTATCAATACGCTTATTCAAAGCACTTTCAGCAAAAGAAACCGCTCCTGAAATAAAAGCAACATCATCTCTCATATCAGGCACAGCGAGTTCAGCGGCTGCCGACGGCGTAGGTGCTCTCAGATCAGCAACAAAATCACAGATAGTAAAATCAGTTTCATGACCTACCGCCGAAATAACGGGAATCCTGCTGCGGAAAACCGCACGCGCAACAATTTCTTCGTTAAATGCCCACAGATCTTCAAGAGAGCCACCTCCCCTGCCGACAATCAGAACATCAGCATAATCACCACTGTTAAAATCATCAATAGCTGCAGCAATCTGAGGCGCAGCATTAACACCCTGAACTTCAACCGGTGCAAGAATAATCTCAGCTAAAGGATATCTTCTCGAAACTACATTTTTTATATCCTGAATAACTGCACCTGTAGCTGAGGTCACAACACCGATCCTTCTGTTTCTTGAAGGTATTTCTTTTTTATACCTCTCATCAAACAAGCCTTCTGCAGCAAGTTTATTTTTAAGCTGTTCAAAAGCAAGATTCAACGCACCTATTCCATCAGGCTGCATGTCCTCAATATAAAGCTGATACTGACCGTCACGATCATATAAAGAAACCCGTCCCCTGACAATGACACCCATACCATTCTCAGGCAAAAATCTGAGTCTCTGATTCGCTGACCTGAACATAACAGCTTTAATACAAGAGTTCTCATCCTTAAGAGTCATATAATAATGACCTGTACGGTAATGATTGGTAAAATTAGAAATTTCACCAACTACAAAAACATTCCGTAAAAACAAATCGCCTTCAAGGATTGATTTAACATAAGTATTAAGTTGTGTTACACTAAAAACGGTAGACTCCAACATTAATTATTTCCTCATTGATGCAAGAATTGCAATACCCGCAGCATTATCTGAAGAAAACTCAGGTTCAGCAAAATATGCACCGTATTTTTCAGTAAAATATTTCTTTATAATGCTGTTTGACATAACTCCACCCGAAAACAAAACGGGCATCTCACCGTAAATCTCAACAGCATGATTCATCATTTTTTCTAACGCAGTGATGATATAATCAATACAATATCTGCAGATATCCTCACCACGTTCACCTTTTTTCAGCATTTCTTTACACTTGTTTTCAACACCGGAAAGATTACAGTTTCCGTTGTTGAGTTTAAGATTAACTTTAAACTTTTTATCGCTTTTTGATGCAAGTTCATCAACATACTTACCTGCAGGAAACGGGTAACCCAGCATCACACCTACACGGTCAACAGCCTGCCCCGCTTTCAGATCAAGTGAACACGCAATAAGTTCAGTTTTAAGATCCTCTTTCACAAGCAGAAGCTGAGTAGTTCCTCCCGAAACGTGAAAAGCCATAAATCTCTTTCCGTAAAGATCACGCATATCAGCCGAATACAGCGCAGCCATAAGATGACCCTGCTGATGTGAATATTTATGCAGACTAATCTTCAACGAAGACGCAACAGCAGTCGCAACGCTTACACCAGCCAAAAAGCAAGGCATATATGAGCCTTCCTGCCTTACAGGGACTTCAGAAACGCCGACAGCCGAAAGTTCACCGTAGAAATCCGAAAACAAATCCTCAATCAGCACCGGAAGCTGAACAGTATGATGAAAAACAGCATCACTTTGCCTGAGACCAAGTTCGCCTGCTTTGACAGGAAGAAGCTTTTTTCTCTGCACTACCGTATCAGTTTCAGAATCATATATGGCACATGAAGTTGTATAATTACTAGTGTCTATACCTAAAAAGTAAGCCATAACTTATGCCTCAAGACTTCTTGCAACCGAGCCTAAAACACCGTTGATGAAAGATTTATCTTCATCCGAGCCATAAATTTTGCAAATCTCGACAGCTTCATTGATTGAAACGCCGACAGGAATATCGTCCATAAATTTCATCTCAGCAATCGCCATTCTGAGAAGAGCAAGACTGACTTTTGAAATTCTTGATTTACTCCAACCCTTGAGATTTTTTTCAATTTCAGCATCGATTTCATCAATACCTGCATCAGCTGCATTCAAAAGCTTAGTCATAAAGCTGTCTTTCTCAATCACTTCTGATTCAATTGCTATTTCAGTAATCTCATCAAACGACATATCCTCATTAAATGATTTCTCAAAAAGAAGAATAAACGCCTGCTCTCTTGATTTACGTCTTTTTTCAGATATAGTACTCATTTTTTTCATCCTTTCAAAAAACAAACCCTCTGTATGAATACAGAGGGCACACTTTTCCTGATATTCTGCTTAAATGCTTAATTTTAAGGTGCACTAACTGTATATATTCATACTTTAATGCATATTATACCACATTTTTTGAATACATCAACCTTTTAACTCAATAATTGTAATATTTTTTGACGGAATTTTTTCTTGTTTGACAACAAGCTCTTTAATCTGAAGAGAAACATTTGGGTTTAAAACGCCTTTTTCAACGATCACCTGACAGATATCATCATCAAGAACTACAACACAGTCAGCAGATATTTTAGCTATAATTAAATTTTCAAGATCTGTTTCCCCTTTAATATCGTCAGCTATAATCTGTAGCGACTCTGTGGCTTTTGTTACAGCATCAGGTGATGATTTCGAGTCTTTAACTATTGCATTCAGTGTTTCCTTTGCTTCATCTCTTGAAGAATCTCTTTTCAGCCGGAAATCAGCAAGCGTTTCGGCAGATTTCGCAGTTGTTGCCGAAACATACTGTGCATCACCCAGATTTTCGTCATCAATCGCACCTGTTGTTTTTTCATTTGAAAGATTCGTCTGCATCTCAGGCTTGGTATAGTACCAATTGACAAACACGGCAGCACCCAGTGCCAACGCGAGTGTTGCTGTAATAATCTGCTTTTTCTTAATTACCATAATAATCCTCCGTTAAGATTTCATTTTTGCAATATTAACTCTGTTAGTGCTTATCCCGAGAACCGATGTAACCGCTCCTGTTATCTCCTGGCGTACTTTAGGTGAATCAGCCCCCTGACATACAACTGCAACCCCTCTGATTTCAGGCTGAGCTATTTTAAGGAGAAGACCATTGTCAGTACCGTCCGTATCTATAAGCACATATTTTCTTTCTTCGCTACTATCATTCTTATTACTTTCCGTTGCATAAATCTTTTCATCGCCGCTTTCGACCGTTACCATAACCTGAACACTTCCGGCACCATTAATATTCTCCAGCAAATTTTTCAAACGTCCCTCAAGTTCTTTCTCGTATGTATTAAAATTTACATCTTGATGATTTTCAATAACCTTGTCATCCGACTCAGACCCTTCAGGTATAAGCTCAGATAAAACGAGCATAATCACCCCTGCAATGCAGATAACAACAATTATCAGCAACTTTTTATCAGATCTGATTTTTTCTGTAAGCTTACTCAATTCACCACCTCTGTTTCAGCAATAATCCCGAATTCACTTTTAACAGTTTCGCAGATTTTATCTTGATACGATTTAAACTCGTCAGTAATAATTACAACTACACCTTCAACTGATATCTTGTTGTTTTCAAGTTTGATATCCACCTCAATTTTTTGAGGTTTAATTCCTTTTTTCTGAAGAGATTGCTGTATTTTATCGCCGAGCTGATCACTAAAAATCGAAGCAAATTCATTTTCATACGTCTTAATATCTACGGAATAATCTTTATACTCCACAGCAAAATCATTATCAATCTGAAAACCGTATAAAAACGGTTTAACCAATGTTACCAATAACACAATCGAAACTGCAGTTCTGACTTGTTTTTCTATAGAACCGTCCGGAGACATAAGCAAAACCAATGTGCCTACCACAGAAACAAGAACTATTCCTATTCCCCAATCTTTTATTGCCTCCATATCAACCTGCCTTCAAAACCAGAATCAACGATATTGAAATAATAAACAGAACTGAAACAAAAATTATAATAACATTCAACAAAACAAGAGAAGATGCAATTGACTTTAACAGACCACCAATTCCTTTTAGTTCAAACATTTCAGCAACTCCTGCAGAAATCCTTAACGAAAAAATCCAGAACACCAACTGTATACAGGACGGCAATGTAATAAGAGCTATGGCACATATTCCAAAAACTCCTATAGTGCTTTTTACCAACATTATGTTCCCAAGAAGTCCGGAATAAGCTTCACTTAAAGCACCACCGATTACAGGTACCGAAGAACTTATCACAAGTTTAATCCCTTTTGCTGCAAGTGTATCTGCTGAATTGGCTAACCCGGCTTTCAGTCCGAGAAAAGACACAAACAATGTTGCCGAAAAAGAAAGTATAACCGTGATTGTTTTCTTTATTATCTCGGTAATACCGGATAAACTGAATTTTGGCATTAAACCACCAGATATATCCAGTGACAATATAAGACCGATAACCGGAACCAAAGCCTTTGTTGCAATAGCTGAAATCACCTGCGCAGCAGCAAAAGCAACTGACTGAAAAGAAAATGCAAGAGTAGGATTACCTGATACGGAAATAACAGCTGTCATAACAGGGATAAGAACAAGCATAAATTTTTCAGATACAGTAATTGATATGGCAGCCAACTGTACGGCGTTCGTAATCGGATTAATAATAGAAATTATACATAATAATATCCCGGCTACATTCATGACGGATGCAATTTTGTTATCTTCAGAAACAAAACTTTCACTTGCAGCAAGTACTACTATAACCGCAATTAACCTGACCGTTGCTTTAAGTGGTGATTCGATTGAACCCGTAATAAGATTTTTGATCAGTTTTAAAACGTCATCAGCTTTTATATTGAAAATTGAATCGAAGTCTATTTTTTCTACGCCAAGATTCTCGAGCAATACTTTAACTTCATCAGGAACACTTTCATAAACCTCTTCACCACCAAACATATCGCTGTTCACCCCATCATTTTCAGCAGAGCTTAAAATAGTAAAGCTTGAAACGAAAAGTAAAACAACAAAAACACATATAGAAAATTTTATAAATTTTTTCATATCATTTCAATAATCCGCTCGCAAGCAAAACAACCGTTTTCAACAGCGAAACACAAAGTAATAAAATCGCAAGTTTACCTGCAAATTCAACAATCACAGCCAAAACAGAATTACCGGAATCTTTGCATAGTTCTGTTCCGATTTTTGTTATAAAAGCAATCCCCAAAACACGCATAAGCAAATATGTATATTCAGCATAAACAAAACCGTCCGTTGTCAGCAGATCTGTTATGGCATCAAGCAGCTTTCTGATACCTTCGTAAGCAATTGAAAATACAAGAATAATTGAAGCAACCTGCAAAAAAGGTGCAAATTCCGGTCTGACTTGTTTTAATATAAGACACAAAACTGCACAAACAGCAGCTATCAGAACAATTTTTAAAATATCCATATTCAGAAGTCCAGAAAAGATGAAACAGTATTCATAATGTCAGACAGTTCGCCCAACAGCATTGCAATTACAGCTACCACACCTGCAAGAACAGTAAGTAATGCATACTCATCTCGCCCGGATCTGCTCAGAATCTGCTGCAGCACTGCAACAATAATTCCGATTGCTGCTATTTTAATAACCAATTCCATAATGCACCTTATAAAAACACAATAATTATTCCCAGTCCCGATAAAAAACCAAGTCCACATGCAAGCTTTGAATATTGATCAAAATCTCTTTTAGCTTCAGAAAGATTAGTTTTTAATCTTTCCACGCACAGTTCACAATTAGAAATCTGACCCTCAGCATCTGTAACTCCGAACCTCTCACCAAACGCGTCAATAACCTCTATATCACTTTTCCGAAAAAAAACAACACTTCGTTTATCATACAATGATTTTCTCCATGCCTCCGGAAAAGTAAAACCATCAGTCATATATCGTAAACACACATCAATAAATTTCAATTCCTTAAACTCCTCTATTTTAACAAGAGCTTCAATAAGATCGTTTGACGGCAATGCCACATAATTAATTTCATTACGGATCATCGAAACCATAACTTCGGCTTTTTCCAGCAAACGGACTCTCATTCTCATAACATACGCTGCGTATTGCCCCGCCATAGCGCAGGAAATCGCAACCATAGCTAACGCAATCGTGCGCATTGAGCATCTCCTTTACTGATATAATTTCAGATATCGCTGCCTTACTCTTTAAAAACACAAAATAATCTATCGCTTTAAAATCCAACAAAATTTTCACCTGCTTTTTCATAATAACTTCTTCTTTGTTATTACAATGAACACTCATTACAAAAGCAACTCCACTGTTAATTCCGTGCACAACAGCTTCAACTTCATCGCTGAACCCCAGTTCATCAAACACTATTATTTCCGGAGACAGTGTCCTTAATGCTATCATAGTACCTTTCTCTTTGGGATAGTTGCATAAAACATCCGTGTTTAACCCAAGATAATAATCTCCGAATTCTGACCTCTCATCAATTACGGACAATTTGTAACCCATATCATCTGACAGGCTTCTGCATAAATCTCTGAGAAGTGTCGTCTTTCCACTTGAAGGAGGCCCACAAATCAGAACATTATTCTTCATCCTTTTAAACAAATCGGCAACCTTTGCTGAAACCCCACTGTATTCAGAAGCAAGACGCACATTAAGTCCTGAAATATTTCTTACTGACACGATTGAGTTTTTATCATTAACCGCAGTTCCGTATACACCTACCCGGCAACCGTTTTCAATAGTAATAAAGCCATTTATAATGTTATTGGTCTGAGAATATACAGAATAATTACACATATTTTCAAAAATATTTTTCACTTCCGACTCATTGATTATCATAAGATTGTTACTTATAAAAGGTGTTACTCTGCCTGCTTCAGTGATGAAAAGTCGTTGTTCAGAAGTTGAAAGTACCACCGGCCGTTCCGATCTTATATTAATCTCAAAAACCTCGGAAACGATTTCATCATCCAAATTTTCAAGAGCAATACGCAGATTTGTCGGGAAATACTTAAGAATTTGCTTCAGATTATCTTTTTTTCGTTTCAACATTTTAATCACCAATACTTTTTATGAAAACTTGTCCTGTTTTAGAACTTTTTTCAAAAAAATAACACTAACTTTAACCACAAGATATTGAAAGAAACACATAATTGTGATAATATATTTTGAGAGTTTAACCTGAAAGGATGAGCGCATTGAATCTGAAAAACAAAATATCCAAAACACGAAACAGCAAGCTATTCCGTTTCGTTAATAATAATTTATATGTAGCTTTGGCATTTATATGTTCAACCGTATTAATGTTGCTTGTTTATTATTGCTACGAAATCATTCCTTTTGGCGGAAGAACCGTGTTAAGGATGGACCTTTTCCATCAGTATGGTCCACTTTTTGCCGAGTTATATGACCGTATAACTGAAGGAAAAAGTCTTATTTACTCCTGGACTACCGGTGGTGGCGGCAGCTTTATCGGAAACTATTTCAACTACCTTTCAAGCCCGATAGGTGCACTTATCGCGCTGATTGCAGGTCACGAAAACATTCCTGAAGCTGTTGGTACAATGGTACTTATCAAAAACGCACTGGCTTCGATGACTTTCGCATATTATCTGAAAAAATCAACTCAGAAAAACGATTTTACCATTTCTGCTTTTGGCGTACTTTACTCTTTCTGCGGATTTTTCATTGCATACTACTGGAACATTATGTGGATTGACGCAATGTATCTGCTTCCGTTGATCGTTCTCGGAATAGAAAAGATTATAAACGACAGAAAGTGTATGCTTTACATCGTCACCCTTGCTGTTTCATTTTTCTCTAACTACTATATGACATATATGATATGCATATTCGCAGTCATCTATTTCATAGTTCATTTCATCAGTAAGAGTAATCTTAAAGAAACTTATTCTGATATTCCCACACGTCTTGATGAAGAAGGAAACATAGACTCTTCTCTTTTCAACAAAATCATATATAACAAATTTTTAAGAAGTGGTGTTTATTTCGCTTTCAGCTCACTTGCTTCTACAATGTTAATGGCATTTGCACTGATTCCGACATATTTCTGCCTCAAAGCCTGCTCAGCAACATCAGGTCTGTTTCCCGAAGAACCTGTTTATTACAATACAATTTTTGACTTTATTGCAAATCATCTTGCAGCAGTTGAACCTACAATCAGGAGCAGTGGCGACACGGTACTTCCGAATGTTTACTCCGGAATTCTTGCAGTTATCCTTCTTCCGCTTTATGCTTTCTGCGACAAAATCAGTGCCAAAGAAAAAACAATTCATATAGTCACACTTGCATTGTTCTTTGTTGGTTTTAATCTTAACTCAGCAAACTATATTCTTCATGCATTTCATTTCCCGAATGACCTTCCCTTCAGATTTTCATTTATCTACTCATTCTTTATTTTGAAAATAGCTTATCAGGTTATTGTAAATATCAAGAATGTTTCAACCAAAGGAATCATCGGTTCCGGCCTCGGAATCCTTGTTTTCACGGTGCTCGTTCAGGAGATCGGAATGGGCAATGTTGATCAGGACACAATCTATATCACAATCGGTTTCACTGCAGCATATACCTTTATTCTCAGCCTTATGAAGAAAAAAGATATTGCACAATCGGCCGTAGCTTTGCTTCTTCTGTGCTGTGTTTTTGCTGAGGTAGCAATTGCAGATATCGACCATATTAAAATCACCCAGGAAAAAGTGAATTTCGTCAACGACTACGACGAATTCAGAGCTTTGAAAGATACTATAGATAAAAAAGAAGAAAACGATACCTACCGTATGGAGCTCACCTGGAGTAACACCATCATGGATCCTTCATGGTTCAACTACAATGGTATTTCAGTCTTCTCTTCAATGGCATATGAAAAATCAGCTAATCTTCAGGACAAACTCGGAATGGATAGTAACTATATAAACAGTTATATTTACTATTCACAGACACCTGTTTACAATGCAATGATGTCGCTTAAGTATCTTGTTCAGAACGATCAGAGAACTGTCAATGAAGATCTTTATGAATTCACGGCAACCTGCGGTAAATATACAGCATATGAAAACAAATATTATATGCCCTTGGCATATACTGTCAACAAAAGTATGACGAACTTCAATTACGGATATTCCAGTCCGTTTGATATACAGAACGAATTCTGGTATTATGCGACTGGTATTTACGGTGTTCTCAAAAACATTGATGTTCTTGAATACGAAGCTGATAATCTTACAGATAACGGAAGCGATTTTTATCACAACGCCTTCTCATACTTTAAAGAATCGACAGATGCCGACTCTAAACTTACTTTAAAGTATTATATCCCTGAGGCACAAAATGTTTATCTTTACTTTAAAGGCGGCACAATAGACAACATTGATGTTTATACAGAAAGCTCAGGTTTCCAGGCTATGCAAAATCTCAGCGAGCCTTATGTCCTTGACTGTGGAAAATGTGAAGCAGGCGAAATACTGACAGTTGAAGTTCCTATTCCGGTCGGAAAAGATTCAGGCTACGTTGAGTGTTATGCGGCAGGACTTGATATGGATATTCTTAATTCCGGATATGAAATCCTCAGACAAGGCGCTATGGAAATCACAGAGTTTGAGGAAACACGAATCAAAGGTAATGTCACAGTCGGTGAAAACAAAATGCTTTATACTTCCATCAACTACGATGAAGGCTGGACTGTCAAAGTTGACGGCAAAGAGGTAAAAAAGCTTAAAATCGGTGATGCGCTCATAGGAATAAGTATTGAACCCGGTGAACATGAGATCGAATTTGTTTACGAACCACAAGGTCTGACACTCGGTATCATTATTTCAGTTTCAACTTTTGTTCTTCTCATTCTCTTATTCGTATTTAATATCTTATACAGAAAGAAAAAGAATAACATCAGTTCAAACAAAAGCAGAATAAGAAAGAGTAGCAGAACTGCACAAAGTGATCCTGAGGATGATGCTCCGACAGGCATCGACAAGATGATGGCTGAAGATTTCGGACACGATGTCACGGTTGAAACAATTGAAGCTTTACTGGAACCGAAAGATGAATTTGAAAATCAGTTAATCAATAACGAGCCTACACTTACAAGAGCTGATGAAATCCTGAACTCGCAAAAGCTTGACCTTAACGCAATTCTCAACGGGCTTCAGGAAAGCGAAAACAACAAAGAGGAGTAATTTATTATGAACAGAACTATAATCACAGTAATCGGCAAAGACAGAGTCGGAATCATTTCAAGAATCTGCACATATCTGGCTGAAAATAACATCAATATCCTTGACATCAATCAGTCAATCGTTCAAGGTTTTTTCAACATGATGATGATTGTTGATGCTCAGGAAACAACTAAAGACTTTTCTGTATTGGTTGAAGAAATCGAAAAAGTCGGTGATGAGCTCGGCGTCAAAATCAAGATGCAGCATGAAGAGATTTTCAACATCATGCACAGAATCTGAGGTGATACCATGACCAATATTTTTGAAGTCAGAGAAACGAACAAAATGATTGAGGAAAACAACCTCGATGTCAGAACGATAACAATGGGTATCAGCCTTTTGGACTGTTGTACGGATTCTGTAGAACAAACTTGTAAAAACATCTATAATAAGATCACTACAAAAGCCAAGGATCTCGTAAAAGTCGGAAAAGACATTGAACTTGATTTTGGTGTTCCGATTGTAAACAAGCGTGTATCAGTTACTCCTATTTCACTCATCGGTGCATCTTGTTGTAAGACAATCGATGATTATGTTGAAATCGCAAAAACACTTGACAGAGCGGCTGACACAATCGGTGTTAACTTTATAGGCGGTTTTTCAGCGCTCGTTTCAAAAGGTATGACACCTTCGGATGAACTTCTTATCGAATCCATTCCCAAGGCTTTGGCAACAACAGCAAGAGTCTGCAGCTCCGTTAATGTCGGTTCAACCAAAACCGGTATAGATATGGATGCAGTAAAGCTCATTGGCGAAAAAGTTATTGAAACAGCAAATCTTACAAAAGACAACGGTTCAATCGGTTGCGCAAAATTTGTAGTTTTCTGTAATGCGCCCGATGACAATCCATTTATGGCAGGTGCTTTCCACGGTGTTACAGAGGCTGACACAATCATTAATGTCGGTGTAAGCGGACCCGGCGTTGTGAAAAGAGCCATAGCTGAAGTTAAAGGCAAAGACTTCGGAACGCTCTGCGAAACAATCAAAAAAACAGCATTCAAAGTAACACGAGTCGGTCAGCTTGTCGCTCAGGAAGCATCTCGAAGGCTTGACGTTCCATTCGGAATAATTGACCTTTCTCTTGCACCGACCCCTGCGATTGGTGACAGTGTTGCTGAGATTCTTGAAGAAATGGGTCTCGAAAGAGTCGGTGCTCCGGGAACTACAGCTGCACTCGCCTTACTTAACGACCAGGTAAAAAAAGGCGGTATCATGGCATCATCATATGTCGGCGGACTTTCAGGTGCATTCATCCCCGTTTCAGAAGATCAGGGAATGATCGATGCAGTTAACGCAGGTGCACTTACTCTTGAAAAGCTTGAAGCTATGACCTGCGTCTGCTCTGTCGGTCTTGATATGATTGCAATACCCGGTGATACAAAAGCATCAACAATTTCCGGTATTATCGCTGACGAAATGGCAATCGGCATGATAAATCAGAAAACAACAGCTGTGCGTATAATACCTGTCTGGGGTAAAAATATCGGTGACACAGTTGAATTCGGTGGTTTGCTCGGCTACGCTCCCATTATGAAGGTTAATGAATTTGGTTGCAACGAATTCATATCCCGTGGTGGCCGTATCCCTGCACCGATTCACAGCTTTAAGAACTAAAAATATGAAAAGTTTTACTATCAGAACAAATGACGCAAATCAGCGTCTTGACAAATTCATAAGAAAAGGGCTCCCGAACCTTCCGCAATCTTTAATGTACAAATACATAAGACTCAAGCGGATCAAAGTCAATGGTAAGCGTGCTGAAATCTCCACAATGCTTAAAGTCGGAGATGTTGTCGATATGTATATCAATGATGAATTTTTTGAAAAACCGGAAACAAGATACGACTTTACCGGAGCATCAAAAAACATTGATATAATTTATGAAGATGAAAATATCGTTCTTCTGAATAAAAAGACCGGTCTGCTTTGTCATCCCGATGATAAAGAGTATGTGGATACCCTTATAAGCCGTCTTAAGCGCTATCTTTATGATAAGGGTGAATATAAGCCTGATGACGAAAGCTCATTCACCCCTGCTCTCGTCAACAGGATTGACCGAAACACCGGTGGAATCGTAATTGCCGCAAAAAACGCTGAAAGTCTACGCATTATGAATGCGCAGATGAAAAAGCGTAATCTTCGCAAGTTTTATCTGTGCGTAGTACACGGCATCCTTGAACGAGAAAGCGGATTGCTTGAAGGCTACCTGACAAAAAACGAGAAAAAAAATCTTGTAAAAGTTACTAAAAACAAGACTGAAGGTTCAAAAGAGATACGCACCAAATACAAGGCACTCGGAAAAGATACCAAAAACGATCTTACGCTTGTTGAAGTAGAATTGCTTACGGGCAGAACGCACCAGATCCGTGCTCATTTTTCTTCTATCGGACACCCCTTGCTCGGTGACGGTAAATACGGTACCAATAAATTGAACAAAGAATTTGGCTATAAAAAACAATTTCTTTATTCATATAAACTTATCTTCAATTTTGACGATGAAGCAGGCTTGCTCGAATACCTCAATGGCAGATGCTTTGAAGTTAAAGATATCTGGTTTGAGCGAGAATTCAGAAATCAGACATTGTAAAAAAAACTGCCGACTTGTTGTCGGCAGTTTTTTAATTTAGAATACCAAGACTTACAGAAAGTGCTCTGTTTACTCTAGCCATATCAGGCTCATGTAAATTACCCATCTTTTCTTTCAGGCGTCTTTTATCTATCGTTCTGACCTGTTCAAGCAATACAATAGAATCTTTTGAAAGACCGCAGTCCTCAGCATCAACCTGAATATGTGTAGGCAGATTTGTTTTGTAACGTTGGCTGGTTATAGCAGCAGCTATTACCGTAGGACTGTATTTATTTCCTACATCATTCTGAACAATAAGAACAGGTCGTATTCCTCCTTGTTCAGAGCCTATCACAGGGCTTAAATCCGCATAGTAGATATCTCCCCGTTTTATCGTCATTTTATATCACTCCTGATTTTGATTTTCAGTATTATATTAGCCAGATTAAAGCCTGAATAATCATATTTTATTACGGGGAGTAAAATAAAACTGACAGTATAATTATATTCATAAAAAAGCATAAGGTGAAATTCACATCACCTTATGCTTTCATATTATAGACATATTCATCAAATTTAACCTGAATCAAATCCATAGTATCTGCGTCAATAATTACTTCACATTTATGATCATCTACATTGAAGTCATAAGCAAGAGTGCCGCCTTTTTCAACAAACTCAGGTTTTGATTGATTTACTACTGAAAGAACATCATACAGATATGTAATCGGGAAAAATCCATCAATTACACCCTTTTCATAGCTGAGTTTAAACGAATCATTCTGTGTTTTAATTTCATCTTCAGTAACACAAAAGAAAAACCCTTTAAATACCTCAGGTGAAATTAATGTGATATTCATCTGACTTCCGTCAAAATCCACTTCGTACGAACAATCAAATCCGTTATAAACCATATTTACCGTGCCGGAATAAATCAAAGGATATTCCGGTTGATCGGTATTGCTGCAGGAAACCAGAGACAGCATCAGGAAAAAAGATAGAAAAAGCCTTTTCAATCATTTCACAAGCCTAACGTTCAAAATTTGAAAGAACCTCAGACAATTCGGTTATCATCTTTGTCGGAGTAACCCCAAGCATTGAATACTTTTTCATTGCAGTATCTCCACACATACCGTGAACATATACACCTGCGATTGTAGCCGATTGAAGACCCATCGACTGACAGACAAAAGATGCAATTATTCCGGCAAGCACATCACCTG
>JAZORX010000059.1:0-11342 GCA_045656845.1 Acutalibacteraceae bacterium | reverse complement strand
TACTTTCCCGCTTATCGGAAACTACGGCATTATGGAAGAGGACTTTGAGAGCGATAAGTCGTTCATCAAGGCTTATGTTGTCCGTGAATGGTGCGAAGCTCCCTCAAACTTCAGATGTCAGTACACTCTTGATGAGTATCTTAAAAAGCAGGGCATTGTTGGTGTCTGCGGTGTTGATACAAGAGAGATTACGCGTATTATCCGTGACAACGGTGTTATGAATGCTGTGATTACGGATGATCCGTCAAAGGTTAATTTCGACGAGATCAAAGCTTATGCAATCAAAGATGCAGTTGCTCAGGTAAGCTGCAAAGAGAAATATACGGTTGAGTCAGAAGAGCATAAGAAGAGTGTTGCTCTTGTTGACTACGGCAAGACAAAGAGTATCATCGCTGAGCTCACAAAGCGTGGTTGCGATGTGACTGTCGTGCCTTATAACACATCTGCTGAAGAAATCCTTGCACTCGGTGCAGACGGTATCGTTCTTTCAAACGGTCCTGCAGACCCGAAGGAGAATATGGCAGCTGTCGGTGAAATCAAAAATCTTATCGGCAAGGCTCCGGTGCTCGGCATCGGTCTTGGTCATCAGCTTGCAGCTCTTGCTCTCGGCGGAGACACCGTAAAGCTTCAGTACGGTCACCACGGTGCAAATCAGCCAGTTAAGAGCACTGAGTCAGGAAAAACTTATATAACAAGTCAGAATCATGGCTACGAAGTTGTTGCGAAGAGCCTTGATTGCGGATTTGAAAGCTTCGTTAATGCCAACGACGGCACTTGCGAAGGTATGAAATATGCTGATAAGCTTCTTATTACAACTCAGTTCCACCCCGAAGCTTGCATCAGCCCCTTGAATACACACTATGTTTATGATGAATTTATTACTATGATGGGAGGTAATGACTGATGCCATTGAATAAAGACATTAAAAAAGTACTCGTTATCGGTTCAGGTCCTATTGTCATCGGTCAGGCTGCAGAGTTTGACTATGCAGGTGCGCAGGCTTGCCGTGTTCTTAAGGATGCAGGTCTTGATGTTGTTCTTGTCAACTCAAACCCGGCTACAATTATGACAGACAGCGCTCTTGCCAACGAGATTTACCTTGAACCTCTCACAGTTGAAACAGTAAAGAGAATCATTGAAAAAGAGCGTCCGGACTCTATTCTTGCAGGTCTCGGCGGTCAGACAGGTCTTACAATTGCTATGCAGCTTGCTAAGGACGGCTATCTTGAGAAGATGGGTGTTAAGCTCCTTGGTACAAATGCTGAAGCTATCGATAAGGCTGAAGACAGACAGATGTTCCGCGATACAATGCTCAAGATTGGTCAGCCTTGTATCCCTTCAGATATTGCAACAACAGTTGACCGTGCAGCAGAAATCGCTGCGGAGATCGGTTATCCCGTAATCCTTCGTCCTGCTTTCACTCTCGGTGGTGCAGGTGGTGGCGTTGCATACGATGAAAAAGAACTCAGAGTTATCACATACAACGGTCTTATGCTTTCTCCTATCACTCAGGTGCTTGTTGAAAAGTATATCGCAGGTTGGAAAGAAATTGAGTTTGAAGTAATGCGAGACAGTGCAGGTAACGCAATCGCAATCTGCTCAATGGAAAATATCGACCCCGTTGGTGTTCATACTGGTGACAGTATTGTTGTTGCTCCTGCAATGACACTTTCAGACAAAGAGTATCAGATGCTCCGTTCAGCATCTCTTGATATTATCACAGAGCTTGGCATCGAAGGTGGTTGTAACTGTCAGTTTGCTCTTGACCCCGAAAGCTTTGAATATGCAGTTATCGAGGTTAACCCCAGAGTTTCCCGTTCTTCTGCTCTTGCTTCAAAGGCAACAGGTTTCCCGATTGCAAAGGTTACTTCAAAAATCGCTCTCGGCTATACTCTTGACGAAATCAGAAACGACATCACAGGAAAAACCTGCGCTTGCTTCGAGCCGACGGTTGACTACTGCGTAGTTAAGTTCCCGAAGTGGCCGTTTGACAAGTTCGTTTCAACAAGCCGTAAGCTCGGCACACAGATGAAGGCAACCGGTGAGGTTATGGCTATCGCACCTTCCTTCGAGATGGCAATTATGAAGGCTGTCCGCGGTGCTGAAATCGGCCTCGACACTCTTAATTACAATAAATTCCCTGAGAATATGGATGTTATCGAAAAGCTCCATGATCAGGACGATATAAGACTTTTCACAGTTTTCAAGGCTCTTAAAGATGGCGTAAGCATTGACGAAATCCATTCAATCACAATGATTGACGAATGGTTCCTTGCAAAGCTCAAGAATCTTGCTGACTATGAGAAGATGCTTGAAAGCGGAAACCTTGATGAAAATTACTACATCAAGGGTAAGAAATACGGCTACAAGGATTCAACAATCCTCAAAATGGCAGGCAAGCTTCCTGAAAAGACTCTTGACGCTGTTTATAAGATGGTTGATACCTGCGGTGCAGAATTTAAGGCTGAAACTCCGTATTTCTACTCAACATACGATACAGAATGCGAGTCAAGAGAAATCAAACGCGGAGAGAAAGAGACTATTATCGTTCTCGGTTCAGGTCCCATCCGTATCGGTCAGGGTATTGAATTTGACTATTCATCAGTTCACTGCGTATGGACTCTCAAGGAGCTTGGTTACGAAGTTGTTATCATTAACAATAACCCCGAAACAGTTTCAACAGACTTTGACACGGCAGACAGACTTTATTTCGAACCCCTCAATGATGAGGATGTTATGAATGTTATTAAAGTTGAAAATCCCGTTGGTGTCGTTGTTGCTTTCGGTGGTCAGACAGCTATCAAGCTTACAAAATTCCTCGATGAAAGCGGCATAAAGATCCTCGGCACATCTGCTGAAGGTATCGATGTTGCAGAGGATAGAGAGCGTTTTGATGCTCTTCTTGAAACCTTCAATATCAGAAGACCTAAGGGTCAGACTGTTATGAATGTTGATGAAGCTCTCAAGGCTGCAGAGGAGCTTGAATATCCTGTTCTTCTCCGTCCGTCTTATGTTATCGGTGGTCAGAATATGACAATCGCTTATAACGAAACAGACGTACGCATCTATATGGATATCATTCTTGCTCAGAAGATCGAAAACCCTGTTCTCGTCGATAAATATATGATGGGTACAGAGCTTGAGGTTGATGTTATTTCTGACGGTAAGGATGTTCTTATTCCCGGTGTTATGGAGCATATCGAACGCGCAGGTGTTCACTCAGGTGACTCAATCGCAGTTTATCCTCCGTACAACATCCCCGACAAGATGCTTGACAGAATCGTTGACTGCTCAACGAATCTCGCTCTTGCACTCGGCACAAAGGGTCTTGTTAATATCCAGTATCTTATCTATCAGAATGAGCTTCATGTTATCGAGGTTAACCCCAGAGCATCAAGAACAATTCCTTACATCAGTAAGGTAACAGGTGTTCCGATGGTTGAACTTGCTACAAAGGTTATGACGGGCACTCCGCTTAAGGAGCTTGGTTACGGTATCGGTCTTTATAAGATTCCTCCGTATTTCGCAATCAAGGTTCCCGTATTCTCATTCGAGAAGCTCAGCGATATCAACTCAGAGCTTGGTCCTGAAATGAAGTCAACAGGTGAAGTTCTCGGTATCGGTAGAACACTCAATGAGGCTCTCTTCAAAGGTCTTGTTTCAGCAGGATTCAAGGTTGGACTTGAAAGCACATATCACGATAAGAAGTACAATGCAGGTGTTCTCATCAGTGTTCACGATAAGGACAAGCCTGAAATCGTAGGCATCGCAAAGAAGTTTGCAGACCTTGGTCTCAAAATTTACTCAACAGCAAAGACTGGTGTAGGCCTTCGTGCTGCAGGCATCGAAGTTGAAACAATCGGTGATTTCGAAGATTGCAGTGCTGTTCTCGATGTTCTTGAAACAGGAAAGATTGATTATATCGTATACACAGGCTCAACAAAGCAGGCAACAATTCAGAACTTCATCAAGGTTCACAGAAGAGCTGTTCAGCTTTCAATCTGCACTCTTACTTCTCTTGATACTGCAAACGCACTCTGCGATATTCTCGCAAGCCGTTTCACTCAGAGAAATACAGAGCTTGTAGATATTAACAATCTCCGTGCAAAGAAGATGCAGCTTAAGTTTACAAAGATGCAGGCTACAGGTAACGATGATATCTACTTTAACAATTTCTGCAAGATCATTCCGTCACCCGAGTCTCTTACAGTTAACTTCACAGACCGTCATTTCGGTATCGGTGCAGACGGTGTCGTTCTTCTTGAAAGCTCAGATATTGCAGATGCAAAGATGGTTGTTTACAACAATGACGGTACAAAGACGAGAATGGCTGCTAACAGTATCCGTTGCGCTGCTAAGTATCTCTACGATAACGGCATCGTACCCAAGACGAATATGACAATCGAAACAAACAGCGGTGTTATGAAGGTTAAGCTTTATACATTCAACGGTGAGGTTCGTTCTGCAACGGTTGATATCGGTAAGCCTGATTTCAATCCTGCAAGCATCCCGATGAATATTGACGCTGAAAATGCAATCGGTTATGAAGCAGAGATCGGTGGCGAGAAGCATATCCTCAACTGTGTGACTGTAGGTAACCCGCACTGCATCGTTTTCAGAGACGATATCGATTCAGTCAATCTCAACGAGTTTGGCGATATGATCAGAAATTCAGAGCTTCTTCCCGAGTATATCAACACGGGTGTTGCGAGAATTATTGATAAGAATACAATCAAGCTCAGATGTTATGAGCGTGCAGTTAACGGCGAAAGCCTCAGCTGTGGTGCTTCTGCAGCAGCTTGCGTAGTTGTTGCAACGGAGCTTGGTAAGTGCAAGAAGGGCGAGGATATCACGGTCAAGATGCCCGGTGGCGACCTCGTAATCACTTACACAGACGAAACGATCCTTGTAAACGGTGATACACACAAGGTTTACGAAGGTGTTGTAGAGTATTAATTTAAATACTGTAAAATTAAAGGCTGTCGCAATTGCGGCAGCCTTGTTGCTTTTGGATTCTTATAAATTTTTACAGTTTTCAGACGGTGCCTGTAACTGTGAGTGTTACTGTGCCGGGATTGATTACGAAAGCGCCTGTTGCAGGATCCTGTGTGTAGGTTGCAGCAGGTACGGTAATCTGTCCGGGCAAGGTTGCAAAAGCACCTGTTGTTTCGTCATAGGTGTAGTTTGTGCCTTCTGTCCATGCTGTGCCGTTGAAATTAACGGCTGCGATGTCAATGATCGGGTCAAATGTGTCTGTAACAGCAAGTGCGTCGCCGACTGTTGCAGGTTCGCTTCCCGTATTCTGGATGACAAAGGTGTAGGTGATTTCACCGTTGTCTACAACAGTTGTCGGGTTAAGCGCCTTTGTGATTGTAAGTGAAACGCCCGTGGATGCAGGAATTGTTGACTGAGCCGTAATATCTGCGCTGATGCCTCCACCTGTAACGGTTGCTGTGTTTGTGATGCTTCCTGTTGCACCGAGGGGAGCAAATTCATTTACTCTTGCTGAATAGATGACAGTTGCATTTCCGCCTGCAGGTACGGTGATGCCGCTGATTGTAAGAGGGGGGCCTGGTGTGACGGAAGGTGCAGCAGTGGGGTCTCCGTTTACAAAATATCTTACGGAGTCGCTGATATAAGTCAAAGGTACAAGTGTTGTGTCACCGAAGGCATATGCACCGAGGTCATCTGTTATCGTAAGGCCTGTGAAATCAGTTGTGCCCGAGTTTATAATATTAACAGCATAACTTACTGTATCACCGGTTGTATAATCGCCCGTAAGTGCTGTTTTAGTAGCAGAAAGCACCTCGACAAGCTCACCTGTGACGATGTTAGAATTAACCGATGTGCCGTTATAAGTCAGTGTTGCCTGATTGAAAAATGTTGCCATAGCTTTATCCTCCTTTTTTTATTTAGTGAGGTGGATACCTCATTAGTCATTTTATGAATGAGACAAGGTTTTGTGACTACATTTTAGGGGCTTTGTATTGAAAATAATACTGTTGAATGATATAATTAAATATCTATAGATTTAATCAGGAGGAGCAGTTATGAAAATAAGAAAGGCAATTTCGGTTTTGTTGACGGTTTCGATGATGCTCAGCTTCAGCTTTTTGTCGTTGTCGCATCCGTTTTTGCAGGATTTTTTTGCAGATATGTTTGCGTTGAAAGCATATGCTGCTGATGAAGTTATCACAAAATATGCACCGGAAGGCACCCGTGACATTGCACTTGATGCCTCCGTTACGGCTTCGAGCAGCTATACTTCGGGTAACGGTCAATGGGAGCTTGCGAGGGTCAATGACGGTTCGCTTGTTTACTATGGCGGTGAATTCGGCTATAACGGAAACGCAGGTTTTACTTCCTCTCCCGATGAGGTTTATTATCATCCCAACAATATGACCCAGGAAGAGAAGGACGCTGCCGTGGCAGAGTCCAAAACAAAACCTCTCTGGGTAGCTTTTGACCTTGAAGGCTTTTACGATATAAGCAGAGTAACTCTCTTCCGTCACGGTGCTTTCCCTGATACATTTGAAATTCAGGTTTCTGATGATGGTGAAAGCTATCGTACGGTAGCGACGAAAAGTGGTTATGCAGGATATACTCAGGAGGCTCTTTCAATAGATTTCACTACTGTCAGAACAAGATATATCAGGCTTTATGTCACTTTGAGAGGAAATCTTGACGGCAACTATATCCATCTCGTTCAGTTAGGTGAAATTGCAGTTTACGGCAAAGAAGTGGCTGCGACGAATGTCGGCCTTGAAATAGATACATATGCTCCGGAAAACTGCATCAATCTCGCAATCGACAGCAAGGTAACTGCAACTGAAAGCTATGAAGAGGGCGAAAAATGGGGCGTCCATAATATAAACGACGGTGACACTCAGCGAAACGGTGGATATTCGAGCGAACCTGTTGACCGTGCGATGAATATCGATTTCAAACTCGGCAATGTTGCAGAGCTTAAGAGACTTGTGATTTTTCCGAATGGTGTTGCTCCCAAGGCTTTTGAAATTCAGACATCATTCGACGGTGTGACATACAAAACCGTTAAAACTGTAACCAATTCAACACGGTATCCGAACAGCCCGATGGTGTATGAGCTGCCTGCTCCGACATTTGCATCTTTTGTGCGCATAAATGTGACTGAGAGATTTTCGGAAGACGGATATTATGTTCAGTTTGCTGAAATCGGCATTTACGGAATTAAAAGTGCTTATAATGCAGAGCTCAACAAGACTAAAATCAAGCTTACTCCGGGGGATAATCTTCAGCTTGAGTTAAAAGTTGACGATCTCAATTCTTTTGACCCGTATGAGCATAAGCTCGTCTGGGCTTCTCTTGATGAAAGCATTGCAAAGGTCGATGCAAACGGACTTGTAACGGCAGTTGCTGAGGGCGAAACAAAGGTTACTGTTACCAATACATCAATCGGCTACACCGCCTCGGTTCAGGTAAATGTCTACAAAACGATGCCTTATGTTCGTGACGAGATGACGGTTTCTGTTTTTGCACCCCCGCTGGGTGATCTTTTCACGGACGAACAGTATCAGCGTCTTGCAGATGCAGATGTCGATCTTCTTCTTAATACATATAATGTATACACCACCGAGGATAACCTGAAGCTTCTCAAAATGGCTGAAAAATATGGTATGAGTGCAATTGCAGCAGATATGAGATTCAGGTCGGTTGCTCCGAATGTTTCAAAAGAGCTGGTTGAAGAGGTTTATGCAGATTACAGCGGTATTTCAAACCTTGAAGGCTTTTATATCTATGACGAGCCGTGGAACCCTAATATTTATACTTCTATGGCAAACAACATCGCTTCAACAGTTCCCGGTGCATTTATCTACCTTAACCTTTTTCCGGGATTCGTTTATAATTCATACGAGCAGTATCAGTATGTCGCAGATGATCTTGCTGCGCTGACAAACGGAAATGTTGACCTTATGTTTGATGTTTATCCGTTTATGCAGGACGGAACAACTGATTATAAGCTTATGTTTGATTCTCTCGATTCGATCAGACGCTCAGGTCTTAAGTACGGTGTGAATACGGCAGCCTGTGTTCAGACGATAGGCTACGGTCCCGTAGGTGGTGAGCTTGTTAAGAGAATCCCGACAGAGCAGGATATTCTCTATCAGAATATGACCTATCTTGCATACGGTGTAAAGCATGTTTCTTATTGGAAATACAGCGCAGAAGCAGACAACGGAATGGAGAATTATTCCGTCTGCCCGATCGATGAAAACGGAAATCCGACGGCTGTTTACTACCATATGCAGAAGGTAAATCCGATTATCCACACTCTTGGTGAAACTCTTATCAACTGCGATGCAAAGGAAGTTTACCTTGCAGGTAACAATGTCTACGGTCAGAGTGCCGTGCCTGCAGATTTCTTTGTTCAGTCAACTGACAGCTCCAAGAGCCTCATTCTTTCGTATATGACAGACAGAGATACAGGAAGAAACTATCTTATGGTTGTCAATAACGATCTGAGCAAGGATGTTACGGCAACCCTTAAATTTGCAAACGGAATCAACAATGTTCAGCTTCTTAACAACAATACAGGTGCATGGACAACAGCTTCTGCAAGCGGAAATTACTACCTGAATCTCGAAGCAGGTGGTGCAGCTCTTATCGCTCTTCCTGCAACCTACCGTTATGATGGAGCAAATACTCAGGCAGGAACAAATGAACTTTACCACGCAACAGTTTATGGTGACAGCTCAATCGGTACACCCGGTACCCGTGACGAAATGCTTCCGGGATGGTATCTCAGCTGTCTTACTGACGGTTACATCAGCGCAAACTCTTCAAAGGGTCTTAACGGCTGGTGCTCAGAGCTTAAGGACGAGTCTTTCGAAACCTTTGTCAAGCTTGATTTAGGACAGGTTAAAACTCTTGATTCGCTTACTTTTCACGCAGCAGATTCTGCAACGGGTTATAACGGATATTTCCCGAAATCATTTACCATAAGCGTATCAAAAGACGGTGAAAGCTGGACTCAGCTTGCATCAGAAACCAATGTTTCTGTCAGCGATTATATGACGGTTGATTTCAACAGAACAGAGATGCGTTATATAAAAATTGACATAACCGAAATGAATTCGGTTAACGGCAAATATGCTGCAGCCATTGCTGAGATTGAAACAAACGGTGAGGTTGCAATCAATCGATATAAGACAGTTGCAGTGGATGAAAACGGCTTCTATGCCTATATGAACTGCTCAAATACGGAATATATCAGAACTCCCGTATGGACAGATTATAACGGTCAGGACGATATAATCTGGCACGAAGGTGAAAGAGGTAACTGGACGATCAACGGCTTTACTTACAACTTCAGAGCGTATATTCCTATTTCTGCTCATAATAATGAGAGAGGAAAATATACCGTTCATCTCTATGCTTATAACAGCAAAGGCGAAACTTCAAAGGGAACAAGCTTTGAATTCTCTTCAAATGTTATGTTCGATCTGAATTACGGTAATGTTTCTCCTAACCTTATGGCCGGTCTTGATTCGGTTTCTTCGGGTGGAGGAGTAACTGCTTCTTACGATGCAATCACCGAAACGATTACTCTTAACGGTACACTCACTCAGAGTATCAATCTTCAGCCCTATATCGAAATCAATGCAGATATCAAGGAAGGCGATACAATACGCGCAACGCTTGAACCTGTCAGCGGAACGATGACAAACGGAATTATCGTTCTTGAGCTTTTCAACGATTCTCTTGCAAATCCTGACGGTAAGCGTCATGTTGCAGATATCGTTTCTGCAGGAAGCGTTGATATACCAGTCAATACGCAGAAGGCAGCAAATGAAATTTCAGGATATAAATTCTGGCTTTATTACGACGGCAGAGGACAGAGCTTCAATAACTTTAAGTTCAGAATAAAGCTTGAAGTTGTGAAGGGCGAAAGTGTATATTCACCTGCAGGAAAAACTCTTGATTACGGTGAAGCTTATGGTGCACTCTGGCAGCCGAGCCGTGACGATGCTGAATTTGTGGGCTGGTTTACTCAGCCGACGGGAGGCACACAGGTAACTGCTTCAACCGTAAACTATGGTGTAACGGATGTTGTTCTCTACGCTCAGTGGAAGGAAATGGAAGCAGAATATCTCTTCGGGCTTTATGCAGGTATAACCAGGGATAAGCTTGAAAGTGACTATCTCAATCACAAAAATGTTACCTATGAATATGAGTTTGTAAACGATCAAACCATCGGCTCGGGAACAAAAATCACCGTGACGGATAATTCAACAGGTAAGATTATTGCAAAATACGAAATTGTTATTTTCGGAGATGTCAATTCTGACGGTTGGTATGACGGTCAGGATGCTGTTTATGTTGAAGCAATCCGTACAGGACTTCTTAACGAAAGCTCAATCGGAGCTGCGAGAATGCTTGCAGCTGATTGTACGCGCGATGGTAATATTACTCAGCACGATTCGGAGCTTCTTTCAAAAGCAGGTATTCTTCTTGAATCAATTGACCAGGGTAAAACAATCGAAGAGCTTGCAACAATGTCTGAATGGCAGGAATATGTCAGCCTCATCGATCAGGAGCCTGAAATTCAGAACCCTGAAGATACAGGGGATGATGAAGAAAAGAGCTTTTTAGAGATTTTAATTGAATTGATTTCACGCATTTTCAGAATAATTTTTTCAGTGATATCATAATTATAAAAACGATGATTTTTCTAGCAAAAATCATCGTTTTTAATTGACTTTAAAGAAGTAATGTTATATACTTTTTGAAGTTTTTCCAAGGAGTAAAAATCAGATGAAAAGAATAGCAGCAATTTCTCTCTCAATCATACTTGTTTTTTTAACACTTACATCTTCAGTAATTATGACATCAGCAACACAGGCTTTTGGTGATGTTGATAACGACGGAAGTGTAAACTCTTCAGATGCTCTGATGATACTTCAGGTATCTGTAGGCAAAACAGAAATAACTGACGAAATCCTGCTTTACGGTGATGTTGATGCTGACGGCATAATCAATTCATCTGATGCTCTTCTCATTTTGCAGAAAACGGTCGGTGTGCATATCGGGGTTTCAGATTTTTCTCTTAATCTGACTGAGAAAACAGTAAGTGTCGGCCAAACTGTTCAGCTTGAAGCGTTCGGATTCAAACCCAAGGTTTCGGATAATACCAAGATTGAATGGATGTCTTCTGACAATTCGATTGCAACAGTGGACGAAAACGGACTGGTTAAAACTCTCAAGCCGGGCAAGGTGACAGTGACGGCAAAGTCTGTTGATGTTCCTGAAATTCAGAAACAAGCTTCAATCACCGTAAGGTCTTTCGGATAGACAGGCTGCTG
>JAZORX010000058.1:0-6020 GCA_045656845.1 Acutalibacteraceae bacterium | reverse complement strand
AAAGATGAAAACGGCAATCCCGTTACAGAAATTGTAACGCTTGATGCCGCACCCACAACAAAGCCTGATATATGGACCGAAACCTCAACCGAGGAAACAACCACGGGCAAAATCAATATTGACCTGAGCAACGGCGTTGCCAGAGATGATGTTCTTGCACAAAACATCGTTACTCAGCTTAATGAGGACAGAGCCCAGCTTGGTCTTGCACCGCTTTCTTACGACACAAATCTTAAGATCAAGGCAAGGTCAAACAGCCTCGGTATGGCAAGGCCTGAAACCTACGGCAAGCCCGACGCAGAGGGCGTGGATACCTTCACAACAGCTTACGGCGGTAACCAGCTCTATCAGGAAGTCAAATCTTCGCTCAATTCAAAGGCTATGAGCATTAACACAACCAAAATTGGCGTTGGCGTTGTTAAATATCAGGATATGTATTACACAACCGTAATTTTTGAATAATCAGGAAGGAAGAGCAATTTATGAAAGTTTTGTATGTTGCAAGCGAAGCATTACCCTTTGCCGCAAGCGGCGGACTTGCCGATGTTGCGGGCTCTCTTCCGCAGGCTTTAAGAAGACGCAAGGTTGCCTGCAGAGTTGTTATGCCTCTTTACGGCACAATCAGCGACGAAATGCGTGCTTCAATGAAGTTTATAACCAATATAATGGTGCCCGTTTCGTGGCGCAGACAGTATTGCGGCATTTTTGAAGCAAAGGCAGGCGGAGTAATTTATTATCTTATCGATAATGAATATTATTTTAAGAGAAACACCCTTTACGGTCACTATGATGACGGCGAAAGATTTGCTTTCTTCTCAAGAGCAGTGCTTGAAATTATGCCTTATATCGATTTTAAACCCGATATAATTCATTGCAATGACTGGCAGAGTGCCCTTGTGCCCGTTTACTACACAACAATTTACGGCCATAAGGAAGGCTACACGGGAATCAAAACTGTATTCACAATCCATAACATTCAGTATCAGGGCAAATACGGCAACGAAATTCTCGGCGATTTGTTCGGTCTTGGGGAGGAGTGTGCTCCTCTTGTTCAGTTCGGCGACTGCCTCAATCTTATGAAGGGCGGTATCGAATGCTCAAACCGAGTAACCACCGTAAGCAATACTTATGCGAATGAAATTCTTGACCCCTGGTTCAGCCACGGACTTCATCCCATTCTCAAAGAGAGAAGCTATAAGCTGAGCGGCATTCTCAACGGCATTGATGTTGATAACTATAATCCCGAAACCGATAAGGATATTTTCTTCAACTATAATGCAAAGGATTTCTCAGACAAGAGCAAGAATAAGGCGGCTCTTCAGGAGATGTTCAATCTTCCCGTCAGAGAAGAAGTGCCCGTTATGGGTATCGTAACCAGACTTGTTTCGCATAAGGGTCTTGACCTTATCAAGAGAATTATGTGGGAGCTTCTCAGCGTTACCGATATGCAGCTTGTTGTGCTCGGTTCGGGTGATGCCGAATATGAATCATTCTTCAAAGAACTTCAGGCAAACTTCCCTGACAAGGTTGGTCTTCGCATCGGATTTATTCCCGATATGGCAAGAAAAATCTACGCGGGCAGCGATTTGTTCCTTATGCCTTCAAAGAGTGAGCCTTGCGGTCTTTCACAGATGGTTGCTCTGCGCTACGGCACAATCCCTATCGTAAGAGAAACAGGCGGTCTTAAGGACACAATTACCGACAGCGGTGACGGCAAGGGCAACGGATTTACCTTCAAGAACTATGATGCTTATGATATGCTCGATGCAATCAGACGCTCACTTGCCGCATATTCCGATAAAGAATATTGGAACAAGCTTGTTGAAAGAGCCCTTAAATGCGATAACAGCTGGGGCAAATCGGCAAGAGAATATATCAAGCTTTACGAAGACCTTATGGCAGAATAATTTATGCATAAATAAAAAGTCACAACCGCTTAACGGCGGTTGTGACTCTGCTTTGTTTTATAGAGTTATTTGTGAGGAAGATTTTCTTTTAATGTTTCGTGAATGTAGTCTTCCGCAAAGGCAACAACGGTTTTAATTGCATCCGGTGCAGGGGAGTCCTCGCAAGGGTTTGCGGTGCTGTCCGGCAAAAGAGAGCTTCTTTCTGCGGCGGCAACAAGTCCGAGATAGAAAGAATTTCCGAATATTTTTTGCCCGTCAAAGGCGTGGCCTGCCCAGCTTTCGGGAAGAAAGCCGGCATTTGCGTGCATTAATATGGTTCTGTACATAAAAAGAGCAAAGGCTGTGTTAAAACGCTGGTTAATATTGCTGTCTTTGGTATAGATGCCGTCTTTCAGCTGTGCGGCTGCTTTCAGAAAAGTTTTGGTAATCGGCAGACTGTCGGTGCCTTCATCGTCGGCTTCGGCCTGCGTACTTTCGTTAATACCGGAGGGGCTGCTTGCCCTGCCCAGAAGATAGTCGCACGAAACACCGTAAAAATCTGCGGCTCTGACCAAAAAGCCGAGCCCGCATTCTCTTATGCCCTTTTCATAATGCGAAAGCAATGCCTGAGATATTCCGAGATTGGCTGATGCCTCTTTCTGGCTAATGCCTTTTGCTTTGCGAAGTTCAGAAAGAATAATCGGAAGAGCTTTTTCCATTTTATTTCACCCCATACAACTTAAGGTAATAATATTATAACTCTGTTTATACAGCTTGTATATTGTTAATTTCAATAAAAATAGTTTGGATTTTTTGGAGGAAAAAATGAAATCCTATACCATTCATCTCATCAGACACGGTCTTACCGATGAAAACCTGCAGGGGCGTTATATCGGTCACACTGATGTTGTTTTAAGCGAAGAGGGCAAGAAACAGCTTGTACAACTTAAAGAAGACACGGTGTTTCCCCCTGTTCAGGCTCTTTTTACCAGTCCTTTAAAACGCTGCAAAGAAACTGCGGCAATTCTTTATCCTGAAAACAAGCCCATTGAGATCGAGGGCTTTATCGAATATAATTTCGGCTATTTTGAAAATAAAACAGCCGAACAGCTTGAAGACCACCCCGTTTTTCCGCGTTGGCTTGCGGGTGAAAAAGGAGTTGAACCTCCGTTTGGCGAAAGCAACGAAGCTTTTGGAAAGCGTGTTTGTGAAACCTTTGAGAAGGTTGCCGAGGGTCTTATGAAAACAGGCACAACCGAAACCGCAATCGTAACTCACGGCGGTGTTATAATGGCGATTCTTGCAACCTACGGAATTCCCGAGCTTCCCATGCACGAGTGGCTTACCCCGAACGGATGCGGATTTACAATAAAAATAAATCCTTCGCTCTGGATGAGAGCAAAGAAGTTTGAAGTTTTCAGCGAATTCCCTTATGAAAAAGAAGAATTACCGGATTGAGGTGTAAAAATGAATACTTTTAATATTGAGAAAGACGGTTTTAAACTTAACGGCGAGCCTTTCAGAATAATTGCGGGTGCAATTCATTATTTCAGAGTTCCTGCAGAATACTGGCGTGACAGACTCATAAAGCTCAAGGCTTGCGGATTTAACACGGTTGAAACATATGTTGCATGGAACTTGCACGAGCCCGAAGAGGGCAAGTTCGACTATGAGGGTATGCTCGACATCGAGAAATTCCTTGATATTGCGGCAGAACTCGGTCTTTATGCCATTGTTCGCCCCGGTCCGTATATCTGCTCGGAGTGGGATTTCGGCGGTTTGCCATGGTGGCTCCTTAAAAATGACGAACTTCAGCTTCGCTGTATGGAAAAGAATTATCTTGCGGCGGTTGACCGTTTCTTTGATGATTTTATGCCCAGAATCAAAAATCATCAGATTACCCACGGCGGCAATATTATTCTTGTTCAGGTTGAAAATGAATATGGCAGCTACGGAGATGACAGCGAATATATCCGTTACCTTGCAAAGGGAATGAAAGACAGGGGGATTGATGTGCCCTTCTTCACCTCTGACGGTGCGGAATATCAGATGCTCACCGGCGGCACCGTGCCCGAGATACATAAAACAGCTAACTTCGGCTCAAGAGCAGAAGAGCAGTTTGCACGTCTTCGCGAATATCAGCCCGACGGACCTCTTATGTGCACGGAATTCTGGAACGGTTGGTTTGACCATTGGACAGAAGAGCATCACAGCCGTGACCCGCAGGATGCGGCAGATGCAATGGATGATATTCTTTCAATGGGAGCAAGCCTTTCGGCTTATATGTTCCACGGCGGCACAAACTTCGGTTATATGAACGGCGCAAATGATTATGATTTCTATGAGCCCACAGTTTCAAGCTATGATGACGATGCTCCGCTTAACGAATGCGGTGAGCCCACCGAAAAATATTATAAATTCAAAGAGGTTATTTCAAAATACGCACCCATTCCCGATGTTGAAATGCCCGCACCCGTAAAGAAAAAGAACTACGGTGAAATTGAATTCAAATATTCTGCAAAGCTTCTTGATAACCTTGAAAAACTTTCAACTCCCGTTGAGTCGGTAACTCCGCTTGCAATGGAAAAGCTTAATCAGGGCTATGGTTTTGTGCTTTACAAAACAAAGGTAAGAGGCCCCAGAGATGAACAGCCTCTCCGCCTTCAGGATGTTCACGACAGAGCATATATATATAAGGATAATAAATATATAGGCATTCAGTACAGAAACGATGAAAAGCCTATGAACAGACTGAGCATAGACAAGGAAGGCAACGAGCTTGCAATTCTTGTTGAGAATATGGGCAGAGTCAACTACGGCGCAAAGCTCCGTGACCGTAAGGGCATAACAGAGGGAATCGGTTTTGGCAATAACTTTGTTTATCATTGGCAGAATTATCCGCTCCCGCTTACCGATATTTCGGGTCTTGAATTCAAAGAGGGTGTTGATGCTTTTGACGGCACACCCGTTTTCCTTAAAGCCGAAATTGAAATTGATGAATGTTGCGACACTTTCGTAAAGCTTCCAACCTTTACGAAAGGTATAATCATAGTTAACGGTTTTGTGCTTTCAAGATACTGGAACGTCGGACCTCAGCAGTCAGCATATCTTCCCGCACCTTTACTTAAGAAAGGCAAAAATGAAATTGTTGTTCTTGAACTTGAAGGTTTTGAAAAACCTTGTGTTGTTCTTGATGACGAAATGGATATTGGATAACAAAGAGCTCCGTACCGAAGTACGGAGCTCTTTATTAATACTCTCTTATTGTTGTTGAATATTTAACTGCAAAGCTTGTGTATGGATTAGCGCCGTTGAAAAGCTTGTAATAAAGATTGATGTATCCGTCTGTAATATGGGTATTAAGTCCGTTGAAGCTGCCGTTGGTTGAAATTGTTTTGCCCAGCACGGCTACCGTGCCGCTGCTGTTAACGGCAACACAGGTTGCAGCATCTGAACGGCTTCCGCTTGCGGCAAGAATTTCTACGGTGTTACCTGCGGGAGTAAGGAATGCGGTGAATGCGTCGCCGTTACCCATATTGTTGATTCCGGTGAATTCACGGTTTGATGAATAGGTATAACCGCAAACTATGAATCCGCCCTCGGATTTATCTATTGCCAGCGCATAATCGTCATAATAACCCGAAAGATTCTTAGTCCATCTGTTGGTGCCGTTGGAATTGATTCTGAGAACTAAAGAATCGGTTCCGCCGCAAAAGTGAACTCCCTGGAGAGAGCCGTCGGGGTAGGTTAATTTCAGATTTTCGTAATATCCTGCAACAACGCATCCGCCACTGTCATCGGCAACAACTGCTTCAAAAACATCGTTTGCGCTTGATGCGATGGGATAATACCATTTGAAACTGCCGGCGTAGGTATATTTGATAATAACCGTATTCATAAGTTTGGCATTAAGTTCGCTGAAAGCGGCAAAATTATCAGTTGTTGATTCTGTTACGCAGGAAACGAAGATGTTTCCTCTGTTATCGGTGCTTATGCCTTTGATTATGCCGCCCTTGTTACCGGTAAGGTATTTGTTCCAGAGAACGCTGCCGTCAAAGTCGAGATTGATAAGAATGGCGCTTGAATTTTCGCCCGGGATGCCGCTGAAGCTGTTATCGTGAGAGTCGGTTGAAC
>JAZORX010000057.1:0-2569 GCA_045656845.1 Acutalibacteraceae bacterium | reverse complement strand
TAAAAAGTATATCTAAAATTATTCAAGGGAGAGAGAGCTATGATACTGCGAAAATGGGAAGATCTTCCCAAAGAAATGCAGATACCTGAAGTAAAAGAATACTATGATTTGCTCAGCAAAAAGAAGTTTCAGCTTGGATTGAAACGTCTCTTTGATATCGTTGTATCATTTTTACTCCTGACTGTACTTTCCCCCTTGTTTATCATTCTTGCAATCGCAATTAAACTTGACTCAAAAGGTCCCGTTTTCTACCGACAGACAAGAGTAACTCAATACGGTGAAGAATTCCGTATTTTCAAATTCCGTTCAATGGTAACGGATGCCGATAAAGGCTCGCTTCTGACAGTCGGCGGTGATTCAAGAATCACAAAAACAGGAAAATTCATCCGTAAATATAAGCTCGACGAATTCAGTCAGCTTATCGATGTCTTAAGAGGCACAATGACTTTCGTCGGCACTCGACCCGAAGTTCCCAAGTATGTTGAGAAATATACTCCCGAAATGATGGCGACCCTCCTCATGCCCGCAGGCATCACATCAGAAGCAAGCGTTTATTATAAAGATGAAAACGAACTTCTCGATGCCGCAGAGGATGTTGAAAAAACATATCTTGAGGTTGTTCTTCCCGATAAAATGAAATACAACCTTGCCGCTATCAAAAGTTTCAGCTTTATTGACGATATAAAAGTTATGATTTTAACCGTTCTTGCGGTTTTCAAATAAGAGGAAACAAAATGAAGAATAAGAAACATCTTATCGCACTTCTTACGAATAATGACGATGATATCTATTGCTTCCGTAAGGAACTTATAGAAGGAATCATTGACGCAGGCTACGAAATGCTCATTTCCTGTCCCGACGGTGAGAAGTTTGAACTGATGAAACATCTTGAATATCGCTACGATGACCCTGTTATCGACAGACGTGGCACAAATATCGTTGCTGATGCAAAGCTGTTCATTCATTATTTCAGACTCTTTCTTAAAAACAAACCTTCGGTTGTGCTTACATACACCGCAAAGCCGAATGTCTATGCAGGATTGGCGGCATACCTTCTCGGAATCCCCGTTATCAGCAATGTCACGGGATTCGGAAGTGTTCTCAATGAAGGCGGACTAAAACAAAAGCTTATAATGTCGCTCTTTAAATTCTCATTCCGACGCTCTGCTTGTGTTATGTTCCAGAATTCAACCAATATGAAGCTTGCGGAAGACTCGGGCATGGTAAAAGGTGAACACAGACTTATTCCTGGCTCGGGCGTTAATACAGACAGATATCCTCTTCAGCCTTATCCCGACGGCGGTAACGGTAAAGACGGCGAAAAGGTTGTTTTTAACTATATCGGCAGAATTCTTCACGACAAAGGCGTTGATGATTATATCGAAGCCGCAAAAATAATAAAAGCCGAATATCCCAACACAGAATTCAATATGCTCGGTTTCATTGAGCCAACTGAAATGCACTATGAAAAGCTGCTTTCGGAGCTTGAAGAAAAAGATATTATCAAATACAGAGGCAGACAGAAAGACATTAAACCGTTTGTCACCGCTTCTCACGCAACAATTCACCCCTCAACCTACGGCGAGGGAATGAGCAATGTGCTTCTTGAAAGCGCATCAAGCGGCAAACCAATAATCTCAACGGATAACCCCGGATGTCAGGAAACCTTCATCGACGGCGAAACGGGATTTATCTATCACGGCGGAGATGTTGATGCACTCTGCGAACAAATCAAAAAATTCCTTGCTCTGCCCAATGACGAAAGAAAATCAATGGGCGAAAAGGGAAGAGAATATATAAAATCAAATTTCTCTCGAGAAATCGTTATCGAAGCATATCTTGAAAAAATAAACAGTTTGTGCAAATAAGGGAGAAGAATTATGTATACAAATCTTTATGAAAAAATTCTCGCAAAAGAAGAAAAAATTTCACTTGTGGGTCTCGGCTACGTTGGTATGCCTATTGCCGTTGCATTTGCTAAAAAGGTTGACGTTATCGGCTATGATCTTAATGCAAAGAAAATTGAGCTCTATAAAAGTGGTATCGATCCCACTCTTGAAGTGGGCGATGAAGCTATCAAGAACACAACGGTTGAATTCACTTCGGATGAATCAAAGCTTCGCGAAGCAAAGTTCCACATCGTTGCCGTTCCCACTCCCGTTAATGATGACCATACTCCCGACCTTACTCCCGTTGAGGGTGCAAGCCGTATTCTCGGTAGAAACCTCACCAAAGGTTCAATCGTTGTTTTTGAATCAACCGTTTATCCCGGTGTAACCGAGGATGTCTGCGTTCCCATTCTTGAAAAAGAATCGGGACTTAAATGCGGCATTGACTTCAAAATCGGCTACTCACCCGAAAGAATCAATCCCGGTGACAAGGTGCACAGACTTGAAACCATCGTAAAAATTGTTTCGGGTATGGATGCTGAAACTCTCGATGTTGTTGCAAAGGTTTATGAGCTTGTTGTTGAAGCAGGTGTTCACCGTGCTGAAAGCATAAAGGTTGCGGAAGCTGCAAAGGTTATTGAAAACAGCCAGAGAGATATCAACATTGCATTCATGAACGA
>JAZORX010000056.1:0-5722 GCA_045656845.1 Acutalibacteraceae bacterium | reverse complement strand
TCGGGATTGATAAGAATGTTATTCTCTCTGCGGACCTTCTTCCCGGTCTGCTCGGTAAATCTCTGCGCTACATAGAATTCAAGGTCGCGCCCCTGTCTCATTGCCTCGTTGTCCTCTTTGGGAGGCAGCTTTCCGAGCTTGTCAGCCCACACGGTATAGGGACTTGACCAAGGATTGAGACCGATAATACTTGCCGCGTCCGATCCTCCAATAGATTTTCTTCTGTGCTCAAGCCACTCATCGTGTGACATATCGAGCGTGGGGATTTTAGTTAAATTTTTATACATGTGCCTCTATCCTTTCTATCTTTCTTATGGCTTTCTTGAGTACCTTTTTCTTCTTGCAAAGCTTGGTATAAGCAGGAGTCCAAGCTGTATCGGACAGCTCCATATACTCAATGCCTTCCTCAATAATGCGAAGTTCCTGTTTCAATTTTTCTAACATGGTTTTTTCCTCCAATTAAACAAGTTTGTGTCCTATCTGCTCAAGGACTGATATCACGCTCCGTTCTGCCTTTGCCCGTTCTGCTTCTGTAAGGATCGGGCGGCGAATGGTGACGGTGCAGTTTTCGCTGATTTTAATTGTTTGAGTTGTATATTGGGTTTCAGGCTTGGTCATCCTCGTTACCATCCGCCTCATACATAGCATCAAGCACTTCTCTGGTGATGCCTGCATCTAAGAGTGCCTTTCCTTTTTTCTCAAGGTCACGGAGCTGATACAGATACTGTCTTCTGCGATACTCCAACCTCGCTTTTCTTCGTGCCAATGCAACCGCAGGGGATGCATTAAGTCGAGCTATCTCTCGCTCTACCTGTTCGTCTGTTAATCCGTATTCTTTCATGGTGTTTCTCCTTTATTTGACAAATTTCGTGTTATGTGGTAAAATAAGTTAATTTCATTACAAGAGGTGTTCGTATGACCGATATCTCCCGAGCATCATTAAAAATGTTGAAGAAGATCCGCCGACTTGAGTACATACCCGAAGATCAAATTCCGCTTAACTTTGACCTCTCTCGACTTCAATATCTTGTAAAAATCGGTTTGGTTGAGGTTATCACTCTCGTTCCTCCCGGTAAAGAAGGTTATGAAATAGGGCTTACGGCTTACACACTATCTCCACAAGGTGAAGACTCTATCTACAAGTACCGTAAAGTTGAGATGGAAGCCCGAATTGCGCTGATTCTCTCCGTCCTCGCACTTCTGGTGGCTGTATTCGATGCCCTTGCCCCTTTCGATCTTTTTACATAAAAAGCTTAATAATCGAAAGAAGAAGCGCTAAGATGGAAATCACCAAGGGCGTTCTTGGATATTTGCACAAGAACGGAACGTGTATGTGATATTTTTTTATATCCTCACGATGCGCCTTGATGTAATCTCTTACCTCTTTTCCGTCCTTCAGCTTGCCCATTTCGAGGTAGATGCCCTCTTGCTTTTCAATCCACCATTCTTTCTCTCGCTCCTGCTCCGTCAGGAGCTTTTTTCTTTTTTCCATTTCGTTTCTCCTTAAAGGTTTTGATTTCAAGTCTTTTTTAGTAAAAAAAATATTCGCTTACTTCATCAATAGCTATATTGAGCAGTTTACAAGCAGCTTCAATCTCGGTATTTGTCCAAGGAGAAAGTCCGTTTAATTTACAGCTGATAGTGCTTCTGTCCTTTCCCATTGCATCCGCAAATGCTCCAATCGTGCCAAAGACAGCTTTGATTTTTTCACGAAGTTTACCGTAAGTTCTCATTTTTCGCCCCCCTTTCGTTGCCTGGAAAGACTTGATTTCAAGTCTTTTCGACATTAGTATAGCATCACTGTCGAAATTTGTCAAGGGGTTTTTGTTTGATTTTCAAAACTTTTTTTGAGAATTGACTTGATTTGTTGACTTTTTACAAATTCTGTGATATAATAGAAGAGGTAGGAACAGGAGGTGATATATATATGCCAAATTGGAGCAAGACTTCAAGTACATCAGAAAGATTAAAAGAAGCAATGCGTATGAGACAATTAAAACAAGCCGACCTTGCAAGAGCAACGGGTTTAGCCAAAGGCGGTATTAGTAATTATGTTACTGGAAGATATGAGCCTAAATCAGATGTTATTAGTAAACTTGCCAAGGCTCTTGACTGCTCCGAGATGTGGTTATGGGGCTATGATGTCCCTATGGAAAGGCAAGTGATTCAAAAAGACTCCTCCGAAGAGCCTGTACTCAGCGAAGGAGAGAAAATCCTACTCGACCTATTCAGGCGCGTGCCTGAAGAACAACAGGACCTTGTACTGAAGATGATTGCTCTTGCTTTAGGTAGCCCAAAACAATGAGGGCAGCAGTCATCAACGCCTGAGATGGGTTATCGTTTTCACGAATCATTTTAATTAGTTTCTTTTCGTTTTCTGTCATTACTCAAAATCCCCTTTCAGTATGTCGGAATTATCAGAATCATTTCGACATTTGCTCTTCTGTTTCGATTATACAATGACGGAGAACGATAATCAATCCCCACCTTTGACCATTCAATACCCAAGTATTTCACATCTATATGGTCAAACATGACACTATTGCATAAGAAAGGACGACACCATGTGGCTCGACAATCTAAAAGAATTAAAAAAAGCGAAGGGTCTGACTGCTAAGCAAATCGCCGAGAGGACAAATTTGCCCGAAAGAACAGTCAACCGTATCCTCTCAGGAGACACGGATAACCCTTATGTAGACACCCTTCACCGAATCGTCTCTGTGCTTGGAGGATCGCTTGATGACATCCTTGCCGACACTAAAGTCGTGGTTGGTGAAAAGAATCTCGTTATTCTGCAAGAGAATGTTGACGCAGTAACAGCCGAGCGTGACCTTGTGAACGCCGAGAATGCCATCCTAAAGGACAAGGTTGCCACTCTCACAGCCGAGAATGACATGCTCAAAATGGAGATAAAGCACAAGGACGAGATCATAGCACTACACAATTACTACAACAAGCTGAAGCCGAATATATAAGAGGTATATGATGCACGAAGAAAAGGATAAGCTCGATATTTTAATTGAACTCGCACCGCTTGCAGGTGACGATGAGGTTGAGCTTTTTAATAGCATAGACACATCCGATGTAGTGCTTGATGAGAGTTATTACAGTAGAGTGTCCGAATACATCACAAAGCATTTGAAGAGTTTTGAGAAACATTAACCGAACGGACACTTTGGTTATTTTAGATATTGATTTTATGAGGTATTCTCAGATGAAAAAACTATTGATTATCGGTCTGACCGCAGTTTTATCCACTTGCTTATTATCATCGTGTTCAAGCGGAAGAAGTATATACGAGATGGAAAAAGATGCGAAAAGAGAAGCTGCGTTCAATGACGGCTATGATGTAGGTTACGAAGAAGGATATTGGGAAGGATATTGGGAAGGCGTTTCTAACGCGCAAGAACGCTTGGAGGATGTAATTTGGAATCTATCATGGGAAACAAAGAACGAACATGGGATTAGTCCTGAAACCGCTCTTCAGATCTTAACAAACTATGCTGACGGAGAGCCTATAACAGAGCAGGAATTACAAAGGGCGATATGGGCAATAAAACATTATTATTGGTCCTCTTATGATGCAGTCAACGACAGTGATAGTTATAGCTAAAAATAGAAAGGAGTATCACAATTGAGTGAATTTGCAAGAATTGCAGCAGGGATATATCTGCTCTACCTAAGAAAGTCAAGAGCAGATAACCCGGACGAGACCATTGAAGAAGTGCTGTCAAAGCACGAGACAATATTGCAAGAATTTATGAAGCGCGAGTATGGCTTCACGATACCCGAAGAGGATATATACCGTGAGGTTGTGTCGGGAGAGTCCATATCGGAACGAGCCGAGATAAGAAAAATTCTTGCGAGGATGGAAGATCCTAACGTAAAAGGTGTGGTAGTAATCGAGCCGCAGAGACTATCCCGTGGTGACTTGGTAGACTGCGGAAAGCTTATAAACGACCTGCGATATACTCACACGATGGTAGTCACACCGACTATGACCTATGACCTTGAGAACAAAATGGAGCGTAAATTCTTCCAAGACGAGCTGCTCCGAGGCAGAGACTACCTTGACTACACCAAGGAGATACTGCTCAGAGGAAGAGTAGCCGCAGTCAAGAGAGGTTGCTATATAGGAAATACCCCTCCGTATGGATATGACAAGGTAAAGATAGGCAAAGACCACACCCTTGAGCCGAATGACAATGCAGATATTGTAAGACTTATATTTGATTGGTATGTAAATGAAGGACTGACATATTATCAGATAGCCTGCAGATTGAACGATATGAATATACCTGCTCCGAGAGGTGGCAAGTGGAAAAAGGACACAGTTAGAGTTATTCTTCACAATTTTCACTATGACGGTAAGGTTTATTTCAACAGAATAAAGACCACTATTATCATCGAGAACGGTGAGAGGATCACCAAGAAGCTCGCACAGCCCGAAGAAGAGGTAATAATGGCAGAAGGCAAGCACCCTCGCCTCGTAGAGCATGACATATTCGTAAAGGCTCAGGAGCGCAGTGCATTAAATCCACCGTACAAGCAGCAAAGTGAATTAAAGAATCCATTTGCAGGTGTCCTTCGTTGTGCAAAGTGCGGCAAGGCAATCATACAGCACCCGTACAAACACGCAGATTGGAGACTTGAGTGCAGAGAGAGGCGACCTAAATGCGGCAAATCGGTTAAGTACAGCGTAGTAGAGACTGCGATCATAACCGCACTTGAAATGGTAGAGCTTCCTAAGCTTGAAGCTAAGCTGAGGAACGGCGAAGGAGACTCCCTCAAAATAAAAAAATCCCTCCTTGATAAGCTTGAAAAGCAACTCGCTGAATACAAGCAACAGGAGGAGAAACAATATGAATTCCTTGAGACCGGCAGATACTCAGAGGAATTATTTGAGAAGAGGAACAATGCACTCCGTGACAAAATGGAAGTATGCCAACAGCAGATAAGAGAGACAAAAGCTACTATGCCGAAGCAGGTTGACTATAGCGAGAAGATTCTTGCTCTTAAAAAGGCTATTGCAGCACTCCGTGATGACAGCCTCACACCAATAGAAAAGAACAAGCTCCTAAGGGCTATCGTGGAAAGAATAGACCTTACAACGTGGGGAGATACACTAAAAAGGAACGACATTCAAATAAAGCTTGACATCACTATGAAGCTTTAATTTTTTATGCCGCTTGTGTACATCCTGTGTAGTTCAGTTCATACGCTTCTCCATGATGTCCACATCAAAAAGGCAAGTAAAATAGAGCATCCGAGAGGATGCTCTTTTCTTTATTCCTTTACTATGAACGCATCGAAGCCTACCGCTTTTATCTTTTTCTGCATAGCTTCGGCATTAGCCTTGACAAGATATGCACCGACTTGAACACGGTATAATGTCTTGCTCTCGACTTGAATTTCTACGCCCATCGTCTTTAATATACCTTTGGCTATTGCTACACCCATCGTTTTCCTTTGGCTCTCTGTGGCTAAAATTTGGAGGTCAGAGGCATTGTCTACAAAAGCACATTCCACTATAACCGCAGGAGCAGAAGTCTGCCTTATGAAGCCGTAGTAGTCCTTACCGTCCTTATTCTTTCGGATCTTCGCACCTCTGGAGTTTTGACCTATCTTTACCACCTCGGAGAGAATATTCTCGGCAAGAGCTTTTGACTTCCCTCCTCCGTAGTGATAGAACACCTCAGCCCCGTTGCCGCCCCCGGCATTG
>JAZORX010000055.1:0-5094 GCA_045656845.1 Acutalibacteraceae bacterium | reverse complement strand
AGGCGTGTGCCGTAGATTGCATCACCGTTAACACGGAGCCAGTCGCCCATCTGAAGAAGTCTTTCTTCCATAATTACGGGGATTGTACCGTCAGCTGCAGGACCGATATTAAGAAGGAAGTTGCCACCCTTTGAAACAAGGTCGCAGAGCATTTCAAGAAGCTCCTTGGCACTGAGATAGTCAGCAAGGTCCTCATTACGGTTAAATCCGAATGAACGGCCGATACCACGGCACTCTTCGAAAGGTCTGTCAAGCTCGACATCTTCAATCTTACGGCCTGCTTCGATATAACCGTACTCAGTTGTGAAGTTACCACCCATTCTGCCTCGTGTTTCTTTACCCCAACGGTCATTGGGAACGATGAAATCCTTTACGCTTGACTCGTTGTAAAGCCACTGTAAAAATTCCGTTGAATGCCATACATCTGATGTATGCTCCCATTCACCGTCTGTGAAAAGAGTATTGGGCTGATATTTTTCGATAAGCTCCTTGAGCATCGGGATAAGATGCTCTGTTGCATACTCTTCGGGATTTTTAAGATAGAGAGGATGGAACCATTCATAAACAGAATGATAAACGCCGAAGCGGACATCAGTATCTGCAAGGGCATCCTTGAGCTCCTGAAGGAAATCACGATGAGGGCCTACATCAACCGTATTCCAGTTCCATGCATAATCCGTCTTATAAAGGCAATAACCATCGTGATGCTTTGAAACAATGTTCATATATTTTGCGCCGCTCTTCTGGAAAAGATCAGCCCATTTTTTCGCATCAAAAAGTTCTGCCTTAAATCCGCTTACGAAATCCTCATATTTTGCATTTTCACCGTATACACGTTTATGAAAAGCATGGGTTTCGAAATTTTCATCCTCAATCTGACGCATATACCATTCAGCGTAATCGCCTTTCTTAGTGTATGCCGGAACAGAATATAAACCCCAATGAATGAAGATACCAAACTTTGCATCCTCAAACCATTCGGGAACTTTACGGGAATTGAGAGATTCCCAATTGTTTTCAAACATTATAAGCACTCCGTTTCTGTATCAAGATATTAAAAATATAACATTCAGACGCCTTAAAGTCAACAACTCTCTTGTCAAAAAACAATTATTATAGTATCATATTTGCGTTCGAAATTCAGCGAAAGGATGATTATATGGATTTCACTCAACTCGCAAAAAGCAGATACTCTGTAAGAAAATTCAAAGATACTCACCTACCCGATGAAGATATAAACAAAATCCTTGAAGCAGGTCACCTTGCTCCCACGGGATGCAACTATCAGCCGCAGAGAATTCTTGTTATCAACAGCGATGAATCCTGCGAAAAACTAAGAAAATGCACAAAGTGCCATTTTAACGCACCGACCGCAATGCTTGTCTGCTACAATAAAAATGAATGCTGGACGAGAAAATATGACGGTGCAACCTGCGGAATCATCGATGCGAGCATTGTTACAACCCATATGATGCTCAAAACAGCCGAAATCGGAATCGGCTCTACATGGGTTATGCACTTTGATCCCTTTGCGATGCGACAAGAATTCAACATTCCCGAAGATATTGAACCCGTAGCTCTGCTCGTTATGGGATACCCTGCCGATGATGCTGAGCCAATGCATCTGCACAATGAATTCAGGAATAAAAATGAAATCGTTTTTTACGAAAGCTTCTGATAAAAACTAAGCCGTAGCAAGCCTCAGCCTGCTACGGCATTTTATTATTTCTGATAAATTCTTACATAGTCAACGATATACTCTGTTTTATAAGAATCCTTATCAAGCTTATTAAGCTCTTCCTCTGCGGGAATTTCAAGAGAAACTATAACCTCTTCGGGAACTTCTGATACACCGTTGCCGAAGGATGTACGGCGTGTTTCAACACCGTTTATATAGAAGATGTATTCTTCATCTGTCCATTCAAGGCCATATGTATTGTACTCTTTATAAATATTGTTTCCGTAGAAAGCACCGAGATTATTGGACTGGAAGCCTTCCTGAACACCGTCAACACCTGCACAGTGAACTGTCTGAGTAACCGAATCTTTTCCGACAAGTCTGTCAAAAGACATTGACTCAAAGATATCGATTTCACAGCCGCCTACGCCGCCCTGAGAATATTCAGCCTCATACGGATGATCAGCCTGAATCCAATAAGCAGACCAGAAGCCTGAGCCTTCATTTACAATGCAACGGATTTCAAAATAACCCTTGCAGTACTTCTCTCTGAGAGAAACCATACTCGTATACCAGCCTTCACCGTACATACCGTCTTTAAGGTATTCGCCTGTGATGATCATATTGCCGTCTTCGATTTTTATCTGACTTTCCGCATTAAAGCCACCTCTGCGAGCGCCGTTTCCTCTGTACTTCCAGACATCGGTATTAAGAGCATCACCGTCAAATTCATCCTCGAAAACAAGGCTGTAACCCGTAAGATCAAGCTCCTGCCCTCTCGGAGTAGTCGGTGTGTCAAATATTACAAGACCGAACATTTCAAGAATCGCAAAAATCGTTGCAAAGATTTTCTTTATTGAAAATCCTTCAAAAAATGTTGCAAAATAGTGACCGAGCTGCTCAACCGCCCAGATCTGCCTCGGAGCAAGCTTCAGAACTTCAACTAAAAACTTTTCAAGCATAAACTCACCTCAACATTAAATTAAAGAAATTATATTTCTTTTTTTGATTATAGCACACAAGAACATACACTGTCAATAAAAGTTAAGGCTGACAGATTTCTCCGTCAGCCTTTAAATATTCAGAATGATTATCTGTTGAGGATAAGCTTTGTAAGCTCAACGGGTTCAACGATTGTGTCGCCCTTGTAAACTCTCATGTTACCTGATGCGATTTCGTCGATGAGGATAACCTCACCGTTGTTATAACCAAACTCAAACTTGATATCCCAGAGGTCAAGACCGATTGTCTTGAGGTCGTCAGCAACGATCTTTGTGATCTTGAGTGTCTGCTCCTTCATGCTCTCGAAGAGGTCGGGAGTCATAACACCGAGAGCTGCAAGGCCTTCACCTGTAACAAGGGGATCACCCTTCTCATCGTTTTTGAACGTGCATTCAACATAGCCACCTTCAAGAACTGTACCGTCCTCGATATACTCACCGTATCTGCGGATGAAGCTGCCTGTTGCAACAAGACGGCAGATAACCTCGAGACCGTGGCCAAAAACTGTTGCAGGAAGAACTTCCATTGTAGCATTATCAAGGTCAGCAGAAACATAATGAGTCTTGATGCCTGCATCCTTGAGCATTTCGAAATAGTAAACTGATGTTTCAAGATTTGCCTTTCCGATACCCTCGATTGTCAAACCAACAGTATTCTCACCGGGATCAAAAACACCGTCTTTACCTGTGCAATCATCCTTGAACTTGAGCATTACATTGCCGTTTTCAAGCTTATAAACGTCCTTTGTCTTACCTTTGTACATCATTTCCATTGGATTCAATCTCCTTACTGTCTTTAGAGTTTAAGAAAAGCATATTTCTTACAGAAAAAAGAATATCACTTTTGATTTTTCTTGTCAACAAAAAATGAAAACGAGAATGTAGAAATAATGCCTTTTTACAAAAAAATTTTTATACAACTTGTAATTTTCCTTTCACGGTGTTAGAATAGCTTCCGTTGCTTTAAAATTATCGGACAAAGATGTGATTAAATGAAGAAAATTTTAAGAAAGGCTCTTGTTGATACCATTCCCGTTATGACGGGATACCTGTGTCTCGGCTTCGGTTTCGGTATTCTGCACAACGCTGCAGGCTACGGTATACTTACAGCCTTTATTACGAGCCTTACAATGTTTTCAGGATCGATGCAATATATCGGTGTTGGGCTGCTCGCAAGCGGAGCACCTTACGCCACAGTAGCTCTGACCACTCTTCTTGTTCAGGCAAGGCATATTTTTTACGGAATTTCAATGCTTGAAAAATACAAGGATGTCGGCTGGAGAAAGTATTATCTTGTTTTCGGTCTTACGGACGAAACATATTCTCTTATGTGTAACGACCACTCAGACATTCCGCTTGATAAAAGGAAGGATTATTATCTTGCGGTTACCATGCTCAACCATTCATATTGGGTAACGGGATGTGTACTCGGTGCGACCGTCGGTACACTCGTCAGCTTCAACAGCGAAGGCATAGATTTTGTTCTTACCGCACTTTTTGTTACAATTTTCCTTGAACAATGGCACAGCACAAAGAAGCACACCCCTGCTCTCATCGGAATAGGAGCATCCATAGTCTGTCTTATTATTTTCGGCAGCGAAAACTTTCTTATTCCTACCATGATTGCGATAGCTGCTTCACTCTGCATCCTGCCCGAAGCTCAGAAGGATAAAAAAAGGAGGCGCAGGTAAAATGACGGACAAACACTATTGGATTGCCCTCGGTATAATGGTTATCGGCACGGCATTGCTCCGTTTTCTGCCTTTCCTCGTTTTCAACGGAAAAAGGAAAACTCCTGCAATCATTGAAAAGCTCGGTCGTACTCTGCCATACGCTGTTATGGGTATGCTTGTTATTTACTGTCTTAAAGGCATCAGCTTTACATCGGTTTCAGACTTTATGCCCGAGCTGATCAGCTGTCTCGTTGTCGCTCTTCTTTATATATGGAGAAAAAACACTCTTCTGAGCATTATGGCAGGCACACTGTGCTATATGGCTCTCGTTCAGTTTGTTTTTTGACAATCAACCTTTTATATGATATAATAAAGAAAAAAACGAGGTGTTAAATATGGCAATTATTGCAATTCTCAGCGACATTCCCCTTTACATCGCACAGTTCATCTCAGACCTCACAGGTGCTGATATGTCAGGTTTTGTTGATGGTTTCAGCGATATCTTTGCAGGAATCCTCGAGGCTATTGAAAGCCTTCTCGCATAATTTAAAGACACTACACAAAAAAGTCTCCGGAAATTCCGGAGACTTTTTTCTTTATCTGATTGCTGAGGGAAATTCGTAAAACTGCCACATACCTGCATCATCGGCACAATAGAAGCCGTTTTCAGTAATGTATTCAGGTTTCATTTCGTGGATATCATCATAAACATCAAACATCTTTTCGCATTCAAGGTTGTCGT
>JAZORX010000054.1:0-7694 GCA_045656845.1 Acutalibacteraceae bacterium | reverse complement strand
CCTGCAAGACCTGACACTTTGATCTCTTCAATTACCTCTTCAGGGCTCATAGTGCTGAGAACCTTTTCAAGAGCTTTATAACCATCGTCTCTGATATATTCTTCAATCTTTTCCGGGTTTATAATACCGCAATGGCGAAGAGCGATTCTTGTCTGCTTTAAAAGAAACTGCTTATCGTCATCAGTGATTTCAATATCGTTTACAGCATCTTTGTCGCCTTTGACAAATGAGATAATCTTCTCTGCATCTGAGGGTTTCACCTTTACAAGACGCTTAACGAGATTATCTCCTTCATAGATATCTACAATAGGCTCAAGGAAACACATTCCTATGCAGCCTGTTATCGTAAGCTCTGCAGAGGAACTGACAATATCTTCAATAGCTGAATAAACCTTAGCTGCACCTGCAGCAATACCGCAGCTGCCCTGACCAACAACTATACGCATAATCAGTTCTCCTTTTCCCTGAGACTTCTCAGAATTTCTTTTGTCTTTTCCGGAGTAAGACTGCCATAAGTCTCATCATTAATCATCATAACGGGAGAAAGACTGCAGCATCCGAGACAAGCAACATTTTTAAGTGTAAAAAGACCGTCAGCTGTTGTCTCACCGTCAACGATACCAAGCTCTTCTGAAATAGCTTTTTCAATCTTTTCCGAACCGTTGACATGGCAGGCTGTACCCTGACAAAGCATTATAAGGTACTTTCCGACAGGCTGCAGACGGAACTGGGAATAAAAGGTTGCAACACCCATCACCTTGGCAGGGGTTGAACCGATTCTTTCAGCTATATGATACAGAACATCCGTCGGCAGATAGCCGTAAATATCCTGCGCATTCTGCAAGATGGTTATAAGGCTACCATCAACAGATGCGTATTTATCAAGAACTTCATCCATAAGTGATAAATCGCTGTTACAGCAATTACAACAAGACATAAAAAGACCTCCTTATACATAAAAGGTATTTTATCATACAACACGGCAAAAAATCAAGATTTAAACAGATGAATATATTGACAACTAAAAAGAATTTTGCTAAAATATATGAGCATTTTACACGGAAGCGTATCGAAGTGGTCATAACGGGACTGACTCGAAATCAGTTGTACCTCACGGTACCGTGGGTTCGAATCCCACCGCTTCCGCCAAAGAATAACCGTAACTTTGATACAAGGTTGCGGTTATTTTCTTTTTATAGTATAATTAAAAAGATCCATAATAAAGCAAGGTGATACGATGACTGTTTTTGAGAAAATATACGAGGTAGTAAGTAACATTCCCGAAGGAAAGGTTGCAACATACGGTCAGGTAGCTTTGCTTGCCGGAAATCCTCGGTGGGCAAGAGTAGTAGGTTATGCTTTACATGTGAATCCTGCTCCCGGTGTCATACCCTGCCACCGAGTCGTAAACCGTGAGGGCAGAACTGCAGAAAGCTTTGCTTTCGGTGGTGGTGATGCGCAGAGAATTATGCTAGAAAACGAAGGAATCGTTTTCGAACCCGATGGTCATATCGATTTTGAGAAATATCTCTGGCGCATATAATGAAGTTAAATCTGCATATTATTTTTATGTTTTTATCACCAATTATTGTCAAACTTTTCTATCCTTGATTTATTGACAAAACGATCAAAATATAATACAATATAGGTACAAATTAAACCTTTGCATGACTGACGGATCAGCGGATTACCGCAAGGGAATGCAAAAGGCAAAAGCCGACCGTCTGGGCAAGTCAGTTTTTACTGATTTGTCCTTTTTTGTTTTTTAAAGGAGTGATACACATGATACACGAAAATTGGAACGGATTTAAAACAGGAATATGGCAGGATGAAATCAATGTCCGTGACTTTATTCAGACTAACTATAAGGAATACTGCGGTGACGAAAGCTTCCTTGCAGGCTCTACCGAGAGAACAGATAAGCTTATGGCTAAGGTTCAGGAGCTTTTCAGAAAAGAACGCGCTAAAGGCGGTGTTCTCGATATTGATACCGAGACGGTTTCATCGCTTACAAGCTATGCTCCCGGATACATCGATAAAGAAAACGAACTTATCGTAGGTATGCAGACGGACAGCCCTCTCAAGCGTGGTGTTAACCCCTTTGGCGGTATCCGTATGGCTCGTCAGGCCTGCGCTGCTTACGGCTACAAGCTCAGCGATAAAGTTGAAGAGGAGTTCACTTTCCGTACAACTCATAACGACGGTGTTTTCAGAGCATATACTGATGAAATGCGTGCAGCACGCCGCTCTCATGTTATCACAGGACTTCCTGATGCATACGGCAGAGGCCGAATCATCGGTGACTATAGAAGAGTTGCGCTCTACGGTGTCAACCGTCTCATCGAACTCAAAAAAGCTGACAAGGCTGCTATGGCGAACGGAAACTTCAATGCAGATACAACCCGTCAGACTGAAGAGCTCTTCCAGCAGATCACTTTCCTCGGCTTTATGAAGGAAATGGCTGCTATGTACGGCTATGACATTTCAAACCCTGCAAAAGATGCCCGTGAAGCAATTCAGTGGACATATTTTGCTTATCTTGCAGCAATCAAAGAGCAGAACGGTGCTGCAATGTCACTCGGCAGAGTAAGCACATTCTTTGATATTTATATTGAACGCGACATTGCAAACGGTATACTTACTGAAAAAGAAGCTCAGGAGCTTATGGATGATTTCGTCATCAAGCTTCGCATTGCCCGTCATCTTCGTACTGCTGAATACAACGAGCTTTTCGGTGGCGACCCTATGTGGATAACAGAAGCAGTCGGTGGTATGGGTGAAGACGGCAGAAGTCTCGTTACAAAGAACAGCTTCAGACTTCTTAACACCCTCTATACGCTCGGTTCTTCCCCTGAGCCAAATATCACGATTCTCTGGTCTAATTCCCTTCCTGAGGGCTTCAAACGCTTCTGTGCAAAGGTTTCTGTTGACACAGACTCAATCCAGTATGAAAACGACGACGTTATGCGTCCCATCTACGGTGACGATTATGCTATTGCCTGCTGCGTTTCAGCTATGAAAATCGGCAAGCAGATGCAGTTCTTCGGCGCACGCTGCAACCTTGCAAAGCTTCTTCTTATTGCACTCAACGGTGGATATGATACATCAAGTGATATGCATATAGGTCCTCAGATGAGCGTAATCGAAGGAAAAACTCTCGATTTCGACAATGTTATGAAGAGATTTGATGAGTACATTGCATGGCTTATGCATCTTTATGTCAACACCATGAACGTCATTCACTATATGCACGATAAGTACGCATATGAAAAGACACAGATGGCTCTTCACGATACAGAAGTTGAAAGATTTATGGCTTTCGGAATTGCAGGTCTTTCAGTTGTCGCTGACTCACTTTCAGCAATCAAATATGCCAAGGTGCGTCCCCTCAGAAACCAGAACGGATACATTGAAGGATTTGAAACAACCGGTGATTTCCCGAAATACGGCAATGATGACGACAGAGTTGACCTCATTGCAAAAGATATGACGCATAAGGTTATCACTGAGCTTCGCAAGACACCGACATACAGAAACGCTATCCACACCCTTTCAGTTCTTACGATTACATCAAATGTTATGTATGGTAAGAATACTGCAGCAACTCCTGACGGCAGAGGTGACGGCGAACCCTTCGCACCCGGTGCAAACCCGATGCACAACCGTGAGGAAAACGGTGCTTTGGCTTCTCTTAACTCGGTTGCAAAAATCAGCTATGACGATTGCCGTGACGGTGTTTCAAATACATTCTCAATTACACCCGATACTCTCGGTCATTCTGACGAAGAAAGATATTCAAACCTCGTTTCAATTCTTGACGGCTATTTCGCAAAGAAGGCTCATCATATCAATGTCAATGTAATGAACCGCGAAACACTTCTTAAGGCTTACGAAAACCCTGAAGAGTATCCTAACCTTACAATCCGTGTTTCAGGTTATGCTGTTAACTTCAACAAGCTCTCCCGTGAGCAGCAGAGAGAGGTTATCAGCCGTACATTCCACGAGGCAATGTGATGCTGAGAGTTCATTCGATACAGTCACTCGGAACTGTTGACGGACCGGGAGTAAGATTCGTGGTCTTTCTTCAAGGCTGTCATCTCAGATGCAAATGCTGCCATAATCCCGACACATGGGATATGAAAGCAGGCAAAGAGACCTCTGTCACTGAGCTTTTTGAAAAAGTTAAAAGATATAAGGAATACTTCTCAAAAGACGGAGGTATCACGCTCTCAGGCGGCGAGCCACTTCTTCAGGCAAAGAAAGCATATGAGTTGTTCTCTCTTTGCAAAAAAGAAGGAATAAATACTTGTCTCGATACTTCCGGTGCAGTAATGAACAACGATGTCAGAAAGCTTTTAAGTGTAACCGACCGTGTTCTCCTGGATATCAAGTATACCACTGAAGAAGATTACCTCGAAAACGTCGGATGTTCGATGCAGCCTGTTATTGAGTTTCTTGAATATCTTGATAATTTATCAGTTGCGACAACATTAAGGCAGGTTATTATCCCCACTCTTAATGATACTGAAGAAAACATATTAAAGCTTAAGCAAATTCGTGATGAATACAGTTGTGTTGATTCGGTTGAGCTTCTTGCTTTTCATAAGATGTGTGAAACGAAGTATCAGAATATGGGCATTGATTTCCCTCTTGCAGAAACACCCGAGCCGACGAAAGAACAGATATCTGATTTATATAATCTTATCAATTCGGAGGCAATATCATGAGTTCTCTGAATATAACTTTTTTAGAAGAATACAAGCATCTTGATAAACTTATCAAAGAAATGTTCGGCACAGAAAAAGGGATATCAGATTATATCAATATTGCTACGACAACATACAATCTACAGTATAATAACGACATTAAAACCTTGAAACATCTCCGTTACATACGTAACAGACTAACTCATGATACTGATACATTAAATACTCAGATGTGTACTCAAGCAGATATAGATTGGCTTAAAGGTTTTTATCAAAAAGTTTACAGTGTATCTGATCCTCTTTCACTTAGTTTAAAACATAAGTCGACAACAAAAAATATTGTTAATATCAACATCCAAAGTAAAGAAAACGTTTCTGTTCACGATGATGAACGTACATCCCCTATCCCTGTTTTTCTTGGTATCGCACTCGCAATCATAACAGTAATTCTGATATATTTTTTATTTTTCTAACAAAAAATCTCTGTCGCACAGGACAGAGATTTTTTCATTATTCTCATTTCAAAACTTTTTCTGCTTCGTGCTTATCAGCTTTCGTTATTTTTGCTTCGGCTTCCATTTTCCTGAACAGCTGTTCGTACGGCATAAGCATACCTTCGTTCATCTTGTTGCCCATTTTAGAGAGGATTTTCTCGCTTGAAAGCAATGCGCCGACTGCATACATAAGCATTGACTTTCCTTTGTTTTTCTGAGGGAAGTCGTAGATACCCTGTTTTTTGTAGAACTTATGGTCAGCCTTCATCATACCGCGCATCTGATAGATAAGGTCACGGAAGATTTTCATACCACCGACTCCCCAGAAGGTCTGAGGCACCACGTGCTTTGTTTCCAGTGCAAACTGAAGAGTTTTTGCGAGTGTATCAATCTGCTTATCTGTATTGAATTCGTCACTTGCAACACCTGCAAGGAAGTTTCCACCGGTATCTGCACGTGCTTCAACAACATTTATAACATTCTGTTCCTGCGAGTAAGCACCTGAAACAAGGTAACCTACAGGCATCCCGACTGTAACTGTTCTGTGTCCGTTGCAGAAATTTCTGTCATCGTACATTTTAAAACGTGAACCCATTGAATGGTCAGACACCGTAAATGCATACACAATCGCATCAGCCGTCTGAATGTTCTCACGAAGAAACGTGTCAAACTTATCCTTATAAACACATTTTTCACTTACCGCACATCGGAAACAGCCGAGGCAACCGCCTGCAAGCGGATATTCGGAGATATTTACAATTCGTGTTTCATAACCGAAAACTGCACGGAAGTGTTCAATCATCCTGCTGAGGTTAGAGTTTTTATCTGTTTCATCAGTAAGAACAATTATGTCTTTACCTTTATTTTTTGCACAGCTGTCCGCAGGCGTAGCAGGCACCTGTTCGTAGCATACTGCTGTTCTCGGAGCAGGAGTGTAAACATCTTCCTCAACAGACCAGAGGAAACGCTCAAAGAATTTTTCAGCATCCGTTCTGCCTTTTTCTTCAAGAAGGTCTTCCATATCAGCAGACAGACCTCGTATATATTTCATACCAAGATCAATTGAGTTTTCCTCGATGTACTTATGTGCCGTGATATCATAAAAATGCTTTGATGTTGAAATCTGTGTAGCGTATTTATCTTTAAGGTCGATTCCGTGCTCTTTCACAAGTTCAATAAATCTGTGAAGCTGTGAGGGCGCAAGGAAGGTATAAACGGGATATGAAAAAAGAACCGCATCCGAGCTTTCAAGAATTTCTTTCGCCTTGGTGAAATCTTTTTCAAGTGCCTTTATCTTCTGACCGACGTGGAGAACTTCGAACTCGTGCTGAGGAAATTTCATTTCAATATAGCGAACAGTCTGAAGTGTGATACTGTATTTTCCTTTCGGGCTGCCGTTAATTACTACTATTTTCACAACTATATCCTGACCTTTATACATTTTTCTAATATTGTAACACAATTCGACATTTTTTTCAATCACAAATATCTGTTGATATAAAGCTCAGTTTATGTTATAACTGTGAGGAGGAGTTGAAAACCATGACAAATCCTGATTATTCTTCAATGTACGACAAAATATTCAAAATTATGGGTGAGCTTACACCACTTACAGTTGACTGTGGTGTTCTTTGTGAATGTGCCTGTTGCAAAGGAGACGATAAGACAGGAATGCGACTTTTTCCGCACGAAAAAAGCTGTCTTGACATAACCGAATTGGAATCAGGAGAAAGATTAGCTGTATGTAACGGAAGCTGTGACAGAACCGAGCGTCCCCTTGCCTGCAGAATATTCCCCTTTTTCCCGACAATTGACGAAAACGGCAAGATTTTTGTTGAACCCGATTACCGAGCAGCAAGGCTTTGTCCTCTTATTCATCACAGCGATGAAATTGTATTTGATCCGAAATTTTTCAAAGCAGTAAAAAAGGTCGGAAAAATCCTTGTAAAAGACAGCGAATGCAGAGATTATCTTTACAAGGTAACGGAAGAAATTGATATGTATCATGATTTTTTACATACTAAATAATATGTTGAAACTATCAGAAATTTGTGGTATAATGTCTGAAAATCACGGATGGGAGAAATCATAATGGTTGAATATCAGAAAAAAATCAAAAGAGTTATCATAACTGAAGAAGAAATTGCCGCTAAAATCAAAGAAATCGGCAAAGAAATAGATAAAATTTATGATGGTCGCCCCATCCTTCTCGTAAGTGTACTTAAAGGTGCTTTTGTTTTCATGGCGGATGTTTGCAGAGCAGTTACTGTTCCCTGCGAAATAGGCTTTATGTGCGCCAAGAGCTACTATCAGGGTACCGTTTCGACAGGTGTAATCAACATCACAATGGACCTTGACCAGGATGTTAAGGACTATCATGTTGTTATTATTGAAGATATCATTGACACCGGCAGAACGCTCAAGGATGTTGTTAAACTCCTTAAGGCAAGAAACCCTCTTTCTCTTCATGTGGTTACTCTTCTTGACAAGCCCG
>JAZORX010000053.1:0-2527 GCA_045656845.1 Acutalibacteraceae bacterium | reverse complement strand
CCGCACTTATCATGTGGCTCGGTGAGCAGATTAACGAAAAGGGTATCGGTAACGGTATTTCACTCATTCTTTTTGCAGGTATCGTTGCTCGTGTTCCCACAATTCTTGCTTCACTCTTCAGCCCCGACGGTGGTTATTTCTCATACGGTGCTGTGTATGCAGTTCTTTCAGTAGCTGTTGCACTCTGCCTCCTCCTTATGATTGCTTATATCGTATGGATGGACAATTCAGAGCGCCGTATTCCTGTTCAGTATGCTAAGAGAGTTGTTGGTCGTAAGATGTACGGCGGCCAGAGCACTCATATTCCTATGAAGGTTAATATGTCAGGTGTTATGCCCGTTATCTTCGCTTCATCAATTCTTTCACTTCCTCCGACAATCAACCTTTTCGTTGGTGCTGAGGCAGGTGACGGTTGGTACGATCATTTCTTCAAGTACTTCCAGAGCGATAGCTGGCTTTATGCAGTGTTGTATTTTGTTCTCATTATCTTCTTTGCATATTTCTATGCTTCAATCCAGTACAATCCGATTGAGATGGCGAACAACATCCGTAAGAACAGCGGTGCTATCCCGGGTATCCGTCCCGGTAAGCCGACTTCTGATTATATTCAGAAGATTTTGTCAAGAATCACATTGCTTGGCGCTCTTCTTCTTTCAGTTGTTGCATTGTTCCCGGTATTGTTCCAGTTGATCACAACGGCATGCAAGTATCCGATGCAGGTTTCACTCGGTGGTACATCAATCATCATTCTTGTTGGTGTTGCTCTTGAAACTGTTAAGCAGCTTGAATCACAGATGATGATGCGTCACTACAAGGGATTCCTTGATTAATTAAAGGAGATCGAGTTATGAAATTAATTCTTCTCGGAGCACCCGGTGCAGGTAAGGGCACACAGGCAGAGGTAATCTGCGACGCTCTTAAGATCCCTGCAATTTCTACGGGCAACATCATCCGTGATGCTCTTGCTAAGGGCACGGAGATGGGACTTAAAGCTAAGTCTTATATAGATGCAGGTCAGCTTGTTCCTGATGAGGTCGTAATCGGCATCATCAAGGATAGACTTGCAAAGGATGACTGTGCAAACGGTTTCATCCTTGACGGTTTCCCGCGTACAATCCCTCAGGCAGAAGCTCTTGATGCTATGGGCATCGAAATCGACCGTGTTGTTGATATCGAAGTTTCTGATGAGAAGATTGCAGCGAGAATGTCGGGCAGACGCGTATGCAAAGCTTGCGGCGCTTCTTACCACTTGGAGTATAAAGCTCCCAAGCAGGAAGGTGTTTGCGATGCTTGCGGTGCTGAGCTTATTCAGCGTAAAGACGATCATCCCGACACAGTGCTTGAAAGACTCGCAATCTACCATGAGCAGACCGAGCCTCTCAAGGACTTCTACTCAAACAAGGGCATCCTTAGAGTAGTTGAAGGCCAGGAGGAAGTTGCTGATACATCAGCTCTTACTCTTAAGGCATTGGAGGATTAAGCATGATAGTGCTCAAAACGAACAGAGAGCTGGCTCTCATGAGAGAAGCCTGCATCATTTCGGCAGGAGCATTAAAGTTAGCAGGAGAGGCTGTCCAGCCCGGTGTAACAACCGCTGAGATAGACAAAATAGCCTATGATTATATTAAGAAATGCGGCGCTGAGCCCAACTTCCTTAACTATAACGGCTATCCTGCTACGGCATGCATTTCCATAAACGACGAGGTTATTCATGGAATTCCGAGCAAATCCCGCGTGATTAAAGAAGGCGACATCGTCAGCATTGACCTTGGCGCAAGGCTTAACGGATTTAACGGCGACAATGCTGCTACTTTCGCGGCAGGAGCGATAAGCTCTGAAGCGAAGCGGCTGTGTGACACGACCAGAGAAAGCTTATATGTAGGCATTCAGAAGGCTGTTGCAGGCGGCAGAGTCGGTGACATCGGATCAGCAATCGCGCAGTATTGCGAAGAACGCGGCTTTTCAGTAGTCCGTGAATTTATAGGTCACGGAATCGGTCGTGCTCTCCATGAGGAACCCAGTGTTCCGAACTATGGAACACCCGGTAGGGGAGTTCGCCTGCTGCCGGGTATGACAATCGCTATCGAGCCGATGATTAACATGGGTTCGGCAGGAGTAAAAACATTACCCGACGGCTGGACAGTCAAAACCAGAGACGGTAAGCTGTCAGCTCACTTTGAACACACTGTGGCAATAACGCCGAGTGGTCCAAAGATACTAACTCTGCTTTAAGGAGGTTCAGTCAATGTCAAAGCAGGATATGCTTGAACTTGAAGGCGTTGTTATTGAGGCTTTGCCTAACGCAACATTTCAGGTTGAGCTTGAAAACGGACACAAAATTTTAGCTCATATTTCGGGAAAGCTCAGAATGAATTATATTCGCATACTTCCCGGAGATAAGGTGACGGTTGAAGTTTCGCCATACGACCTCACCCGTGGACGAATAACATGGCGATCAAAATAAGCTAAAGGCTAATTTTTCAAGGAGGGCATTCAAATGAAAGTCAGACCTTCTGTAAAGAAAATT
>JAZORX010000052.1:0-2698 GCA_045656845.1 Acutalibacteraceae bacterium | reverse complement strand
ATCGGTGGTGAAGAGGAAAAGAGCGAGCAGGAGCCTCTTAAGATCTGGGGTAAGGTTGAGGGCGACGAAATCGTAAACGCTGTTGAGCCTCACTTCACAGCTCAGTGCATCCGTGTTCCCGTTTCAAACGGACACCTCGGTGCAGTATTCATGAAGTTTGCTGACAAGGTTCCTTCAAAAGAAGAGATCCTCAGCGTATGGGAAAACTTCAAGGGCGTTCCTCAGGAGCTTGCACTTCCCAGCGCTCCCAAGAAGTTCCTTAACTATTTTGTTGAAGACAATATGCCTCAGACAAAGCTTCACCGTGACCTTGAAGGTGGCATGGCTGTAAGCATCGGCAGACTCCGTGAAGACACACAGTACGATTACAAATTCGTATGCCTTTCACACAACACTCTCCGTGGTGCTGCAGGCGGTGCTGTTCTTCTTGCTGAGCTTCTTGCTGCTAAGGGCTACATGGACTGATAAATCAAAAACGTTTAAAGCCGTATCGATGTTAAAAAACTTCGGTACGGCTTATTTTATTTCAAGGTGATTACTATTATGAAACAAACAGTTTTTTCAGGCTCTGCGTGCGCTATAATAACGCCGTTCAACGCCGAGGGAAAAGTAGATTACAGGATGTTGAAAAAACAGGTTGATTTTCAGATAGAAAACGGTACCGACGCCATAGTCGTCTGTGGCACTACGGGAGAAAGTGCCGTGCTTAACCCCAAAGAGCACCGTCAGGTCATCAAATCAGTTGTTAAATATACAGAAAGAAGAGTACCCGTCATCGCAGGCACCGGAAGCAACTCAACAGACACAGCAGCACGACGGTCTTTTTCTGCCGAAAACGCAGGAGCTGACGCTCTTCTTATTGTTACTCCTTATTATAACAAATGCTCTCAATCGGGTCTTATCAGGCATTATGAATATATAAGTGAGCAGACAGACCTGCCAATAATCGTATATAATGTACCGTCACGCACCGGGGTTGACATAAAGCCCGAAACCTATAAAGAGCTGAGTAAAATAAAAAACATCGTTGCCGCAAAGGAAGCTAACGGCAATATCTCTTCCCTTATGAAAACCATCAGCCTCTGCGGAGACGAGCTTGACATCTACTGTGGAAACGACGATCAGACAGCTGCGTTTATGGCTATGGGAGCAAAAGGCGTTATTTCAGTCCTTGCGAATATTATGCCTGATAAGATGCACAGGCTGACAATGCTTTCTTTCGACGGTAAGCACGACGATTGCGTAGCGCTGCAAACGGAGCTTCTTGACCTTATAAACGCACTTTTCTGCGATGTTAATCCGATACCCGTCAAATATGCAATGAAGCTTCTTGAGCTTGACAGCGGCATTTATCGCCTGCCACTCAGCGACACGAGCGAAATAAACAAAAGATATATAAGAGACAGTCTCAGAGCTCACGGGCTTTTATCCTGACTGCGTATTACATTGATAAAGACCGGCAAAACCGGTCTTTTGTTTTTATGATTGATTTTAATTTAATTTGGTGTATACTTTACTTACCGACAAGCATCAGAATTTCATCAACTGTGAGATGAGGCTGAAGAGCTTTATTGATTGAAACAGCGATTATTTTTGATGCACGCTCCACAACGAGGTCGATTTCACGAGGGGTGATTATCATCTCTTTGTTTTCTTTTCGTGAGATTTCCTTTTTGTCGTCTGTCAGGTCGTTTACAAGTGTTTCGGCATCCACTACGGTCGGAACACCTATTGAAATCACCGGAACACCGAGGGTTTCTTCGTTTACGGCAGCTCTTGCGTTTCCGACACCTGAACCCGGCACGATTCCGGTATCGGACATCTGCACCGTATTCCCGAGCCTTCTGAGTTTTCTTGCAGCAAGAGCGTCAATAACGATAACCGCACACGGCTTGATAGAATTTACAAGACCCTTAATTGACTCTGCCGTTTCAATTCCCGTTTTACCCAGAACTCCCGGTATAAATCCCGCAACGGGACGAAGATTACCAAGACCAATGCTTTCAGACAGCTCCCTAGTGATATGACGGGTTGCAAGCACCATTTCAACGCTTTCAGGCCCGACTGCATCCGGGGTTATGTCCGTATTCCCCAGACCGACAACAAGAACCGACCCTTCCTCAGGAATCAGCTCCCTGAGTTCATCACTTATCGCAGTTATCGGTTTTTCATCAAGGACCGGCGCTTTCATCAACGAAGGTATTTCTGCCGTAATATAACGCCCTATCGGCTTGCCGAGGTTTTTTGCACCGTTTTCATCCGTTATACTGATTTTAGTGAAAACCACTTCATTTTTTTCATATGTTTCGCTCTTTACACCCTGCGGAGTTTCTTCTTTTAAAAGCTCCTGTCTTTCCAATGCAAGGTCAGTTCTGAAATTCATTTAATCACCTATAAATATTTTTTAAAAAAAGTGCCGTTTTTTGAGAAAAATTTTAAAAAATTACTTGCAATTTTACAATTTTAATGATATGATTACTAACTGTGTAATGCATTAAAGGAGGTGGAATGATGCCTAACATCAAATCAGCAAAGAAAAGAGTACTTGTAAACAAGTCAAAGGCTGCTCGTAACAAGTCAAGAAATTCAGCTCTCAAGACAGCTATCAAGAAGGCTAACGCTGCTGCTGCAGCTAACGCTCCTGAGAAGGAAGCTGCTGTTAAGTTTGCTATTAAGAAGGTAGATCAGGCTTGTGCTA
>JAZORX010000051.1:0-3498 GCA_045656845.1 Acutalibacteraceae bacterium | reverse complement strand
CTTCTCCGTGGTAAGCATAAGCCCACATTCGCACCGCACGCAGACTGCGGCGACCATGTAATCGTTATCAACGCAGAAAAAGCTATTCTTACAGGTAACAAGCTCAACCAGAAGATGTACTACCATCACACAGGTTATGTTGGCCACATGAAGGAAGTTAAGTACAGCACACTTATGCGTACAAAGCCGACTTTCGCAATGGAAAAGGCTATCAAGGGTATGATTCCTGACACAACAATCGGCCGTGAAGCACTCACAAGACTTCGTGTATACGCAGGTGCAGATCACAAGCACGCAGCACAGAAGCCTGAAGAGTGGGCATTTTAATGAAGGGAGGCAAATATAATGTACGATTCAATTCCGTATTTCTATGGTACAGGCCGTAGAAAGAAGTCAGTTGCACGTGTTCGTGTATACGCAGGTACAGGCAAGGTTACAATCAACGATAGAGATATCGACGATTACTTCGGCCTTGAAACACTTAAGCTCATCGTTCGTCAGCCTCTCGAGTTGACAGGCACAACTGAAAAGTTCGACATCGTATGCCGTGTAAACGGTGGTGGCGTAACAGGTCAGGCTGGTGCTATCCGTCATGGTCTTTCAAGAGCTCTCCTTCAGTATGACGAGGCTCTTCGTCCGGCTCTTAAGAGGGCTGGATTCCTTACTCGTGACCCGAGAATGAAGGAAAGAAAGAAGTACGGTCTCAAGGGCGCACGTCGTGCTCCGCAGTTCTCAAAGAGATAACAGACTTATCTTACAAATTCAGCTCGTTGGCTTCGGTCAGCGAGCTTTTTGTTTTATTAACTGCGGAGGTCCTCGCAGCGTAGCTGCTGCGGTCGCAACTAAAAACAGTCCACCGGACTGTTTTCTTAACGTCGCGACAGTTCTCAAAGAGATAATCTGTCCCGAATGGGTTTTCTTGCAAATTCAGCTCGTTGGCTTTGGCCAGCGAGCTTTTTGTTTGATTTGCAAAGAACAGCAAAAGCTCCGAAACCTTATGGATTTCGGAGCTTTAATTTTATGTAGTTGATTTAAAATCTGAAAATCAGAGTGAAATTTGAGCGTCACACATCGGACAAGTTACATTACCGCTTTTAATATCCACTTTTCTGTAAGATAAATTCTCTCTGCAATTAGGACAAGTAATATCGATGAAGTCATAGTCATCAATATCTATATTTGCGATACTTGCTTTAGCATTTTCTACAATACGCTTTTGTTCGCGTGCGTTGTTTTTGGCAACAACTTTTTCGTGCTTTTCGTTCTTGCGTTTGTATTCTTCTGCCATGATGTCGCTGTTTTCAATCATCTGACCGTAACCGTAAAGAAGCCAGGATGTTACCCATGCAGCAAATGGTCCAAGAACTGCAAGCAATAAGCCAATAAGTATCAGTTCAAATTCACTGTCTATGATGATATAAATACCACCAATTACTGCAGAAATTGCCTCGACTATGAAAATCCACTGCGCCCAGTTTTTGATTTTTCCTCCGATGTTGTCGTAATTAAACATAATAAAACCCTCCTGAAAAAGTGTGCACAGCTCAAAGCTTTATAGCACGAAAACACAGATCCTGATTAAGTGAAGTGCCTGTATTTTATCATAACCTCTTCATATTTGCAATAGATTGCTGTATTTATTAGTTCACAGTCTTATGATATAAATATGCAGGTAATGATTCACTGTGAACCTTTTATTTTTGGTATGCGACCTGTTGCAAAGAAATGCTTTTGTGATATAATTTATTTATATTTTTTTAACGATAGGACTGATATAAATGTTTCTTTTTCGTTTTTTACTTGCATTGCTGACAGTTTTCGGAACTTTGTTTCCGGGTGCCGGTCTGAATTTTGAATATAAACATCTGCCGATTGAGTTTGAAATTGAGTCAGTGAGTGACGTGTACATTCCTGCAGATAACAATGCAAACGTGGTTGAATATCCCTCAATCATAAAGCTTCAATATCAGAAAAACGATGCAGATAATGGCAAACTCCTTGCAACCTTTGAAAAATGGGGCTACACATATCCCATATACGCAAGCAACGATGATGCCGAAACCTGGCAATATGTCTGTACGGTAAAAGATAACCTGAACGAAGGCTACTGGAATGAATGGATGCCGTTTCTTTATGAACTACCTGCCGATATTGGTGATTTTGAAAAGGGTACAATCATTCTTGCCGCAACATCAATATATGGTGAAGGTCCGACTGACAGCACGATAACTCTTTATTCAAGCAACGATGCAGGCAGATCTTTCAATGCTTTCTGCAATGTTGACAAGGCAGGAGGAATAGAATGGGGTGTATGGGAGCCATATTTAATCTACGAGGAAGAAACAGGCCGACTTTTCTGTTTCTATTCAGACGATTCCGACCCCGAGCATTCGCAGAAGCTTGTTTATAAATACACAACGGATCTTATCAATTGGAGTGATAAGTTCGAATGTGTTGCCTGCTCTGATTCTTCACTCAGACCGGGTATGGTTTCTATCACCAAAATGGGTAACGGTGAATATTTCATGGTTTATGAGATGGTCGGTATGTTTGCAAATCCGATTTATTGCAAGAGGTCAACCTCTCTTGATGATTGGGGCGACGTTTCGGATTACGGCAAGATAGTTTCCGCAGGCGGTAAAACTTTCGGATCTTCTCCTTGCGTTGCGTGGTCGCCCGTCGGTGGTGAATGTGGAACACTCGTTGTTACAGGCAAACATCCTGTCAGAGGTGAAAGCGAAACGGGCGCAGATATGTTTATCAGTTTTGATTACGGTAAAACCTTTGCACCGATTGATAATCCTATTCCATATTCGGTTGATGATCCTTATGGAAAATGTGGCTACAGTCCGTCACTGTTTTTCTCTCAGGACGGAACAACGCTTTACTATGTCAACAACACACCGTGTTATGAATCAACCTACAAAATAACGGTTGCGAAAATCAAAATTTCAGGAGGTGCGTTATGACGGAAGCTGTAGCAGGAGTTGTGACTCCGATATTAGTAGGTGTTTTGCTGATTGTTCTTGGAATAATCAATATGACGGGAAATATCTCGTCGCTGCATTCGTATCATAGGGCACGCGTAACAGAAGAAAACAGAAAGCCTTTCGGCAAAATGGTTGGCTTGGGCAATCTTCTGGTAGGAGTAGGTATTGTTGCTTTGGGATCAATGATGTTTCTTGCAGAAAAGCTGAGTAACGATGTGTTCGTTTTTATCGGAATGGTAATTATGTTCGTTTTCATAACCGTCGGTCTTGCAATCAGCTTTAAGGCGATGAAAAAATATAACGGTGGAATATTCTGATTGGTTTCTGCAACCCGTTGACTCAGCTCAATGGGTTGTTTTTTGTGCCGACAAATTCGGGTTTGTCGGGGTGAACCCGAAAGTAATAAGTAAGAAGTAAGAGTGAATAAGTGAGGATCTGCGACGCTGATTTTTATGCCTGTCTTAAATCGTTCTCGTAGGGCGTGACGCTTGCGACACGCCGTAAAATA
>JAZORX010000050.1:0-10765 GCA_045656845.1 Acutalibacteraceae bacterium | reverse complement strand
TGGCAGTATTTCATTGCTGTTCCCGATTTCAAGAGCGTCGGCGTAAGAAATAACAAGCGTTATGAAGGCTGGCCCGCTATCATTCGCGCTGTTAACACAAAGGATGCCATGACAGCAACAATCGAAGAAATCCCCTACTCTGTTCTTCACAAGATTACAGACAGAATCACTCATGAGGTAGAAGGCATCAATCGTGTCCTCCTCGACCTCACCCCGAAGCCGATCGGCACAATTGAGTGGGAATAATACATCCAAACGGCTCAAGCGTTGATATGCCACAATCTTGTGGTTTCAGAAATACTCCGTGGCAACGTTTTGGCAACATTTGAATTATCTAAAAGTTAAGAGCTAACTGATTTTTATAGTCAGTTAGCTCTTTTTGTTTTGCTTATTATATTGCAGAAATGATATCACGCTAAATATAAACTACATGTATTTTTTAATAATGTTATACCATTCCATTAATTCAGAATAATTTATCCAATTCCTATCAATACCGAAATGCTCGTGCTTATTTCTATGATCAACTTCAAATAAACGATAAAAATCTGTCATAGCGCCAATATATATTGGAACATCATTTGTTAACGGCATCTTATGATATTTAAATTGATCGCCAGTTATATCAATGATTTTATTTTCTACAACAAGCCAAGTATGAGAATATATATCTTCCCAACTACCACCATAATAAGTTCCGTTTACATATGTTATAGGTCCATATCCATTATCCATTAAATATTGAGATAACATATCACTCGTATGTCCGCACTGTCCCGCAGGAAACTTTATAAAAAATCTGCCTCGTTCATTATTATCTTTGGCGGCTTCGATTGCATTTCTGAAATTAATAACTAAAGATTCTAATGTCATATTAAGCCATTATACCTTTCTAAATATCAGATGATGAAAAAATGAAATGTTCTTGTACTCATCAATATCACACGTTTGCATTTCAAGTTCAAGCATATTCTTATACCATTCATCGGTATATTTTATTTCAAAGTTTGTTGACATAGCAAAGAAAGCTCTTATTCCGAATATGTTTTGACATTCAAAACCGTTGTTTTCAGCAAAATTCAGAAGCATATCATTGTCGTATGTTCCCCTTTTGCCGAAAAGGTTATTTCCGTTATCGGATTGACTATTCAACAAATTCAATGCACCGACAGGATCATCGCTAAAAACAGCTTGTGCAAGAATTCTGCCTTTGAGATTATGTTTCACTATCGACAGAACACCGTTTGGTTTAAGATACTTTGTTATCTCATTCAATATTTCAAGCGGATTTGAAATATACTCCAAAACATTATGGCAAATAACCACATCAAAACTGTTTTTCTCAAGTTTACCCAAATCGTTTTGAGTTGTAATAAGTTTATAATCACCGTCAACTCTTTTTTCAAACATTTCTGGGTTTGGTTCGTATGCGGTTACATTATGACTTTCTGCATAATAACTTGCCGTAACACAAAAACCTGCACCATAATCCAAGATGTTCAAATTTCTATCCTTTGGGAAATCCAACTGACGGAATATCATATCATAAAACATCTTGCCCCAAGGCTGTTCAATTAAGTTTCTGTAATCTTCTATTGAGTTAGGCATTATCTCGCCCCCTTAAAGCGATATCAAATTTACTTTTTCTTTGATATGTAAAGCACACATAAATACGGGCGTTCTATAATACCGCCGTTCTTTTCAGCTAACGCAATAATATCGTTATATGCTTTTTTCTTATCTTCATCTGAATTCTGCATAAATCTGTTACCCGTTAAAGCAAAACCGTAAAAATCATCGGCAGTATAGTTTTGTTTCCACAGTTTTCTGATTACGGTAGGCTTTTCAAAAAGTTCTGAATCAACTATTTGTGAAATAATAGCGACAATTCTGTTTTCACATTCGGATTCCGTAACAAAATCCGCTATACCTCCATATCGCTTCGATATTTCAAGCAACTCTCTGTCTGCATCGTTATCATAAAGAACATACATATTCCAGAACAAAGCTATGTAACCGTTATCTTTCAGAATGTCAGCACACTTTTTATATCCGATTGGCTGAGGCACCCAATGAAACGATTGAGCCGCATATATAACATCAAACTTTTTCTGCTCAAAATCGTATTCTTCAAATCTGCCTTTTACAAATTTGATGTTTTCATTTTTGAATCGTTCGTTTCCGATGCGAACCAAATCTTCACCGGGGTCAATACCCAAGATATTAAAACCGTTTCCGACAAACTGTGCGGTTGCCTTACCGCTTCCGCAACCTATTTCCAATAAATCAGAGCCTTTGGATATTCCCGTAACTGATATTAATGAATCAATAATCTCTTGTGGATAACCGGGTCTGTATTTATCGTAATATTCAGCGGCTTGGTTGAACATTTCACTTTCTTTATAAAGATTCATAAACAAATCTCCGTTTTAAAACTCAATTCTCTTCCCGTCTTTATAAACGACACCATCTGTAACAGCTATTTTCAGAATCACTGTATTAACATCACTTTCATCTGTGTGACCGTTATCATACCAAGAAGTAAAGGCTTCTCTTAATTTGTCAGCCAAATCCGTATTTTCTTCATTTCGGATATAACCTAAACTTTCAGCCTTGCCGTGTCCCGAAAACCATTCACCACAAATACCAACAAAAGGATTTACGCAAATATGTTTCATCTTATTGGTTGCAGTATTTGTAATTGTATAAAAAGCTTCGTCAATATAAATCGCATCAACAATTCTGACCCACGGTTTTCCCGTTTCGTCAACAGTTGCAACAGAAATAAGAGAATCGTTTTTAAAACGTTCTTCCAGAATCAAATCTATTTCTTTCTTCATAGAATTACCTTCCCGTTTCAGTAATCATTTTAAAATCTTTTCTCAAACTTTCAATATCCGTATAAACAATTCCGTGTATTCCAAGTTCATATGCGGCATCGATATTTGCAACCGAATCATCAATAAAAATACATTCATCGGGATTAAGTTTATATGTTTCCAAGAGATATTTATAAATTCTCATATCAGGTTTTGCAATTTTCAAATGTGACGAAACAACAGCACCTTTTGCCTTTTTGAAGAAATCAAATTTATTGCTAATGTATTCATATCCGTCTTTTGAAAAATTGGTAAGCAAATAAATATCATAACCCTGCTCATAAACCTCATTAAAGAATTTCACCGTATCAGCGTATGCAACATAAAGTTTCATCCAATCCTCGGCAAAAAATCTTCTGAGTTCAGGCTCTAACTCCTTATGCTTTTCAACATAGATTTCAATAATATCCTTGAAGCTCTCATACTTTGCTACATCCATATCTCCCCAAAGAGAATCTGTCCATATAGCATCAAGCAAAGCCTGATATTTTTCTTCGTCATATCCGTATTTTCTTAAATATTCGCTCGGGTCGTTGTTGATTAAAACTTTCCCCAAATCAAAGATAACATTTTTAATCATCGAAACAACTCCTTTTTAATATCAAAACGCAGGCATTTCTGTAAAAACAACCTTTTCACCGTCAGCGATTCCGCCGTAAATATCGGTTGTTTTTCTGCCGATATCAAGCCAATGTTCCATAACAAACTTTACGGTAAACGGCATTTTAAACTCCTCGATTTCATTCAATGAAAACCATTTGAGCTGACCTTCGTTTGATATGAGATTAATTTCAGTTCCGTTTTTAAGTTCGGCAAAGAAATAATAGTTCTGCCTGATTTCCTTATCTGTTCTGCGAAGCGTTACATATCTCAAAGAAAGGTTATCAATCATATCTTCGGTGATTCCGAGTTCTTCATAAAGTTCACGCATTGCACATACACGGGCATCGTTGATTTCATTTTCTTCAAAGTGACCGCCCGCAGAGGCAACCCAAGAATCCTCAATAACACTTGAATTTTCTCTGTAGAGCAAAAGAATATTGTCACCGCAGGTAAGGAAAACCGATGCCATATTTCTTAACTTACCTATTGAATTATATTTATCATTCATATAATCAGCACCTTACACTCTCGGATAGTTATATCTCCACTCGTCATATTCCTCTTTGGTGATTTCGCCGTTCTTAAGCTTTTCAGCTTGCTGCTGCCAAGCATAGAAATTATCAAACATAGTGAGATAACTTACTCCTCTGCTCTTATCAAGTCGCAGACAAACCTCACCCTCAATTGTATCAATCTTTAAACCGTAAATATCTTCCAATGCAAAAAGAGTGTGCATCAGACCGATATAGCTTTCAATATTGGGAACATCCAATGCTTCGGGTGCAACTTCAAGAACTTTTGCAATATCATTGAGCAGATTCTCTTTCGGAGTTCTGACACCGCTTTCATACTGTGCCATACGGACATCAGCCGCCTTTTCATCAAAACCGACAGCTGTTCCGAGCCACTTCTGTGTCATACCTCTAAGATTACGGATAAAACGGATTCTTTCACCTGTTGCCATAGTTTCTTTGCTCCTTTTTCTTCTTATGCGAGGAGTATAACATAATTGTTTAAGGGTTGTCAATAGAATATTAACATATTTGTTTAACTTTCGGCTTAATTTGACTTGACATAAGCAGATTTGTTTAGTATAATATGTAACACACTAAACATTTATGTTTAATATAATTAAATGACCGTCTGATGGGATACGCCGTAAAGGACTTCGTTATCAAACAAGAGTTACGGGAAAACGCCGTTGAAAAACCGGGGGGCAGGAACGACATTCAGGAAGAACGGCGAAAATAATTGCGAAAGGAGGATAAAATGACCAACTCGTTTTTAAGAGTTGATGATGTAGCCAAGATATTGGATGTTTCAAAATCATACGCTTATAAAATAGTTCAGAGGCTTAACAAGGAACTCGAATCAATGGGCTATATCACAATTTCGGGCAGAGTCAATAAACAGTATTTTATGGAAAAGACCTGCTACGGCACAAAAGAAAGGAAGGATTAATTTGGCAGTATATAAGGAGCCGAAAACAAACACTTGGCGTTCTATATACCGCTACACCGATTGGCGTGGAGAACGCAAACAAACCCAAAAGAGAGGCTTCGCAACAAAACGCGAAGCTCAGGCTTGGGAACGTGAGCAGTTAAGTAAACTGCAATCCGATTTGGATATGAATTTCAGCAGCTTCATAGAAACCTACTCCGAAGATATGAAAAGCAGACTGAAAGAAAACACATGGCAAACAAAAGAACACATTATCCGCACAAAGATTCTCCCCTACTTCGGCAACCGCAAAATAAATGAAATCCAACCGAAAGATATCATCGCTTGGCAAAATGAGATGATGAATCAAAAAGAAAAAAACGGCAAAAAGTATTCTCCCACATACTTAAAAACACTTCACAATCAACTGAGTGCAATTTTCAATCACGCAGTTAAATACTACGGATTATCACAGAACCCTGCCGCAAAGGTTGGTAATATGGGTAAGGCACAAAGCAAGGAAATGCTTTTCTGGACACAGGATGAATACAAAAAATTTGCAGAAGCGATGATGAGCAAACCGATTTCATATTATGCGTTTGAGATACTTTATTGGTGCGGTATACGAGAAGGAGAATTGTTAGCTCTGACCCCCGCAGATTTTGACTTTGAAAGAAAAACAGTTTCTATTTCAAAATCATATCAGCGAATAAACGGCAGAGATGTTATCACCGACCCTAAAACACCGAAAAGTAACAGAGTAATAAAAATGCCGGATTTTCTCGCAGAAGAAATACAAGATTTCATAAGTCAGCTTTACGGAATAGATGAAGATGACAGAATGTTTGAAATCTCAAAAAGTTATCTTCACCACGAGATGAACAGAGGGGCAAAAGAAGCCGGAGTTAAAAGAATCAGAATTCACGATTTAAGACATTCACACATTTCACTACTGATAGAAATGGGATTCTCCGCTGTGGCAATCGCAGACAGAGTCGGGCACGAAAGCATTGATATCACATATAGATATGCTCACCTTTTCCCGACAACACAGACGGAAATGGCAGATAAATTAAATGATATCAGAAAGGAAGAAAACAAAAATGTCAGCTAAAAATCTTGACCGCTATGAAAGATGGAGAAGTGTCAGTGTGTCGTTCAGAGCATCACCCGAAGAAAGCGAAATGATAAACACCTTCGTAAAACTCTCGGGACTGACAAAGCAAGAATATATAATCAGAAAACTGTTGAATCACGATGTGACAGTTCAGCCGAATCCGAAGGTTTATAAAGCGCTCAAAGACCAACTTTCGGAAGTTCTTGACGAACTGAAACGAATCGAATCAGGAGAACAAATCAACGGAGAATTAACAGAAATCATATCCATGATAGCAAACATAATGAACGGATTAAAATAAAAAATCGACTGTTCAGAAATCCGTCTGTTGGCGCAGACGCTGAACAGTCAACCACAAAAAATGTAATTCAAGTATAACAGCAGTTGCTTCTGAAATCAACACAATTTTCACAGATTGATTTCAGAAAAAGTGGCGGTTGCAGTTGCAGAAATTAACAATGCAACCGTCACAGAGCTGATGAAAAATGCAAGTCAGAAAGTTTCATCGGCTCATGGATTTACAACAAAGATGTATGCTGTAAATACGTCAAGGCTCTCGCAAGAGCCGCACACCAACCCTCTGTCCGCAGACAGCCCACGGCACTTTGCAGACGGTACGGATGAAAGTGTTATAGTGGGTTATTACACTTCCGCAGAAGTGAAACCCCTGTGGCTTGCAGTGTATATACAAATTGAAGAAAGGAGAAAAATTCTATATGGCAAGAAATGACGGCGTTGACCGAGTCACCGCCCGAAATGTTAATCTTGCTGACACGAAAATAGCAAATGTTCAGCGACACAACGAACGGGAAAAAGAGTCATATGTGAATTCCGATATCGTCACAGAAATGACACCGTTCAATGTTCACTTCAAAAAGCCAAACGATGCTTACGAAAACATTTTTAATAAAATGGTTGAAGATAAAATTATCTCAACCCGAGGTTTGAAAGCCGATGCAAAGAAATACGGCGAACTGATTTTTGATGTAAACTCCGCTTACTTTTTCAATCACGGCGGTTATGAGTTCGCAAAGAAATTTTACGAAGATGCTTACAAAGCGGCAATCGAAATTGTCGGCGGTGAAGAGTATATCATCTCCGCAGTAATGCACGCCGATGAAAGAAACAAAGCGATGTCCGAAGCTCTCGGACAAGATGTTTACCACTATCATCTGCACGTCGTTTATATCCCCGTAGTCGAAAAAGAAATTCTCTGGTCAAAACGGTGTAAAGATGAAAACCTCCGTGGCACATTGAAAGAAAAAATCATGCAAGTAAGCAGCAGTAAAAAATGGATTTCGAAACCGGCTTTCGATGATAACGGCAATCCGATTTTACAGAAAAACGGAAAACCCGTTCTCAAAAAATCTTACAGCGTTCTGCAAGATGATTTCTACGAATATATGCGAAAAGCAGGCTACGATGATGTACAGCGTGGTGAGCGAGGAAGCACGGAAGAACATCTTACTGTTACGCAATTCAAGGTACAGAAAGAAACAGAACATCTCGAAAGTTTACAAAATCAGATTGCAAAAAGCGAATCAAATTTGGAATCACTCAAAGAAAAAACTCAAGTCCGCAAAACAATGAAACGTAATTTTGATGAGATAGAGGACATCGGCAAAACAACCTTTTTCGGCAAAGTTGAAATGACAAAAGATGAATGTACTTATCTGAAAGAGCAAGCGAAGAAAAGCATCATTCAGGAAAACCAGATTTCCCGTTTGAAAGACGACCTCGAATCAGCAAGAAAGGGCAGCGACATCTGGCGTAGAAGATACGAAACTCTTTATGAGCAGACAAAAGATTTTATAGCGGCATTGAAACGCTCACCCGAGATTGTAAAAGATTTTATAAAACGAATATTACAACCCGAGAAAACAGTTTCAGACTCTCGCCATAAAACTCGTAGCAACTCACACGAACGTTAACGGCAAAAGCTGTAAAAAACGTAAAAATCAGAATAGCAACAGTTCAGATGAACTCTGCATCATTTGGACTGTTTCTATCGGATAACAACCTCACTTTTACGGCTGTAGAGCCGAAAGAAATTTATAAAGATCATACCATTTTAACAGAAAGAAGGAATTTATGAAAACAGGTCTGAAAAAACGTCAGAAACACACAGAAATCTACTTCAATGAAGAAAGTCCAACCATTGAAATCTACACATACAACACTGATTTGAAAAACCGACTTACGGCGTATGCGGAGAAATATCCCGAGCATTGCCGACAGTTTGACGACGATGAGCAAGGCGGATTGAGATTTGAAATTGAAAAAGGCAGATTCGGTTTCAGACTGACTGCGCCCTACTCCGATGAACGGAGAACCAAATCAAGCGATAATGCAAAACAAAACGGAATACATAGGAGGTAACAAAAAAATGAAAAAGCACATTATCAACGAAGCAACCGGTATCAGCTACACACTCGTCGGTGATTATTACATTCCCGACCTGAAGCTTCCCGAAACAGAAAATCAGCCGATAGGAATATGGGGCAGAAAACGACTTACCTACCTCAAAGAGCATAAGAAATTTCTTTTCAACCAGCTCGTTCTGAAATGCAAACTGAACAGCCACCTTGCCGAGATAAATGAACAAGCAACCGAAATGCTCGACAGACTAATAGAACAAATGGCAAGGGCTGAAGGTGTCACGGAAGAGTTAAAAGCAGAAAACCAAATGGAATGGGTCTGCAGAATGAATAACATCAGGAACCGAGCTGAAGAAATCGTCAACGCAGAATTGATTTACATCTAAATACAAACGGCAGAGAGAAATTGACCTCTCTGCCATTCGTATTTTTTGTCGTAATATTGCACAATTAAAATTAAACCAGGTTGTATAAAAAGTAGAACATTAAAAAAAACCAAAACTTTTTGCGTAACATTTCACGATTTTTGTCATATATACATGAATACTTTTTAATTATTTTCATTCTATTGGCTAAAAAGGAGCTGGTCTCCTTAAAAATAATGAAAGGAAGTAGAAAACTATGGCAAAGACGAAGAAACACCTCATGAGGTTCATCGCATTTTCATTGTGTCTGAGTATCATATTTTTAGACACAGCGAATATTCCTGTATTGGCAACCACTGTAGAAGAAACCCCACCGATAACCAATGAGCAGATTGCAGAAGCTCTCAGTAATGCTCAAATAGTTCTTGATGAGGAAAGTAGCGGTTCTGATGGAACAAGTGATGTGAATTGGGATGAACTTGACAACATTCAATCTGACTACGACTATTTCAGTGAACTTTATGCACAAGCGGTTGCAAATGATCCGATGCCGCTTGGCGTTGATTTGCCCGGAGATGATAAATTATATCTTACCCAACGTTGGTTAAATAAAACATATAAAAATGTTGCAGGCTATGAAATAATTGATGAAGATGGTCAAAACAGAGGCGATACGGTTAAAGCTCTTATACAAGCACTTCAGCATGAACTTGGTATTTCTCCTGTAACAAAAAATTTTGGTCCCGCCACAAGTGCAGCTTATCAAAAAAATATTCTTTATCCTCAAGAAGGAGTAACTGACAATAAATTTGTAATACTTCAAGGTGCGCTTTGGTGCAAAGGTTACAGCGGTGGCTATGACAATTTGACATATGATGAGCAAAATGATGATGTTATAGTTAAAGCTGTGTTTGACAAGGCGATGGAAAATTCTATAATACAGTTGAAAACTGATGCTGGTCTTGAAAATCCAAACGGTGTAGTTACGTTAAATGTTATGAAAGCATTACTTTCTATGGATGCTTTTGTACTTTTGAAGGGAACTTCGTTTGAACCTAAACCGGAAATACGAACAGCTCAGCAAAAATTCAACAGAAAATACGAACAATATATAGGAATAATGCCTTGCGATGGTATATTTAGTGCAAGTACACAAAGGGCAATTATAAAAATATTACAAGCTTTAGAAGGACGTACTGCTGAACTAACCACCACTTTTGGTGAACAGACCAAAGCTCATTGCCCTGAAATTCCTTATAAACGGAATTCAAGCGCTGCCAAAAATTATAACGGTGAGTATTACAGTAATTCTGAAATTGCAAATTTTACTGAATTAATTCAATTTGTACTCTTTGTTAACGGTTTTGGTGACGGCATTTGTGATGGAGTTTTTGATTCTCAAACTCAAAACGCAATACGTCAATTCCAAAGATCTCAAGCTATCCCCGAAACAGGTATAGCAGATATAAACACTTGGATGTCTTTGTTTGTTAGTTATGGTAACAAAAGTCGTTCGGCTCTCGCTTGCGACTGTGCCACAAAATTGACAGTAGCTAAAGCAAAAACTTTATATGATAATGGTTACAGATATGTAGGAAGGTATTTAACAAAAGTTCCCGGTGGTCTTGATAAAGATATTACAAGGGAAGAAGCTCAAATAATTTTTGATGCTGGTCTTAGATTTTTTCCGATATATCAAACTCTTGGAACGAAAGCTGAATACTTTACGGAAGCACAAGGAACAGCGGACGCATATGCAGCAATAGAGGCAGCACAAAAGCTCGGAATACCTCGCGGAACAATTATTTATTTTGCCGTAGATTTTGATGCTATGGATAGTGATGTAAGTAAAATTGTTATTCCTTATTTCGCAAAAATTCACGAAGTGATGAAGGATAGTATTTACAAAACTGGTATATATTCAGCAAGAAATACCTGCACACGTGTATCCAACAAAGGATATGCTTGCAGTAGTTTTGTTAG
>JAZORX010000049.1:0-11580 GCA_045656845.1 Acutalibacteraceae bacterium | reverse complement strand
CTTCACACTGTTAACCTCAACGGAAGTTGCACCTGCATTGTAACTACCTGCGGATTCGCAAAGCTTACCGCTACCATCACCAAAGAGCGCTCTGCCGAGATTCCAATTTGTAGCATCAAAAGCAGAACGAACTTCTCTGTCAAGAGCATCAATCATAGAAGACTCACTCTTTGAACCAAGCTTGATTGTCTTGTCGGAGATTTCAATGTTGCAGTAAAGGTTGCGAAGACCGATTTCAAAGTCCTTGTACATCTGAGGACCTGAAATAGGAGTGTCAGAGCCGTCAACGCCAAAGCCTACACCGCCGTTAAGACCGAATGTAGCTGCAGCCTTAACTGTGTCGTTTGTAGCATTAGTCTTCTTTATCATCTCAAGGAAGGGAGAAGGCTTAATGCCAATCTGATTTCTGAATGCGGGAAGATACTTGTCCTTAAGTATTTCCTTTACGAGTTCAAGTGTCTGTGCCATAGTTTAAATCATCCTTTCTGATTTGTGTTTTTTTGTTTTTTGTTTTTCGTATAATTAAAAGACTGTGCACATCTTTTACAAAAGGTTATTACTTTCTGCCACGCAGATAATTGAGAGCACCGCTTCTCGCCATATCAAAGTCAGTGGGCTCTTCGGGAATGTTCAGCCCAACTCTGTTAGAGCCACCACCCGCAACATAGGGAGGAGGATTATCCTGCTTGTTCTGCGCAATGCCCTTGACACGTCTTGCCTCAAGCGCACGCATAAGCTCGGGATTGTTCTCAATTTCGGAAAGCTGTTCATCCATAGACTTCGGAGCAGGTGCGGGAGGAGGATTATCTCTCGCCTTAACCGCATCAACACCCTGTGTGATAAGGTACGCAATCTCATACTGTTTGTTGAGAGGAAGCTGTTTAAGCTCGGGATTCTTCTCGATAATCTGCTCCATCCAAGGCTCTCTGTCCTGAAATCCCGCATACTGATTGTTGCTTCTGTACGCATCCTTGACATTACGCCTCTGTACATCAGCCTCTCTCGCACGGAAGTCATTCACCATAGGTGCAAGCTCTTCCATAATCTTTCCCCTTGTGTACTGCATCGTATCGTCAACAAACTTCTGCGTTGCCTCTCTCTGCTCTTCCTCCGAAGCATACATAATCGAGGAAATATCAAATGTAGGCGGAGTCATAACAGCGGAAACAACCTCTTCGGCTGTGCTTCTGTTAACCGCCTGTGTCTGCTGTGCCATCTGTTGCATCTGCTGTTGCATCTGCTGTTGCATCATCTGCATCTGTTGCATAAGTTGCTGATTCTGTGCCTGCAACTGCTGATACATAGCATCATTCTGCGGAGCTACATTCCCCTGAATGGGTACTTCCGTAGGCGCATTTGCCTCTTCGACAACCGCCTGCTCTTCCGCTACCGCTTCCGTTTCGGGAACAGCTTCTTCCGCAGGTGCTTCTTCGGGAGCACTTTCCCTTGCTTCAACCTCTGCCCTCGCCGCCGCAAGAGCTTCATCAAGTGTCATAGGCTCATTGTTTACCGCCTCTTCACTTGTCTGCTGTTCAATCATTTCATTCTCATCCATTTTTTTACATTCCTCCTTTGCTCATAGCTTGCATCTGCATAGCCTGCATCTGCTGATTCTGTATATTCTGCGCAATAATTGCCTTGTGCTGTTCAATATGATTCAGGAAGTATTCCACCTTTTCGGGATATGACTTCTTAAACATCAAGAACTCTGCCTGAAGCACAAAACGCATATGCTCGTCAATGTGTATCTCGTGGTCGTCATAGCTGTTAACCTCGGGCATAATGCCTTCCCTCGCAAGAGAATTTTCACGACTTGCATACTTCTCCTGAAGCTCCGCATTACCGACAACATCCGAGAAATCGTTAATATCAAAAGCCTCCGCAAGCTTTCTCTTTGTACGCCTGTCAAGAACACCCTGCTCGTTGACAAACGCACCCATCTGAAACGCCTGAATAAAGGAAGCCTTCTTCGATTCGGGTGACAGTACAAGCTCGTTTTCCGTGGTATAAACAATATCGGTACTGTTAAGGTCATCACGACACCAAGCAATCACATCACCGACATCATTCGCACCCATCGCCATACAAGCTCTCTGCCCCGTGACATTCCTTCTCATAATGGATATCCAAAGCTTTGCCAAATCAAGCACAGCATCTCTGATGTTGTTACCCGTCAACGCAAGTCTTGTATTATCGATATCACGAAGAGTCTGCATCGCAACACCGCTGTCAACACCGCTTCGGGGATTACCCGAAACCATAAGCTGTGAAACGCCTGCAACATATTCCATCTCGGTACGCAAATCCTGATATGTCTGATGTACCGTTGCAGGAAGCGATACGTTCTGCTTCGGAACGGGAGTCGCATATCCCTTCTTGTACGACAGCAACGAGCCCGGTGCAGAGCCGTTTTCCTCATATTCGTCCATATCAATAGCACCTTCTTCAACGATATAGCCATTGGTTGAAATGGTGTGAATGTAGTTCATAATTCGATTCTTGACACCGTTGTATTTTCTCTGAAGCGGGATAAGACTTTCAATCACCGACCTGCCGAAGAACCTGCCCGAAACAACCTTTGATTTAACGGCAATAAGCGGATACTCTCCACCGGGAAGACTGCCGTAATAAATCAGCTTGTCCTGACAGTACACCACCGTTCTGCCACTCGGATAATCCCTTGAAGGCTTTTCAAAGTATGTAATCAGCTTTGCCGCATCGGGAGTAGACACATGACCATTGCCCATAATAGTCGCCTCATATCCGTAACCGCCAAGATTCGGAGTAGGGCAGACCGAGAAGGTATCAATATCAGCACCGTCAACCTTAATGCCGTATCTGTCATATATCTCACCAACAGACAACACCTGCTCAAGAATGATGTACCTCTGGTCAGCAATATTCTCCTTGTAACAGCTTTCGGGATACACCTCATACGGAGTAATCACACCGTAATCAACATCGCCCGACATAACGGGACCCGTCACAACCTCTTCACCATTCTCGCCAACCTTAACAATAGTCTGCTGTCCCATAACATCGCCTTTGTTACCGTCCCACCAAGAGAGGATAAACGCCGTACCGCAAAGCTCCGCAAGAGTTATCACCGAATGCATCTTCAGGTCAAAATCGGAAACCACCTGCAAGTGCCGAAGAAGTGCCGTTGATACTCTCGCTTTCTGTATGTCGATAAGCTCATCGGTAGCGGGTCTAACCGTCATCGCATAGGTGATGGTCTCAAGGTTAGCAATTCTTGTTTCATATAAAGGCTCAATCTGATTGTAGGCTTCTCGCTCCTCGTAATCGTGAGGCTTTGAATATTCCTCAATCTTTCCGCTATATGTGTTAATGTCAACAAACTGATTACCGCAAAGGAAATTGGAATTCAGCTCCCACTGAAGCTCCCATGCGTGTCTTTCCTTCTTCGCCTCGCCAAGTCTGTCCTCAACCATCCCGATAAGGGTGTCCTTATAAAGAGTCGTTCCATCGGGATTCACACCAAGTGCCTTGTTATCGTCAACGGGCTCATCCCGAGCAAACCCGAAGACGTTCTTTATTCCGTCCATCAAAGACATTCATCTCACCTCATCAATGCTTACCTTTCTCTCTCCATTCCCGAACAGCCCTCTGATGTGCAGATTCCGTAGGAGCTCTTTCTGTGGCATCTGTCATCGCCTTGTATTCACTTGCATCCTTGCACATAAGTCGCATACACTCGTCCTTGTGTTCCTTGTACATCGACCGCACAAGCAAACAATTAAAGCTTATCGACAGCAGAAGACAAGCACCCGTCAGCACCAACGCAAACGCCATCCTTATTCACCGTCCTTCGGAATTACCATAGACCGTCTCTTCGATTTAGGAGCTTCCTCAACCTTTGCTTCTTCAACCGCTTCGGGAGCCTCCTCAACCTTTGCCTTTGCAGGCTTCTTCTCAGTCAATGCATCCAAAGCCGCCTTTGCACATTCACGGCAAAGATAAACGCCACCAAAGTGACCGTTTCTTGCAATCAGAACAACATCTCTGTTACTGCACCCCTTCACGGAGCAAACGTGTCTGATTTTCTTCGTGTTGTAAGCCATACCTCATCTTCCTTTCTTTTATAAAAAATCTATCTCAAGGCGAAACCACCTTAAAATCCTCTTGTGTTCTGTCTCCGGCGCATTTCCTTCAAAACCTTTTCCTTGTGCTTTTCGACAAAACTCTTTTCATCGCTCGGAGCTTTCGACCGCAATGTATAAGCCGCACAGAAATACCGCAACGCATCCAAGTTATGTGTAATATCGTGAGGCTCTGTGGCACAGTCGCAAGGATTCTTTTCATCGTGTTGTATCTTCGGAACATTCCGTATCAATTCAATACAATTGCTGAATATCTGCAAATAAGCCGTCATCCCTTCACCGTCAACACTCGGTAAAGGCTTAAGCCATTCTTTAACATTGCTCCAACCGTCAACTCTGCTGTTCGGAGCTTTAACAACACCCGTCAAGCCGTGTTCGATAAACAAATCCGCAATACTTTTTCCGCTGTCCTTGCTACGGGACCATAAGTCGGGAGGAATAAAAGTCGAGTAATAAAGCTCACCCTCGGAAAGCTCGTTTATCTTCTTCGCCGCATCGGAAACAATCATTTCGGATACATTCAATTCCCGATATACATAAGCCTTGCCATCAGTCCCGATAGCCACCCAAAGGCAAGCGAGTCTGTCCAAACCGTAGTCGAATGCCCTGTATCTGTTCCAATGGTCGGGTATGGGGAAAGGCTCGCAAACATGAATGTCTCTGCTGAACTCGGGGAAGAACTGACCTGCAAACACATCCCAATCTCCGTCTCGCCAAGCCCGTCTCAAATCCTCGGGAAGCGAATTCAAGTCATCGACATACTCGGGCTGCATCTCCATAAGTACGGGATTATCGAAAACTGTTGCCCTTATAAACTCATAGTCTTCGGACTTTTCGCCCTCACGGAAATCCCTATCAACAAACAGCCTCTTAACCCATTCGTGACCAACACCACCGGGATTACAAGTCAAATACATCCTTTTCGGAAATCCGTTGACACCTCTGACAGAAGCCTTCAACATACTGAATATCGCCTCGGAGAACTGTGTGGCTTCGTCAAGTGCGATAATGTCGTATTCGTTACCCTGATAGCGGAGCGCATCCGTTTCGTTTTCACAATACCCGAACAAGATTCTGCTACCATTCGGGAACACCATTGTTTTGTCCGTAGCCCTATATGTTGCGATACCTTTCAAATCAATCATCAACGGCTTGATATGGTTTTCCCTTAATTCCGGGTAAGACCGTCGGAGCAGAAGCACCGTAAGACCATCGTAATTAAGACACATTAAGCACAGCTTCTTTCGGAGCGCCCACGATTTTCCGCCACCTCTCGCACCACCGTATGCGACATATTTCCTCTGACATCGCATAAACTCGACCTGCTTCGGGTTGGGCGTATCAAGTCTGAATTCCAATCACATCACCATCACTTTGCAAGGTCCTGAACTTCCTTTGAAAGCTGAACAACAACCGTATTGTCAACCTTTTCGTCATCGTTATAAGCACCGATAAGCTTTGCATTGACTTCTATCGCCTTGAGTAGGATATCTGCCGCAGCCTTATTGATGACTCCGATACCCTCGACATTCTTCGCAACGCAGATTTTCGCCTTTCGCATAACAAATTCGCAGTCTCGGATGAGTCGTTCCTTTGTAACAGGCTCTTCAGCCCCAATCGCATCGCTGTCAAAGGAGTCAAGCACCAATTCCTTACGCCTGCGTTCAATTCGTTCCTTAATCTCGGGTTTTCTCGCCAATTCAGAGCCTCGGTCATTTGCCACACGTTTCGTAAGCTCACCGTTAATGTGTATCAGATAAGCCTCATACAGCTTTGAGCCGTGAGCGACCGCATCAACGAAAGCCTCAAGAGCCTCCTCGGAAACCTCAATTTTCTTCATTTTTCGCACCTCCATTCATTTTTTCTATGTCCTCTACATAAAATGCTACCACAGAAATTTGCATTTTCATTCACGATTTTACTTTTGTGCAAAAATATTTTGTATTTTCTTCTCCGAAAGTAAGATTGTGCAAATAAAAGGCAAAAAAATAAAGCCCATTCAAGGACCATTCGCCCTGAATAGGCAAAAAAATAAAGCCCATTCAAGGCAAACCGCCCCGAAACGGCAAGCGGAACAGCCAATTCAAGACCCGATGTCCCCGAATCGGCAAAAAATAAAGCCCCACCGGAACGCCCGACAAGGCAAATGCGACTCATTTTGAAAAAATCAATAAAGCCATATAATATAATTTTTTGTTAAAAATAAATAAAATAGGGTACACAGGGTATTTCGATGCGGATAAAAAGAAAAGCCCCGAAGCAGCATAACCGCTCCGAGACCATTTCAAATATTAATTCAGTCGTCCTCATCAGGAACATACTCGATGATATCACCGGGTTGACAGCTCAACAGCTCACATATCTTGTTTAGGCAATCACCGTAAACGACATTTCCGCTCCGAATAAGCTGTATTTGACTTTCCCCGAGTAACCTATCCTTCCGCATACGATAAGAGCTGTATCCCGCCTCTTTGAGCGCCTGAAGCACATCTATCTTGTATTTGATAGCCATAGTTTTCTCCTTTCGGTATTTTTTCATTATTATTATATCATATATATGCACCGAAGTCAAGTGTACAAAATAAACAAAATATCGTGCGACTTTTTGTGCACCTATACAAAGTGTATATTTTTGCCGAAAAACTATTGACAAACACCGAAATGTGGTGTATAATGGTGTCAACAAGTTAAGAACGAACGCAATCGATAAGTTCGTTAACGACTTGAAATTTTGCCAAAAATTGGCAATTTTAAACAATGCGAATATTAAAAAAGGAGACAAACAAAAATGAAAAACATCAGAAAGACTATCAAAGCCATCGCAAACCGCCGCAGAATCAAGATGCTTGAAAAGGAATACCGCACATCCAGCAGACTCCTCATCGCATCTCGCAGACGTCTCGGTGAACTTAACCATCAGTACGCATATGCAGCCTCAGCAGGCGGTTATTACGCACTCGACCTTAACTACCTCGACAGCGACATCGCAAGAGTAAATGAAGCTATCCGTGAATTAAAGAAAAACCTTGAAAACCTCACCGCGAGACTTACGGCACTCAGAGCTTAATTGAAAAGGAGAATAAGAAAATGACAAGAATCACAAAAACATTCAAGGTGCTTAAGGCACAGTTCGATGGCTGCTCCATCTACGGCAACCCCTCAAGACTTCTCGTCCTTCAGGACACAAACGGTGACATCCTCGTTGGCAAGACCGCAACAAACGCCTGCTGTGGATACATCGACTACAAGGAGAACAATATGTACACCTTTACTTACCACTACACCAAGTCAGGCAAACTTGTCATTGACATCTGCAAATATTGAAAGGAGACCCCCCTATGACCTTCAGAGAAGCCCTACAAGCCCTTTTTGAAAGCGGTGAATACAAACTCTTCCTTCCAATCGCAATTGCGTTAGGAAGCCTCTACGGAACCTTATACGGAATGTCGTATTTGATGAATATCGGAATAATCTGAAACAATTCACGCAGAGTGACACGGGGCAACCCGTGGTAATGCGGCGGCACGGTCACAAGCCCGTTGCAGAATTAAATTAAAGGACGGTAAAGAAAATGAAAAACTATGTTGTAAGATTAAGAAACTATGCAGGAAGCATAATAGACGGTATGATTTACACCGCAAGAAGCGAAGACGAGGCAAAAATGCTTTACCTTGCAAGATGCATAAAGCACGACATCGCAATCAGCAAATACGATTACATCACCGTTGAAATCATCGAAGAAATTTAAAAAACAACACACCGAGCCGAGCGGTATATCTCGGCAGAAAAGGAGAATAAAAATGAGAAAGAGACTTGTAGAAATCGTAATCCACAAACCGCACCACTACGAAAGCTGTTACAGAACGCCCAAACAACTCCCCGAAGCCGTTTATCTCGTCCTTGCAAGAAACGGCATCCCCGAAGAAAAAGCAAAAGCCTGCGCCGAATGGTGCGCAACGGCACCGGGAGAGGACTCCTACAACGAGGAAAACTTTGATGTTTACCTTTGGAAAGAAGAAAACACGGTATTCACCATTAAGTCCACTTCAGACGAAGGAATATACTACCTCGTCAACGGATGGAACAAGCACAGAACTTTTTGGATTTCAGAAGCAGATGTTCAGAAGGACGTCGAAAAAGCAAAAGACCTCTTTTTTGACTCCATCTCGGCAGCAAAGGCAAGTCTTAAGAAGCTTCTCAAGATTATGCCCGATTACGCAAGCGATGAATTTGAAGAAGTCGTATTTTGACCTTGACAAACCCGAAACAATTCTGTATAATGAATTCAAACACAATAAGGAGAATAAGAAAATGAAAAAATCCATAAAATATATGTTTGTCGGGAACATCAATCACGGTTTCGTGTATCTACCTTTACGCCCGGTAACAATCAAAGGCAAACAGTACTACAGAAGTGCAGACCTTGATATAACATACCCCGACTACAAGGTAAAGGAAACCTTGAACGAAAAAGAAAAAGCGGTATTTATTGAAAGCCAAAATATGATCCTCAGAGTACAGTACAAATTAGACCAACGCAAATACGGAGAAAACCCTTATGAATTCAAAGAATATACCATCGCTGATTTTGACGCTATCATCGAAGATATACGGAAAGAAGACTAATATGAAATACGCCATAATCACCTACCACACCATTGACGACTACGGTGAGCAAATCTTTGACACCTACGAAGAAGCCGAAGCCACAGCCGACAGGGAATGGCAATCAATGTCCGCATCAGACAAAGCCCTTATAGAATTCTACGACATTATGCACGGAGAGTATTCTCCCGAAGAAGGCTTCAACCTTGCCTTTGCAGACTCAATAAAATCCTACAAATAAGAAATCCCCCAAAAACCACGACAATATATATTATATCTTTATAGGGTACAAATTAAATAATAGGGTACACAGAGAACAACCTCCGAGGAAACACAATCCCCGGAGGCTTCTTTTTTATTCCCCTTTATTTTGCTGTTCCCCGCTGACGGGACCAAACTTCCAACCCCTGAAGGCTACATCCCACTTCTTTTTAACCTCTTTAATAAGTTTAGAGAGTAAAGCCTCGGAAACGTTAAACTTAATCGACACCGATGTCAAGGTATCCTTCGTCAGCATCCCGTAAAAGACCGCACCGACATACTCGTCAGCTACCGTTGCCGAAATCAGCAGAAAGAGTCTGTCTCGAAACTCTTCCGTCTGATATGCAGGATTAAGACATACCCCGTCAATCAATTGATTTTTCTCCCGTGAAATCCAATCCCTCTGTTTGTTCCTTGAGTACATATACGACCACCCCTATTCCGTCATTATGAAATGTAAAAGCAGCGATTCAATCACCGAATATTCAATATACATATTTTTCTCCTTATTTCTTTTTTCGCGGCAAGGCACTTCCTCTGAAATGGCATTCACGGTAATACTTCTGCCTGCGCTCCGCACTACGCCCATAGAGAATCTGCCCTATAGCATAATCCGCAGACCGCTTCTTGCGGATATCATCTCGGATGGCATCCTTTTCCGCTTTCCACGAAAGATAATATTCGCAAGTCCCGTGACACCCTACCGTCCGCTTTTCACATCCGTAACAAGCACTATTTATCATTTCCCGTCTCAAACACCTTGTAATCCCTGATTTGTACATTGTCAAATTCCATCTTGTTGCGGAGCTTGTCCTCAATGATACCCTTGTATTCCGTCATCAGGAATTCTGTTTCAATGCCTTTAACAATCTGTGTAACCTCAACCGTAAACGTAACCGTTCTTTCCATATTCATTTCACCTCCATTTCCAAATCATCAAATACAATCGGAATTGTTTTCTTTATCAAATCCAACAGCGGAACAGCCACTTCAAGCATCTGAGGATGCGGCTTGCCCGTAACGCCCACAGCTCGAAGCTTAAAGAAATGCCTCCATTCACGAAGGTTTGCCGTCATAACAATCTCCGTTTTTAAACTTACCGGAAGCACCGCCCTTGCCTGCTCAGGCGGAAGTCCTTCTCCAAGCAGCGCAAAGTAAGAGTCCTCTGCAACCTGCATTGAATTAGCCCATATCCGATAAGGCTTCGTCCCAACCTCAAGGTAATTCGGCAAAATAAATGTCACCTCGTTGCCGAAATCGTCCTTTCCATAATTACAATACCTCGTTGACTCCTGAGCAAAGGAAGCAACCCTATGTCTGACTATCTCGTGCGATACACCTCTGTCAACAACAAATCTAACCGACACAGAATAATGCTCAAGCATAGCCTCATGACCTCGCTTAATCAGATTCGCAACAAGCTTCTCTGCCGTATCTTCCCCGATACGCCCCTCAGACTTGTAGCAGACTCTCCCGATACGCTCGATTTTCTTCAACACTTCGCCACCATCAATGTCACCGATAATTTCGGCATATGGTTTAATCACCTTCATTACTCTTCACCTCGTCATATTCAAAACAATTCTTACCTTCTCTGCTCGGAATATCAATCAATTCCTTATGCTTCGCTTCCATTTCCATCGCACCTAAGATATTGAAAGCCGCCGCCGATAAATGGTCCTCGTCATCCCACCCATCAAGGTATTTGAAGATGTGCCTCAAGGCAGAATCCAAGAACGAACTTAACGGGATTCCTTTCGTATAATTCCATCGACCGTATTTCTTCGCTCCGTTTTCGTAATGCTTGCTCAACCTTAATATAGCATTGTTCGGTAATGAAACCATATCACCCTTACCTTCAGCCATATCCCGCTTCGCCCCGGTATCAAATTCTCTACGCTGTCCGCTGTCCTTAATCATCGCTTTCGCCCTCCTCGATTTTGCTTTTCGGCTCAGGATTAAGCTTGTATAATATCTTGTCTTTAAGCCACAACTCAACAATCGTGTCAGTACCCCTCTTGTATCCGATGTGGTAAAACAAACCTGCAACAACGATGTAGAATACAACCTGCACGGCTATGGTTATAAGTATGTTCATTCTGCTTCACCACCTTTCCGTTCTCCATTGGAACAATATCCCCAAGCTTCAACAAGGCTGTAGTCCTTGTAGTATTTTTTATATTCGTGCCATGCATTTTTCGTTTCATCGCCTCGCCACAAGGCACAATGCTTGTAGTACTCTCGGTTGATTTCGCAATTCTTGTCAAGCTCTCTTGCGTAGATACAATCCTTGCAATATACCACCTCAACGCAATCTTCCGAAATGTAGTTATCGCAATTCTCAAACCCGAATGTGTTGTGGTCACAAACCTTGTTGCACTTGCAATTGTCACATTTATTCATTGCTTCGTCCTTCTTTCCGTTCTCCGTCAGAGCAATAATCCCTTTCAATGGTTTCCTTTTCTGTTTCATCGTAAGGATTATGGCAAATTCCGAAATCGCACTCAAAAATATTGTCGAACGCAATCCGTTTCCAATACTTACAATCCTTACACCGCACAACCTCAACGAAGTCAGCCTTGCCCCTGAATTC
>JAZORX010000048.1:0-3369 GCA_045656845.1 Acutalibacteraceae bacterium | reverse complement strand
CTCAGATGATGTGTCTATATTTTTTATGTGAATTGTGAGGGGGTTTAATACAAAAGACACTGTGTGAACATAGAGTCCATTTATTTGTACTTCGATGTAAATATAATACGATTCAATAAGCATCTCATATATATCAATTAGGTACATACAACCCGAAACAGAGAGCTTAATATTATAATCATTATATTTCTTTTTAGCTTATTTGAAAAAATGTTCTTCAATCATTGCACAGATGCAGTGATACACAGGCAGATGCAGCTCCTGAATTTTAAATGTTTCTGATTCAGGTACACAAATACATACATCAGCATATTCTTTCAGTTCTCCGCCTTTACAGCCTGTCAAACCGATAACCTTGCAGCCTGTAGCCTTAGCAGTTTTTGCAGCGGCACACACATTTTTTGAGTTTCCGGATGTACTTATTCCAATCAGAACATCGCCTGTTTTTCCCAAAGCTAAAACTCCCTGTGCATAAATCAGATCCGGGTTAACGTCATTAGAGAAGGCACTGTTCGGAGCCGTCATTGAAGGCAGAGAAATTGCAGGTAAGCCACATTGAAGCTTTGAAAGAAGCTCATCATCAAGAGAAGGCATATTAGTTCTTAATTCTTCTTTTTGGGCGGAACTCAAAAGTCGCTTTTTCAAAAAGCCCTTCATCAGCTCGCCTGCAATATGGTCACAGTCGGCACAGCTTCCGCCGTTACCGCAAAGAAGCACCTTGCCGCCGCTTTCGTAACAGGTAATCATTTCTTTGGTTGCCTTTGTAATATCGTCTTTGATTTCGCTTAAAACAGGATATCTTTCAATCAATTCATTTAACATGTTATTCCTCCAGAGCTGTAGCTATAGCGGCATAGTCGCCGATGCTTTCACCTAATTCAGCCGATAAAATCTGACAGCAGCCGACTGAGCAAGGCAAAGCCTCTTTTTCAATTGCTTGCTTCATACTGTCTAAAAGAAGATGCTTTGAACGGGTGAAAATACTGCCGAGAACAATTGCCTGAGGATTAAGAATATCAACAAGAATTGACAGTCCACGACCTAAATATTCACCGCAGATTCTGTAAACCTCAATAGCTGTTTCGTCACCCTTGTCAGCCGCCTCGGCTATGGATTTAGCGGTAATATCTGCTGAGGTCATATTTTTTGTAAAGTATGCAGGATAAGTGCCGCTTTGCACTTTTTCCAAGGCTTTTATATAGCCTAACTGTGCAATACCGCCACCGCTGCAGAAGCCTTCAAATGAGCCTGATTTTCCATATCCTACGGGACCGAATTTATCAAGACGGATATGTCCCACCTCGCCTGCGTTGTCATTTGTACCGCTGTACAATCTGCCGCCGAGTATAAGTCCCGCACCAAGTCCTGTGCCGAAGGTGAGAAAAATCATATTGTCACAGCCCTTGCCTGCACCGAATTTCCATTCAGCCATTGCACAGGCGTTGGCATCATTCTGCAGTACGGTCTTTACACCGTAACGCTCATTAAAAAGTCTGGCTATCTCTACATTATCCCAACCGGATAGATTTGGCGGACTCATTATGATGCCTTTTTTTGAGTCAAGGGGTCCGCCGCAGGAAATGCCGATAGCATCAGGCTTTTTATCAAGAATACTGTCAGCCAATGTAAAGAGCTTTTGTATCATTTCAGTCGGTGATATTTTCAGGTCAGTAGCACACTTTTCTTTTTTTATCAGAGTGATATTACCGTCTGTATATTCAGCGGTAACAGCTGCACACTTTGTACCACCGATGTCAATGCCTAAAATATACATACATAATCCTTCCTATATCGTCAATTTTCCAGACATAGCTTGTAACTTTTCTGTAAGCGAAATTAAGCTTTGATTTTAATCCTTTAATCTTAAAGTCAAATTTTCTTTTCTTTACTCTGTCATAAAGCTCGGTTACGCATTTGCATTCACAGGGAGCTTTAATTTCAGTTGCTGACAGAATAAACAAATCCTTATCCTTCGGTAAGGTTATCTCTTTTGCTGTGTCTGTGGATATTTCGTATTCAAACAAGAACAGCTGGTGTGCATAATCGTCACCCTTTGCAGAATGAGTGTGAGTACATTCCCAACCAAGTATGTCTGTCTTGATTTTTGCAGTACGCTTCATACTGTATAAATCCCAGGCAAAGGGACGTTCTTCTATATCGCTTATTCTGATGTTTACAGCCTTGTCGTCAAGCTTAAAGATGAAATCCTTATCACCGTTAAGGCTTGCACAAAGGAATCTGATTTTGTTATATTCGTCATTCAAAGCGATTTTCTGACCGTCAGACAGAACAGAATCGAAATCCCCCTTATTTATTGTAAAATCAACACCGCCGCTTGTTATTGTGTCGGGTATTATCTCAGCAGGAATTGAGTAGCCTTTACTGCCGATACCCTTGACATGTGAGTTGTTTTCAGTTATTGCTTTTATGTTATAGGGGAGAATGACGGGGCTTTGCTTGATTTTTTCAGCACTGTAGCTTGATGCTTCAAGAGTCAGTGCAAAGCTTCTGACCTCATAAGGCTTCATATCGAAAACAAGACATTTATCAGTAACCGCCATTTCTGCAATATGCTCTTCGGAAGCATAAATTTCACGAGCAGATACTATACCGCTTCCGAGTGAAAGTCTGATACCTTCGTGAGAACGGTTGATACCCTCGTTTACTCTTACAACAATTTCGTTACTGTGTTCGGCTTTTTTAACAGCACGGATAATGATGCCTTCATCGGAAAGCTTTACAAAGCTGTATGTGCTGCCGAGAATACCGGGATGCTTATCTGTAACAAATGCAGACATAGGTGCATTGAATTCACGGGCAGAAGCCTGTAGTCTTGTAAAATCTGTACCCTTATATCCGCAGATAGCATATCCGTATCGGTTAAGACCTAAATCGAGCATACTCTGCATAGCCTGAGGTCGGGAATTGTTAAGGGGCGTATGCACTACGGTAAGTCTTAGTGTGTTATCATCAAATTTATCCCAACCGTATTTACAGTCGCTGATAACAGAAGCTCCGTACTCTTCACTCTTATCAGTTAAAGCAACCCATTTTTGTGCAGGTACCTCATAAATTTTCTCATTGGCATTTCCTCGTCTGATTGCACCAAGACCCAAGTCAAAGGTTGCCTCATTATTTGAACAGTTGAAGCTGAACACATTTTTACAAAGTGAACGCTGATTGTTCCATTCAAATTCGCATTGTACCTCAACAAGGTCAGAACCCGATGACAATGAAATATTATTTCTGAAAACAGAGTCATCGCATTTCTGGATAACCTGAATAGTACATCTTGCAGCACCGTTTTCAATGATTTTTGTTTCAACAAGCTCGGTGATTCTGTCCGGCTTTCGTATTGATTGTTTGTAT
>JAZORX010000047.1:0-3871 GCA_045656845.1 Acutalibacteraceae bacterium | reverse complement strand
GGGACCTTCAGATGCAATGGGAATGGTATTTCTGATTTTTTTGACAACTATGTTGCTATCGGCAGCTTTGGGAGTTTTGTCAAACAAGAAAATCAAGTATCTCTATCCCGTTGTTATTGCTGTGCTTTTCATACCTTCTGTATTTATTCATTACAACGAGTCAGCGCTGATACATTCTGTATGGTATTTTGTAGTGTCAACGATTGGTTTGCTTTTTGGTGCAATTATACAAATATTAACTCGCAGAAAAAGCAAATAAATTTTAATTTGTCTGATGGTGAACAGCATGAATAGAATTATAGAAATAACAGATTTTCTTGCTCCCGAACTGGATGTATATGCACGGTTAACCGAGGTTCAGCTGTTAAACAGAGAGTTTCCTGAAAAAGGCTTGTTTATAGCAGAAAGCCCAAAGGTTATTGAACGGGCTCTTGATGCAGGATACGAACCTGTTTCTTGTCTTATGGAAAAAAGGCATATTGACGGTGAAGGCAAACAAATTCTTGCAAGAATAAAAGACGTGCCTGTTTTTTGTGCCGAATTTGATATTCTGACGCAGCTTACCGGCTTCAAGCTTACAAGAGGTATGCTGTGCGCTATGAAACGAAAGCCACTGCCTGATGTAAGAAAAATCTGTGAAAACAAAAGAAGAATAGTTATACTGGATAAGGTTATGAACCCGACGAATGTAGGTGCCATAATCCGCTCAGCTGCGGCACTTGGAATGGATGCTGTAATACTCACTCCCGGATGTTCTGATCCTCTGTACAGACGTGCCGCAAGAGTCAGTATGGGCACCGTGTTTCAGATTGAATGGACGTTTTCGGCTGACGACAGTCTTGATGAAATAAAGACTCTCGGGTTTAAAACCGTAGCTATGGCACTTAAGGATAATTCTCTTTCTATCAATGACTCCAGGCTGACAGATGAAAAGAAACTTGCCATAATTATGGGAACAGAGGGCGATGGTCTTTCTGATCAAACCATATCTGACTGCGATTTTACAGTAAAAATACCTATGTATCACGGTGTTGATTCGCTGAATGTTGCTGCCGCTTCTGCAGTAGCGTTCTATCAGCTTGGCAAAAAACAAAACGATGTCTGAACAGCTTATTATAGACCGTTGAGGTTGAATTCAAGTGCAAGGGTATGTGCCCTCGTATGGATGAATTCTTGCAAAATCGCCTAATATTTCAAGATATATATTCTTCTCGGGCGATGGGAAGTGGTCCTCAATAACGAAGCGTTCACCAAAGAAGATGTGGATATGTTTGAGTCAATGTGAATCAAAGTATTTTCAAATCTCGGCGATTACCCCAAGTGGTGGCAACAGATATGCGATATGGGCGTAGCCGGATTCAAAACCAATTATCCCGATGCCTACACAGAGTGGTGGATGAGTACTCATTAAAAAGGGAGCATAAATTAAAATTAACAGCAGGTAACATCGTGTGATGAAACCTGCTGTTTAAATTTATATATTACTGTTTCTCGTTCTTTGCACGGGTTGCAAGAACTTTTTCATGAATTTCTTCTTTAGTTTTACCCGTAAGCTTATAGAAGAAGAACGGGACACCTGCAAGGAACATCATAAGGCCGTGAACAATCGTGTAGAAGAACAGCAATGTGACCTTAGTATCCAGGCTCTGAACAGGAGTGGGCATAAGGTCTGTGGGCTGAATGTAGCCAATAATTGAACCTTCGCCGTAAAGCAGAATCGGTGCAATTGCGCTTGCGATTGTTCCGCTTATGAGCGTGCCTATGCCGATAACAAACGGGAATGAAGCATCAAATCGCTTGCCTGTTTTAACCTCAATATCTTCAAGAACATCCGCCTGGAACATTGAGGGCAAAAGATTTGAAGCGCCGAACTGAAGACCGATAAGAAAAAGGAATACGATGAAAACAATCTGCAAAATTGCACTGCCGCTTTTGAAATAAGCATAACCGACACCGAACGCAATGCAGTTTGCACAGAGCGAATAAATACCGCTTGCAATATAAAGCTGCCTTGCATCAAACTTTTTGAGCAGAAAGTTGATAACGAGCATGCCGACAGCCGTGCCTATACCTACAGGAAGAACAAAAAGGATTTTCTTTGAAATATCGCCGAGAACAGCTGCAGCAATAAATACTTCCATATATGTTGAAACGCCGCGGAAGCTCTTCAAGAATTCTGAGCCGATAATTGTCCAAGCATATTTGTTTTTGATGATATCAACAAAACCAATAAGGGGATTTTTCTTTTCAGCGGTATATGCTGTCCTTTCACGGGTCATTTTCATACCGAGAAGAACGGTGATGATGCCGACAACACCGCAAAGAGCAGCCGAGATTATGTACTGCAAGCCTTCAACACTTCTGATGCTTGTTCCCGTAACGGCTTCGATAAGAGCAGGGTTATCCTTGTTCCAGATAAGACCTATAACAAGAACAATAACAACCGGTGCGGAGTTACCGACAGCACTTGAAATTGAACGGAAAGAAAGAACCTGGTCACGCTCTTTGAGGTTTGGAGTCATTACGTTTGCAATCATATTTATAGAGTTACCGAATGTTCCGAGAACACTCCAGAGAACTGCAAGGGTAACAACATAAATCATAAGTATTGTGCCCGAAAGACCCTGCGGAACCCAAAATGAGAGCATCATAACCACTGCCATAGGAACTGCAACAAGCATTGCAATAGGTCTGAATTTACCGCTTTTACCCATTTTTCTGCCGTCAATATACATAACTATAAAGAAATTGAGAACAAACGGAATTACCGCTGTTAAAACATTGAAAAGCGAAGTCTGTTCTTCGGGAAGTCTTAAAACGTTAACGAGATATGCGTTTCTGTTACCTGCAACCATACCTGTCATTGTCGTGTAAAAAAACACACCCATAAGATACATTACAAATTCGCCTGTTTTGACGTGCTTTTTATCCGCATTCGGGTTCACTTTTATTTCCTGCATACAAAATCTCCTTTAAGATTATTTTATAATTATATTATAGAAATTTATTCTGCAGTTGTCAACATAGTGATAAGATTCTTTAGTTTTGTATGTTCGGATATTCCCTCTGCCCATTACATTGAAAAAGAGACCATGACCATCTCCATGAAATTGACAATAAAGCAACGCTCGCTTCGATACTCTCCTTCTCTCCTACTCAGAAAGATACGGCATTACCGAAGAATAAATAACATTACCAACGCAATTGATGAAATCATCCTCAATGAAATAGTTTACGTATAAAATTAAGGCAGGGAGAAATCCCTGCCTTTGCTATAGCTCATATACTGTCAAGGCACAAATTGAATGCTTTTATAAAATCTGCATCATTCTGTCCTGCTCTCTTTTTAGGTCCTTTTGTTCTGTTGCCTGCCATACGCTCTTTCTTGCCGATGTAACGGGTAAATAACAAATTTTCAATGTTGGTATCCATATGTAAATCAAACCGTTCTGATTAAGTGCTTTTCCGCCTTTTCCAAGCACAAGAGCCGAAGTCCCATAATTTTCATGTTGGAATTCGGCTCATATATTTATTTCCGTTTTGTTTAAGCCATTGACGGCAACGGTTATAATCGGGAAAAACTTTCTCTATTTCCGCATAGAATTTTGCGGAGTGATTCATCTGCTTTCTGTGGCATAGTTCGTGAACAATAACGCTGTCGATAATTTCATCGGGAAGCAAAATAAGCAGACAATTAAAATTCAGATTGCCTTTTGACGAGCAACTTCCCCAACGGGTATGCTGACATCGGATTGTAATTCTGTTGTATGTTACACCGATTTTATCGTCATAAAATTCAACACGTTTCGGAATTTCTGCCTTTGCTTTTTCGATGAAACTTTTGATTTCTTCTTCAGAATATGGCTCGATA
>JAZORX010000046.1:0-5807 GCA_045656845.1 Acutalibacteraceae bacterium | reverse complement strand
GGTTTCCTGCAGTTCCTTTGCCTGATCTTTCAGATCCTCAATTACATCCTTGGAGAGAACCGTCTGCGTGGCAGTGGTTACTTCCGTATTCACAGTTTCAACGGTAAATCCTGCCTCAATACCAGACTTTTTCGCAGTTGTAACAGTAGTATTTTCAGATGACAGACCTTCTTTAGAATATCCCAAGGCCTCCTGTGTAAGAACAGACGGCATATACGGTGTCAGATCATTCTCTGCAATTTTCTGTGCAATGTCATCTCTTGTGAGCAGATATGCTCCTCCCAAAAGGAGGGCGGCTGCCGAAGCAACCGCCAGAATGCGAATAGTTTTCTTTTTCATACGTTATTCCTCCTCCGTTTCAATAAAGTCGGGACAGAGTGCTGCATAATCGTCAGACTCGTCCTTTTTCTTTCTGCCCATTCCTGCAATGAGAAGCATTACAAGACCTGCCGCAATCATCAGAATTCCGGGCAGTCTGCTTGTGGTATCGCCTGTGGGGATGTCGGGAGTATCGGGAACAGGTTCATCATACATCACAACAGGTGTTACCGTACCGTCTGCATTGACCGTGAAATCAATGGAGTTTGCGATAGAATATCCATCGGGTGCTGCCGTTTCTGTGAGTGTATAGGTCTTGCCCGCAATGAGCTTTGCCTCGATATAGTGGGGCTTATCCACAGATACCCATTCTTCTACCACATTACACTTATCGTCAATGATCTGGAGTGTCGCACCTGCAAGCTCATTGTCGTTTGTAATATCACGCTTGCTGATTTCCACCTTTGTGGTGTTGTCCACCATTACGATGAGGGGATGTCCGGCCTCGGTAACTGCTGTTGCGTCTACATTTTCAACGATTGCAGAGCCGTCTGTGAATACTTCAAAACTGATATCTGTTGCAATAACATAACCATCGGGAGCAGTGATTTCCTTAAGCACATACTTGCCCACAGGAAGTTCAGTTACGACATGATTTGTACCATCGGATGTCCACTCGTCCACAACATTACCCTCAGAGTCAATAAGCTGCATTTCTGCACCTGCAAGTTCCTCGCCATAGATGTCCTGCTTGCTTATTTCTACGGTAATTGTCTTGTTTTCGGCTGTAATTTCAACAGTATCGCCGTCCTCACTAATTGTTACAGGATACTGCTTATCCGAGAGAATATATCCGTCTGGAGCCTGAATCTCACAGATCACATACTCACCATAAGGAATTTCTGTGAACTCAAAATAACCTGTTTCATCGGAGACAGCAGTCACAATGGCAGTATTGGTTGTAAACACAGTAGTATCTACTGCAAAGAGTCCAAAGAGTGCATTTGCAAGGGGTTTGTCGTCCTCGTTTACCTTGTAGCCATTAGCGTTGCCACGCTTGAGATTGTTTTCGAATGTGCCGCAGTCAAAGGAGACAGTTGTTACTTCCTGCCCCATATACTCGAAGTTCACGAGATACTTCTCGCCGTTGAGCATATAGTGTTCGTCGGTTGCGATTTCCTGCACATAGTAGCGACCAAACGGAAGCTGTGCATTGAATTTTGCGGTCATATCCTCGACGAGAGATACCTCTGCGATCATGCCGTTTTCGGGAATGGTAGTGCCGTCTACCGCAGTGATGACTTCATCTGCAAACAGTCCGAAGCGGACAAAGCGGTATTCCTCATTCTCGCCAAGCCCGAAAAGCTCATCATACTCCATAAACTTGGAGAGTGTAATATCTACCTCCTGATAGTCATTCACAAATGTCTGATTCACCGTATCTCTCACCTCGATTTCCTGTCCTGCATAGGTCAGTTCAACTGTCTGAATTGTGTCGTTTTTCACATAGCCAAACGGTGCAGCAACCTCTGCAATTTCATACTTGCCAAGATAGAGCAGATCACTCTCTGCATATCCGTTTTCATCGGTTGTAACGGTTGCAACAATGTCACCCTTCTTTGCACGGATTGTACCGTCAGCGGTTACAATATCCTCTGCAGCCGTGATTTCAAACACTGCACCTGCAAGACCTGTTTCCTTGAATACAGGAGTATATTTGCCGTCATTCTCATTTACAGATACAAAGATTTCACCCGACTTCTGTACAGAAATCTTGCCCTTCTGAGGCTTGTTGGTCTTTTCTACTGTAACAGTATCTACTGTACCATCAATAGTGAAAGGTACAGGCGTGCTGTCGAGAACATATCCGTTTGCGGACTGTACCTCGTGAAGCTCATAATTGCCGTAGACAAGCTCATTCGGGAGCATAAGAGTACCTGTTTCGTCAGTATAGAATGTGTCAATATCCGCAGGTGTCGGATAGTTTACAGTCTGAACAACATAGCTCTCAGTGTCACAGTTCCACACCTTGAAGCCGATGCCTGCCACAGGAATGACATTGCCTGTTTCTGCGTCCTTCTTCACAATCTTCACATAGGAAGTGAGGACTGCGTCGTTGATGATATAGAAATAATCCTCCTCGTTTCCGCACACATTGACCTCAAAATCATCCACCCACTCGGTGTTCTCCCAGCCGACTGTCTGGTGTACGACATACACGCCATAAGGAAGCATTTTGGTCTGTGCAAAGCCGTTCTCGTCGCATACAAGGTAATCTCTTTCAGATTCCTTTGCTTCTGCATAACTGCCTGCGGACTTGAGATATACCTCAAACTCTGCACCGACTTCGGGAGTTTCGATGCCTGTTGAGCCGTCATCGCTGTGCTTAATGATAGAAACCTTACCTTTGACAGGTGTTTCGTAGACCGTCATGCTGACTACGTTGTTCTCGATGGTGTAGTTCTTTTCCTCTGCTCCTACTTCGTATACAGTGGGGTCGAGGAGATAACCCTCGGAAGGAGTCAGTTCCTTGATTGTCCAGTTTTCGCCGCACTTAAATTCATGTGTAGTGAAGCTGCCGTTTTCGTTTGTAGTATAAGTGTCGATGAGTTCATCACCATTGTAGATGCCATAAACCGCACCTGCAAGGCTTGCATCGCCCTGTGCCGTGCCATTTTCGATGTCCTTCTTCACAACCTCCACTGTAAACTTCTTGAGGATATTCTCAAAGGTTACATCTACAGTTGCATCCGCTGTGAGAGTTGTTGTCTGATTGGCAGGTGTTACATAGCGGATGGGAACATCCTTCTCAGAAATGGTATACTCAATCTTTTCGTTTTCGCTGTTGTACACAGGAATGTCCGAAAGAATTGCAATACCGTCTGCACCAGTTGTGATGGTGTAGGTTTCGCCGTTACCTGTAATCGTGAAGGTTCTGTCGCCGTTCTGACCATCCTCAGACTGCTTATTGATGCGAATACTACCTGTTTTCAGCTCGTTTACGAAGTTTGCTGTGACTGTAAGATCTACAGAACCGCTTGTGAGCGTTACGTTCTGTGCCTTCGGGATTTCGTAACGGGTATCGACGTTGATTTCGCTGATGGTGTAAGAAATAACATTCTTTCCTGTAATGTCATAAACATTCAGTCCCTTGAATTCTGCAATACCATTTGAATCGGTAATTTCAGTTTCAGAGCGTTCTTTGCCATTCTCTGTCCACGACACCTTGAATTCTCTATTGGCAATGATACCATCCTCAGCAGTTTTGTTGATACGGATTGTACCCTTAAGAAAATCCTCCGTTACAAACACACTCTGATTTGCATTCAGTGCGAATACTTCTTCAGAAATGCTGTAGCCAGTCGGAGCAGAGATTTCCTTGACGTAGTACTGGCGGTTGGGAAGCTCAATAGAACCGACACCATCCGTGCCGATGGTAATCTCGCCGACCTTGTCAGTACAAGCCTTGTCCGTATACACGCCATAGACGGCCTTTGTACCGTCAATCGGGCTTGTGCCGTTGATAACAACCTTGTTGTCAGACTTGAGAACCTTTGTAATCTCAAAAGTTACATCTGCCTGCGTGATGCGGTAAGCATACATATTCATGACAGATGCCTTTTTGCCGTCTGTATTGTTGTTGATGACAACACCCTGAGAGCCGTTGGACTCAATACGCCAGTGCTTGCCGCCGTCACCGCTGCCGTTACCAACTGTTGCGTCTGTAATGAGTGATTCATCCACGCCGATATTCTTGAGGTAAGTTACCACATCAGCTCTGGAGTCAAATTCACCCATATAGATCCATGCGTGGTCAATGCTGTCAGGCATTTCTGCTACGACAACAGAACCGGGGGTGATTGTAGATCCATCAGCACATTCCCAATAGGGACGTTCTTCTGTGCTGATTTTCTTCTTTTCCACGTCGATTTTGGATGTCACACCACCATAGCTGATGGTACAGTTATCATTGACTGTAAGCCAATGCGTCGTATCTACGGGAACAGGGTTGTTCCAGCTGAATCCGGAAGTCTTGTAGCCAAGGTGGGTAAGGGTGTAGTACACAAGTCCCGAACAGTCAAGTCCCTGATTACGGACAAAATCCAGATCCAGAGCCTTGTAACTGTCCTGATAGTAGACACCTGTAAAGCCCTTGAAACCAAAGTTATACGGTGTGCCAAGCAGCGTTGCCGCCTGAGCGATAACCTTGTTAGCGGACGGAAATGCCGCATTTTCGGTGGTAGAAACATTTGCGGCATTGGCAGGAATTGTACTGCTCAGATTCGTTCCGAGCATAGAAAAAGCACAGAGTCCTGCCATAAACCCTGCGCTGAGCTTCTTGATGATTCTGTTGTTTTTGAACATTCACGCATCACTCCTTTTTCATTTGAGCAAAAGAAAAGAGCCGATTTCTCGACTCTTTCGCTTTATCCGTATAATTCTTCATAGCTGTAATCGCTGATCATGCTGCCGTCTGCAACAAGATTTTCATACTTGTCTATGACCTCTGTAAATCCATAGTTGTAATCTAAAAATCCACCAGCCTGCGTATCCAGCACAAACCACACACCATTGACTTTTACCACATTTGCCGTATGACCATAGATGCCTGCATCCGTCCAGCAGCAGTAGCAGTCCAATCCGATTCCCTCGCAGACCAGATATGTCTGGTAGGAGTAGTTGACACAGGTGCCTTGTCCGTTTGCTCGCATCCAGTCATACACAGCCTTTGCTTTTCCGTAATCCGTACCGTCATGGCTCAGATTTCTGCCGACTTCACGATAGTATTCATCGCCGTCGGTAGTGGTCGTGGTTGTTGTGGTTTGGATCGGAGCAGTGGTCGTTGCCTTTGTGGTAGTGGTGGCTTTGGTTGTAGTGGTTACCCTTGTGGTTGTTGTAGTCGTTACCTTCGCAGAGGTAGTAGTTTTTGTCGTAACAGTAACCTTTGTCGTTACCGTTGCTTCGACATCATCAGCCTTGGTGGTTGTGCTTTGTACAGCAGGCATTTCTTCCTCCTGCACAGAAGCTGTGGTTGTGATGCTTTCGGTATCATTCGGAATTTCTTCCGTCGCTGTATTGGTTTCTGTGACCGTTGTAACCGATGAGATCACTTCCGAACAAGTTTCAGTGACTTCGGGTATCCCTTCGGTTATTGTTGTGGTAGTCGTTGTGCTTTGCTCTGCTGCCTGCACGGCTGATGTTGTCTGACTCACCGTCGAGGTTTCCGTCGGTTCTGCAGGCAATGCCTGATTTCCACAGCCGGTCAGAATTCCTGCACACAACAGCAGAAGCAGTAAGGATTTTTTCATCGCAATCCCTCCTTGTATTAGGTTAATTATACCATATCACAAGAAGTTTTGTAAATCCAGTCTTTTTCCGATTTTTCTACTTTAGCACCAAGTTACACAGCTTTTCTTTTGCAGATTACATAGACATTTCGGGTTCAGCTTCCTCGTCCATATCCTCGGACTCATCATCCTCTGTCGGCT
>JAZORX010000045.1:0-3791 GCA_045656845.1 Acutalibacteraceae bacterium | reverse complement strand
CAATGTTTTTTCTTAAAGTATCCCTCCGTCTTTTGCTGCGCAAAATCCACCTCGCTTTAGGCAAGGGAGGCAATGCACTATTTAAAACCATGCCAAAACACCCCTACAAACCCGAATTTGTACATTTAAACGGCGGCAGCAAGCCACCGCCCTACGCACGATCAAAGAACTTTGGTTGTAGATACGGGTTTCCCGTACCGAAATTTGTGCTTTTTCTTCGGGATGTGAAAACCCGTCCACTACTTGCTTATCTTAAGTCGTGTTCGTAGGGGCAGATATCATCTGCCCGTCAATTATGTGTTATTTTTACGGGAGCATAATATGCTCCCCTACGGAGTCGATCAAATCGTGGTTCGTAGGGTTCGACGCTTTGCGACGAGCCGATAACCACTGTATCGGAAACACCCATGAAAAAACCGCCCGGTAATCCGAGCGGTTTCGTTTTTGTTTTATTATTTTGTTTCTTCCTTTTTCTTGTGGAAGAGGATTTTGTCTACCGGGAAATAGAGGAAGAACTGAAGAGCTGAGCAGACCATCATTGCTGCATTACTTGCAAGAGCATCAGACCAACCCATGCCCTGGAACAATTTCAAAAGAGTAGGATTAAGCCATGCTGTGAACAAAATAAGAGCGATTGTGAAAGCTATGTAAATCGGAAGAGCAACTGCAATGTTTGCACCTGAGTTGAAAGTCTTTTCCTTATTAACAAAGAAAGCAACAATCTGAGCAACGATATTTGCAACATTAACTGTGATACAATATCCGAGACCACCTGCTATAAGAGCACCAGTCACATCATCATATGCAACAGGATACTTCAACACCAAGAAATTAAATTCAGTAGCATACAACTCCTGGATTGCAGGAATCAAAGGAATAAGGTTTGTCAATGCGATCTGAACAAGCATCGCAAGCAAGCTTACAACGATAAACTTAACAAACTGCCAGATGGTTACGATAAGTGAACCTTTTTCTTCTGCTGCGCTATCGATATTCTTTAAGCTGACAGCTTTCTTTTCGGTATTTTTTGTTGCCATAATTTTAATTCTCCTCAAAATGTGATTGTGGAACTTTCCACTTTTTTCATTTTACCATTAAAGAGAAAAATTTGCAACTATTATTTTACGGGGATAAGCAGCATTCGCTTGTTTTCGAGAAAATCTGCGTTCAGGTCGTTTTCCTGCATTATTTCCTCAACGGTCGTATTGTATCTTCGTGCTATTTCCCATACACTTTCTCCACCCGAGCAAAAATATATTACAACTGAAGGCTTCTTTTCTTTCTTTCCCTTCCCTTCTTCAATCTCAAGCGAGGTAAGAACCTTCTCCTTAACATTTTTTGAAACCGCTCCGTTTATAAAGAGCTCGGCCTTGAAATCCGCTTTGCCGTCACCCGTCAGAGTTACGGAGCATCCTCCCGGATTTACCTGCGGATTGCAGATGAGTGTTTCTGCCTCATCAAACGGCTTAGAAAACTCAAAATCAGCTTCCCTCTCGCAGAGCACGGGAACACCGTCGCTGTCAAACACTATAAGATTAACAGGAACTTTTCCCTTTATGATAATTCTGTCCTTTTCAGCAACACATCTGCTCTCCGGTGCAGATACCGAAAACGCATAGATTTTCTTAGGATTCAGGGATGAAATATCAAGACTCTGCTTGCAGATGATACTTTCGTTTACAGACGATTCAAACTTCAAAAATTCCATCGGAGTGTATACTGCTTCAATCTCCGTTTCCGTCGAATAAGCATCCGTTACCACTCTGATGCTTTGCTTTTTATATGCAGTTACCTGCACAGTTATTTCTGTATTTATGTTCATATAACGGTACTCACCGTCATTATCGGTTTTAGGCTCTGCCGAAACACGGGTCACAAGCAATCTTACATCCACTTTACAATCGTCCGTTACAGAAGCAATCTCTACAATTTCATTAAAAGGGATGTTGCAGCAGAGTGTGCAGGTTTCGTTATCAGAGCTGTCTGAACAATAAACAACCCTGACAGCAAGCTCTCCCTTAAGAAGAATCTTTCCCTTGATTATTTTACTCTCGTTGAGTATTGGTGACACAAACGCATCAACAATCTTACCTATGCCTGCGTTCGTATCACCGACATTTTCTACCTGCTGGACTTCAAATCTTTTCGTTGCAACAGCCACAACATCATCAATGTCGATACCTTTTCTTTTCAGCTGCACCCCTTCTCCACAGGCATCACTTACAAGTTTTACGCTCTTGTTGCCAACAACTCTGAAGTGCAGACTTATCGCTCCGCGGACATCGATCCGCCTCTTATTCACAGCTCTGCAATTAACATATTCTGTCTTTGCATTGCAGGATAAAAACGCATTGTCAAAGGCAGAACTAAGCTCTGCATATTTCGAGAAAGGATAATCCTGGTCGTAGCAAAAGACATTGTTTTTTTCGTCAGCATAAACAATTCTGATTTTTGCGTTGCCGTCAGCCGTCGCTCTGTCCCCTATAAGCTTTGAGTTTGTTACGGAATTTGACAGAGTGCATCTTATGATCCGCATTATATCAGGGCAATAGTCAGGCAGGGTTATATCACTCTCAACGCTCTGCTCAACAAAATTATCAAAATAAATTTCTTCAAGTCCGATGTTTCTTGATGTAAGCTCAATGCTCATATTAAAACCTCTCTTTTTAAATTTTCTTTAAAAATCTATGAGAGAGGGCAGAAAAATATTCTTATTTTAAGCTATATTGAACTCCCAGCCTTTTGTTTTTGTAATATAATCTGACCATTCTGCTCTTTCCTCTTTCGAAAAATTATTTTCAAAAGCATATAAAGAAAGAGAAAGTGTACATATCGCTCCATCCATCAGGCCTTTGAAAACACTGATCATACTCTCTTTTGAAAGCCTTGTGCAGCTGAGAAAATCTATACTTGAACCGATTGAAGCCTCTTCAAACCGTACTTCTTCAAGGTGGTAGCAATTTGTAAACATCATATTAATATTCGAGGCAAATCTAAGATCCAGCGTACCGTTGATATTTTTAAGAACCAAACAGTTGCAAAAAGCTCTTTCATAATTTTCTGCTTCAACTGTGGTTCCGAAATTCACTTCACGCAATTGTGTTGCCTCGTTTGCAAAACGCACAAAAGAATGGCAGCTTTTTAAGTTGTCGATCGTGATAGACCTGACAGACTTACAGCTTTCCAGAAGATTGGCAAAAGATGTAACATTTCCGCTGTTTTTAAGCTCTATTGTTTCGATCGCCTTATGCGTTGAAAAAACAGAAGCAAACGATGTTACAGAAGACAGATCCAGACCTACACCTTTAAGCTTCTGGCTGAAGTTGCTTGCCGAAAAGGCCGTGATCGAAGATGTATCAAGCATAGGCAGATAAAAATCTTCACTACCTCCTGCAAACAAAGACTGCGTCGGCAGATTTTTAATGCTTACAGCAAAGTTTACCATATCCCATTTATCTGCTTTTTCTTTATAGAAGGCAAGGTCTTTATTCAGCTCAGCGATCTGACTGTTAAGCTTCCCATTTTCGATATTGTGTGCCAGTTCAGGCGCCTCCAACTCTTCATTCTTTTCTTTCAGAACATTCTCTGTGCGTTTATTTGCCTCGTTTATTTTTTCGCCGAGAGCGAGTTTTTCTTCAGTATGGGCTTTTTTAAGCTCGTTTATCTCGTTCTCATAATCGAGATACGCCTGAGCGATACACTCGCGTTTAAAACGGTCAAAGAGAACCTCTGACGGACTGAGAATTTTGCAATCCTCGGGCATAAGACTTTCAGACACTAAAATATCAACC
>JAZORX010000044.1:0-3693 GCA_045656845.1 Acutalibacteraceae bacterium | reverse complement strand
GAACGACATGGCTACGATCCGACTTGATATCACGGATGCCTGCGATGTGCGAAAAGAGAGCCTCATCATATGTGCCGAGGAAATAATGGTCGAGTGAACGGGAGGATGGCTCCCACGCTTCCCACGCACTCGTAGAACCGCTTTTAATCCAATATCCCCAACCGGGATATGTTGTCTGCGTAAGTACCTTATAGGCGACATCAGCGTATCCTGCGTTGAAAAGCACGGGAAGAAAATGCTTAGTGCCCGTACAACCTGTATCGAGGTGATAATCGTGAGTTACGATATCATCAACGAGATTTTTAATTACTGCAGCCTTGTTTTCTTCATCGACCATTCCGAAGGAAAGGGGAAGGAGGTTTGAAGTCTGCCTGTACTGCCTTCTGTTGCCCTTGGGATTCCAGACGGAGGTTTCATAAATCTGCTTGTCTTCGTTGTGAAATTTAGCGTTGAAAGCTTTTCTGATCTTCTCTGCCTGAGAAAGATATTCGTCCTCGTCACCGTTATTGAGAATGGCAGAGATGCGTGCCATTGACTTGAGCATTGCAAAAACATATGCCGTGCAGCAAATTTCTGCACCCTCGGACGGGTCACAGATCATCTCGCTGAATTCATCGTTTGAAGGTGCGAGCCAGTCTGAAAGCTCTCGCTCTCTCCATGTGCCGCCGAAGCTTTCAATGTCTCTGATATCGTCAAGAGCGAATTTCCGAAGGTCGGGATAGATTTTTTCTGCAAACTCTGTGTTACCGTAGAAGTTGATCATTTCCTCCGTTGCAAAAACAAAAATTGTATTCCATACGGGCGAATTACCTACGCCCCAACCCTGAGTGGGTACGATTACGGGCACCTTATCAAAGTCACGGAAGCAATCGTCCATCAGCTCAACAAACTGCTTCATATAGCTGCTCATATCAAAGTTATAAAGCATTGTTTCAAGAGCACAGTTTGCATCGCCGAGCCAACCGTTCTTTTCGAAAACGGGTGTATCCGTCGGCTTCCACTGAAAGTTGTTGAGAAGAGTACGGCGCATAAGGGCGTGAAGCTCGTTGATAAGCTCGTCTGAGCATTCAAAGGACGCAACGGTTTTCACATCGTTTGCGATTCTGTAGAGTGTAATGTCATCGGCAGAAATGTCCTTTTCGTGGTTTTCAATCTGAATGTATTGAAAGCCCTTGTAGCTGAATTTCGGCTCAAAAACGGCAGGCGTTCCGTCAGAAATGAAAGTATCCTTCTGAATGAAATCAAGAGGCCACCAATGTCCGTCACGGCCTTGGTTACCACCGATTTTCAAAATGTTTCCGTCATCTGTCAGCTTTTCGCCGTAGATGATTGAAACAGCCTCGTCCTTGGGTACATCAATCCTGATTTTTGCCCAACCCGTAATCATTTCGGGTGCTTTTATAATGATGTTTCCGTTATCAAGCCGTGTTATGCTTTCGGGTGCGAATTCATTAATACGGCGCATAAACGGCTCGGTATGCTTTTTAAGCGTTCCTTTTGGTGCATCAACCTTTACTGCATTTTGCCATATAAAATCCTTACAGCGAGCGTCAAAGGTTTCACCGTAGTAAATGCTGTTTGCAGTTGTGTTTGTGTCTTTTGTAACGAGCCAGCTCTCGTCCGTTACGATTGTTTTACCGTCAATTTCAATGTCAGCAATGAGCTTCGGAGCAGAGCGCCAGAGAGCCTCGTCCCAATTCCAGACGGATGTGGTTTCGTTGAAAAAGCTGTGTCCTAGCTCAACGGTGACGGTGTTGATTCCTTCTTTGAGAAATCTGCTTATATCAAATTCTCTGTAAAATACAGTCTGAGTATATTGGGAGTGTGGTGGGTTGAGGACTGTATCGTCAGGAAGCTCACCGTTGATTTTAAGCTCGAAAAGTCCCAGACCGCAGATGAAGATTTTTGCATCCTTTATGCTTTCTGTCAGCTCAAATTCTTTTTTGAAAAGGGGAGCGAATCTGTCTTCAACTGTCATATCAGCGCTGATCCACATTCCGTTGAAATTATGTTCCATAATAGCTTTCACCTCAAAAATAAAAGGTTGTATCAACGGGGATACAACCTTTGTCTGTTAATTAATAAGCCTTACCCCAGTAAAGCATCTTTGTTGCAGGCTTTCCGCAGCATACGCAAGTGTCTGAAAGATTTTCCTGCTCGAAGGGAATGCAGCGTGATGTTACGCCTGCCTCTTCCTTAAGCTTGTCTTCGCAAGCACGGTCGCCACACCACATAGCCTTGATGAATCCGGGCTTGTTATCTGCGATATCCTTAAGCTCTGCAAAGTCCTTTGCAGTAAATGTCATACTTGCACGGCGTTCGTAAGCCTTCTTGTAAAGTCCGTCGTGAACAGCCTTAAGAAGCTCGGGCACCTTTGTTTCAAGCTCGTCGAGAGAAACAAAAATCTTTTCGCCACTGTCTCTTCTTACGATAACGCACTGGTTATTTTCAATATCCTTAGGACCGATTTCAAGACGGAGAGGAACACCCTTCATCTCGTATTCAGCAAACTTCCAACCCGGGCTGTTGTCGCTGTCGTCAAGCTTGACTCTGCAGACATCAGCAAGTCTTGAGTAAAGCTCGTTTGCCTTGTCAAGAACACCTTCCTTATGAGCTGCGATGGGGATGATAACCATCTGAACGGGAGCAACTGCAGGAGGAAGAACAAGACCGTTGTCGTCACCGTGAGTCATAATGATTGCACCGATGAGACGTGTTGTACAACCCCATGAAGTCTGGAACGGATGATGCTGCTTGTTATCCTTACCACTGTAAAGAATGTTGAATGCCTTTGCAAAGCCATCACCGAAGAAGTGTGATGTTGCACTCTGGAGAGCCTTACCGTCGTGCATAAGAGCTTCGATTGTGTATGTATCTTCAGCGCCTGCAAAACGCTCTTTTTCTGTCTTAACACCCTTGACAACAGGCATTGCGAGGTAGTTTTCGCAGAAGTCTGCGTATACATTGAGCATACGGATTGTCTCTTCCTCAGCCTCTTCACTTGTTGCGTGGATTGTATGGCCTTCCTGCCAAAGGAATTCTCTTGAACGAAGGAAGGGTCGTGTTGTCTTTTCCCAACGCACAACGCTTACCCATTGATTATAGAGCTTGGGAAGGTCACGGTAAGAGTGAATGATGTTTGCATAATGCTCACAGAAAAGAGTTTCTGAAGTCGGTCTTACGCAAAGTCTTTCTTCAAGCTTTTCGTTACCACCGTAAGTTACCCATGCAACTTCGGGAGCAAAGCCTTCAACGTGGTCCTTTTCTTTGTTGAGAAGGCTTTCGGGGATGAACATCGGCATACATACATTCTCGTGTCCTGTTTTCTTAAACATAGTGTCGAGAGTGTGCTGGATGTTTTCCCAGATAGCATAGCCGTAAGGTCTTATAACCATACAGCCCTTCACGCTTGTATATTCGATAAGCTCAGCTTTCTTAACAACGTCTGTATACCATTTTGCGAAATCTTCGTCCATTGACGTGATTTCTTCAACCATTTTTTTCTGCTGTGCCATTGTGTTTGTTTCCTGCCTTTCAGCTTACATATTATCTTCGATATATTTAACCATATCCTCAACTGTGCGGATGTTTTCAAGTGCCTCATCGGGAACTTCAACGCCGAATTCGTCTTCAACGCTCATAATGAGGTCAACAACATCAAGGCTGTCTGCACCGAGGTCGTCAAGAATGTGG
>JAZORX010000043.1:0-2982 GCA_045656845.1 Acutalibacteraceae bacterium | reverse complement strand
TATATCAAAAGCCGTTTTGTATTTCCCTATACTAAAGTATAGTTTTGAAAATGAAAAAGTGCCGCCATAAGACGACACTTTTTCGCTTCATACTCTGTTTGATTATTCTTTCGGGGTTATATCAATGATAATCAGACCGCTTTCTCTTGCTCTTACGGCAAGCTCAGTACGGTTGCGGAAGCCGGTGCGATTTTTCATACTCTGAAGATGAAATTTCACAGCACTCACCGTAATGAATAGTTTTTCGGCAATGGTAGCGTCCGAATCTCCTGCCACCACAAGACGAAGCACGTCAAGCTCCCTTTCGGTAAACTTTTCACTGATGGCATCACCTAATTTGAGCTGTGGGGTATTATCGGGATAAATGCTCTCGCCCGCACGGGTTCTATCCATAATCTCAATAATTTCCTCGGCGGTAGCACTCTTATACCAAAAGCTGTCCACCCCTGCGGCACGGGCACGGTCGATATAACTGCACTCCGGCTGGCTTGTGATAACTACGATCTTTATGTTCGGCAGATGCTTTTTAATGTCTGCGGCGGCGTCAATACCGTTGGCGTTCATTGCCGTACAAACGTCCATCAGTATGACTTCCACCTTGTGGGTACGGCAGAACGCTTCGGCAAACAACGCACTCTCAATAGAGCCTGCCAATTCATAGTTTTCGCTTTTGTCTATATAGATTTCCAAAAGCTGACGAGCCATAGGGTCATCTTCAACAAGCAAAACTTGGATCATAGAATATCACCTCTTTCCTTGGGTAGTGTAACGGTTAAAATAAATTCGGGAATATGGGTCACGGTCATACTGCCGCTAACGCTTTCAACCCTTTTACGAAGCGAGCCAAGACCGCCGCCCTCAACGATTTTCGTATCGGGTTTTGTTCCGTCGTTGCGAAGCTCTGCCGTATAGGTGTTTTCATCGCAGGAAAGACGGATAAAAAGTGTCTTTGCTTCTGCGTGATTGATTGCATTGACAAGTGCTTCAGCCGCCGCCTGCACAAAGAGTTTTCTGTGCCATTCGGTTTCGGGCAGTTCGCCTTCAATCACAAGCGCAACACCCATCGTTTTTGCGGTACGGGTGAGCATCGCTAAAGGACTTTCGTCGTTGGGGATTTCCACTTCCTTGCGGAGCATGGCAATTTGGTTTTTCCATTGCTGAAGCGGTGAGGAAACCGTTCCCGTTTCATCCTGCAAATACTGTCTGGATTGAAGCAGGGTTTGACCTAACTCACGGTGGATATGCACCTTGATGTTCAGGCGTTCCTTGGAGCGTGTCAGCTCGTCTACGTTTTCGCCGTATTGTCTGAGGCGTTCATTCAATGCGGCAATCTCGGTGTTCTTTTCTTTCAGTTGGTCGGTTATTGCCTGCAAGCCGGTAATATCACCTGCGGCAAGTTGGAAAATACCGTCAAGTTCTTCGCAGGCAAATGCCCATACGCTACCATCAGGCAGACGGAAGGACGGGTGTGTACCGTCAGACAATCTCGTTACGGTTTCAAGAGTTTTGCCGCCCTGCAATATCTCCCAAAAGAGTGCAGCATTTTGCAAATCTCTGCCGACGATTTTGTGACAGAGCGCATCCATTCGTTGATTCATCAGAATGATGCGACCGCTTTTATCGTAGAAGCACAGACCACTTGAAATCTGATTGATACCTTCTTTAATAGAAGAACGGCTTAAAGCAGTTTTGCGATAATGAAATTCCTTATAAATAATGTAAGAACAGTACGCAAAAATAAGAACAACAAGCAAAATCACAGGCACAACGGGAAGCTCGCAGAAGGCATCCACAGTTTCGGACGTTGGTCTGTCTTGCCTTGCAATGCGAAGCGCCGCCGCATAGAAAACCAAAACAATACCGCTTGTTATTGCTTCCACCGGAAGCAGTATTTTCGGCAAAAGAGGTCTTCTGCGGTAAGCGAGAAAGCCAATGCAAACACAAGAGGCAAAGGCAATAAAGCAAAATGCGGCAAGCAAAGTGCGGAAGGCAGGTAATAAATCGTAGAAGCTCATCATCTGTCTGCACCTCCTTCGATCTTCAAGTTGATAACCACATCTTCATCCATAATGTCATAGGTGAAGGTGCCAAACTTCAAGGTTACGTCGGAGAGCACCTGCTGTGCGATTTCCTCGGTGCAACCCATTTGGATATTCATTTTGATTTTACCGCCTGCACAGGTGAGGTTCACCATCATAGCGGTCATATCGTCAAGCAGTCTTTCAATCAATGCTTCGCAGAAATCATAGGCCGCAACGATACATTCAACGGAGAGTTTGCCGCCGCAATTACTGCTAAGCATTGTATAAGCTCCACCAAGGCGGAGATTATCAAGGGATTCACGAATACAGTATTCAAGCTCTGTGGCATTGATTTCTTTGTTTTCCTCGTTCAGCAAAAGCAGATTGCCCCGGCGCTTGATATAAGAACCGATTACACAAACCTTTGACAGCAATGCCTTCGTGTTTTCGGGTTCTTTTTCAATCCGAAAAAGAAGCTCGTCCACCTTAATCAGTTGGGGTTCAACCTCACGGGCAATGCGGTCATACAAGCGGTTCTGTTCGTCTGCCTTGGCTCGATTTTCCTTAACCTCGGTTTCGGCTTGTAATAGTGTTCCTTCTTCGCTCAGCTGCTCCTGAATGTCTTGCAAATGCTGACGAAGGTGATTAATTCTGCGAACATCATCCTGCCACACCACTCTGCCTGCCTTAATGGGCGTACTGCTGAGCAAGGTGTCACCCAAATCCACGCTTCCGCTTACGCTTTGCTTGATTTGTTCTTCCGAAACAGGTAAAGTACCGGCAGAAACATAGTGGGGCTGGTAATCGTTATCCACCACCTGAATGGGTACGGTGGTAACGCTGAAAATTTCTTGATAGTTTGTATTTGAAGGTATCATACCGCTTTGGATTGCACTTTCCAAAAGGCAGGTGACGATAAGACAGTCTATAACCGTCAAGTCAACCGAAACAAGTTTCAGAA
>JAZORX010000042.1:0-10591 GCA_045656845.1 Acutalibacteraceae bacterium | reverse complement strand
GAGGGATACTTTAAGAAAAAACATTGAAATATCGTTGTTTTCTTTAAAAATATCCCCCAGTCACGACTTCGTCGTGCCAGCCCCCTTTAGGCAAGGGGGCCTGAAAACTGCACCACTGAAAAGCCCGACAAACCCGAATTTACCAAACGAAACACAAAAGGACGGTTCGAAATGAACCGTCCTTTGTGCGTTTTATAATCAGAACTGATGAATAACTTCTGAATATTTTCCGAGGATTTCTTTTGCGACTTCAACGGTGTCCTCTTCACCGATACCTTCTTTTCTCGGGATGTAATTTGCAAGGAAGTTGTTTTCGAAAAGTGCAAGTCGCTTGTGCTGGTAGGAGCCCTTGTACTCGTTTCTGTCGAGAGGCTGTTTCTTTGAGTAGTCCTTGAGCTTCTTGGGATTGTCAAAGTATGCTGCGAGTGCACGGAAATACATAAACCAACGCTGTGCATAGAAGTCCTTGACCATTCCACCGATTTCCGTCCACGCTGTGTCGTAGAGAATGCTCATATCAATGGGACCCCAGATTGTGTGGTACATAAGATAATTCAGGTCGATAGCCTGAAGCTCTTCTTTGTTGTTGCCAAGCTCGTGAGATTTTTCATAGATTGTTGAAAGGTTTGTGCTTTCCTGCGTTTTGAGAATTCTGTCCATATCCTCACAGATTTCAAGGAAAAGGTTACTTGCCTGCTCGTAATCGTGTACGTTTTCTTCTTTGAAAAATTCAGTTGCAGTCAGGTAAACGGGATATGCAAATTCCGAGAGGAACTGACGCACGAGAGACACTATGTCAAGACGCATTTTATCGTTTTTGGAAGCGTCTGTTTCAACGATATTCTTTGCAATGTTGTAGATATCTTTGAAATCGTATTTCCTTTCGATTGTGTCGTAAGGAGCTGTATGCTTGAGCCTTGTTGAAGGCCTTGCACAGATAATTGAGCCTGCACAGTCATCCGTGTTATAGCAAAGATTTTTGAGCTTTATAATCTCGTCGTTGAATTTATCGGTACGGTATCTCTTCTTTGCAAATTCTTTTACAAACTCGTCTGCAGCAAAAGCTTCGTCCGTTTTGATTGCTTCAAGAACGGCTGCACAGTACATCGGATTTTCATTGAATGTATCAAGCTCGAGAGAAGAGCCGAGAAGGTTTTCGTTCTTTGCAGCTGCGTAGGGAGAACGGCTGATTTTTTCAATGTCACCGCAGAGTCCAGTTCTGCCGTATTTATTGCCCTTGATTGCAATAATGTGTTTTTTGTCACGAAGAAATTCAGGGTTCTGCTCGTCCGAATCGTTGATGATAATAAATCTTTCTGCAGAGATTTTTTTGAAAAAGTCCTCGTTGACAGAGCTTGAATGAGTGTAGCAGACAGCGTTTTCGTTGAACTCTTCGAAAAGACCGTCGAGAGCCTTGCCGAGAGAAGAGAGGTAGGAGTTATAACCCTTCATATTTACATCCCAGAGAGGCTCAATAAAAAAGCTGTCCGTTTCACCAAGAAGCTCTTTCTGGAAATTGAGGAATCTTTTGTTAAAAATCTCAAAGAATGCGTTTTCGGGTTTGATATAAAAAATCGGTGGGAAGTTATACCACATCGGGGCCTTGAAAATATCCATTTTGATATATTTTTTGCGAAGGCTGAAGGGTACACTCGGAATCATCGCAGGGAAGATGGGCGTTATGCCCATATGCTTTTCTCTTTCGGTGATTTTTTTGCCGATGTAGATTTTTCGCTCAAGGTATTCCGGACTGTTGACGGAGTTCATTGCAGCAACATTTCCCGTAAGTTGACGCATAAGGAATGCAGGGCCGCTTGAAAACTCTGCGCAGAGCTTTTCGTCCATGCCGATATCACGAAGGGTGCGGTAAAGCACCCCGTCAAAGCCGACAGGCTGAAGTGCAGTGTTGATGCCGTGCATCGCCATAAAGTCGATTTCTTTTTCCCAACGGTCAAAGCCCCAGTAGTTTCCTTCAAGAGAAAACATCTCGTAGCTTGTTCTTGCACGGATTTTCTGCTTTGCAGTGTATGTTATTTTTTCTTCGGGCAGGGGAGTTGTTGCAATGTATGAAATATCATAGTCTCCGCTTGTGATAAGGACATTGCAGAACTCGTTGAGATAACGGTAGTAAGCCATTGCGATGCTTAAGTTGCTGTTGCCTGCGAGAACGACTTTTTTTACCTCGGAATAAATTTCATAATAGTCGTATTCGCTCTCGGTTTCGATTTTTCTGACAATGAAATTATCAATGATTTTCGGCGTATTTCTCTGAATGAAATCAAACATTTTTCTGCCTCCGGACGGGATTTATTGCAAAGCAATAATAAATTAAAGATATTATACATTGTCACGAAGAATAAATAAAGATAAAATTTAAAAAAATAAAGAAAATTTACATTTTAAGGCTTTACATAAAGTTTGTTTTAAAGTAAAATATATGGTGTAAATGTGTCATTCAATATCAACGGAGGGTTGAAAATGTTTAAAAGAATTTTGCTTAAATTAAGCGGTGAAGTCCTTGCAGGTGAGCAGGGTCACGGCATTGATTTTGAAATGGTTACTAATGTCTGCTCCTATGTTAAGAAGGTTGCAGATATGGGCGTTCAGGTCGGCCTTGTTGTCGGTGGCGGAAACTTCTGGAGAGGCAGAAGCTCTGGCTCGATGAACAGAACAAGAGCAGACAATATGGGTATGCTCGCAACGGTTATGAACTCTCTTGCTCTTTGCGAAGCTCTTGAGCAGCTTGGCGTAAAGGCACGCGTTATGAGCGCAGTTGCAATGCAGCCGATTGCTGAGCAGTTTGTTGCAAGAGATGCAGTCAAGCACCTTGAAAACGGTGAAGTGGTTATCTTCGGCTGTGGTACAGGCTGCCCGTTCTTCTCAACAGATACAACTGCAGCTCTCAGAGCAGCAGAGATCGAAGCAGATGTTATCTTCAAGGCAACTAATGTTGACGGTGTTTACGATAAAGACCCGAACAAGTTTGCTGATGCAGTGAAGTATGATACGCTCACACATTCTGAAGTTCTTGCAAAAGGCCTTAAGGTTATGGACAGCACAGCAGCTTCCCTCTGCAGAGATAATTCAATCGCAATCCTTGTTTTCAATCTTGAAGATCCTGAAAATATCATCAGAGCTGTCAAGGGCGAAAATATCGGAACATTGGTTAAGGAATAATTTTTAAAAATTACATAAACTTACATAAAGGAGAATTTTCATGAAAGAAGTTTACAGCTTTACAAGAGAAAAAATGACAAAGACAACAAATGTCCTTAAGGAAGAGTATGCAGCTATCCGTGCAGGCCGTGCAAACGCTGCAGTTCTTGACAAAATCCTTGTAGACTATTGGGGAGTTCCTACACCGATCAATCAGATGGCTGCTATTTCTGTTGCAGAGGCAAGAATCCTTGTTATCCAGCCGTGGGATAAGTCATCTCTTGAGCCGATCTACAAGGCAATCCAGTCTTCAGATATCGGTATCAATCCTCAGAACGACGGTGTTGTGATCCGTCTCACTTTCCCTGCTCTTACAGAGGACAGACGTAAGGATATCGTTAAGGATATCAAGAAGCTTGCTGAGGATTCAAAGGTTGCAATCCGTTCAATCCGTCGTGATTCAATCGACAAGATCAAGAAGATGCAGAAGGCTTCAGAAATCACTGAGGACGATCTCAAAAACGGTGAAAATGAACTTCAGAAAATTACAGATGAGTTCGTTAAGAAGGTTGACGAAATCGCATCTGCAAAAGAAAAAGAAGTTATGGAAATCTAAGTTGTCTGACAAATTCAGAAAAATCGGGGCAGACTTCAAGGTCTGCCCTGTTTGCTTTGAGGTAGAAGTATGGAAAGAAAGATACCTGAACATATCGGAATAATAATGGACGGCAACGGCCGTTGGGCAAAGCAGAGAAACCTTCCGCGTTCGGAGGGTCACAAGGCAGGCGCCAATGTATTCAGAAAAATCTGCGAGTACGCAGGTGAAATCGGCGTAAAGTATATAACGTTCTATGCTTTCTCGACCGAAAACTGGCGCAGACCTCCCGAGGAAGTAAATGCGCTGATGGACCTTTTCCGTGATTATCTTGACGAGGCTGAAGAGCGTCAGGAGGAAAATAAACAGAAGGGTATGCGTATACATTTCATAGGTCACCGTGAAGGCGTTCCGATGGATCTTATCAGCCGTTTTGAAACTACGGAGAGAGACTCAAGGGATGCAGACAGGATCGATGTCAACATCGCAATCAACTATGGCGGCAGGCTCGAAATCGTTGACGCAGTCAAAAAGATTGCTCAGAAGGTCAAGGATGGCGAAATCAATCCCGAGGATATAACCGAGCAGGATATTTCCGATAATATTTATACGGCAGGTCAGGCAGACCCCGACCTCATCATCCGTCCGAGTGGCGAATACAGACTTTCAAATTTCCTTATCTGGCAGTCGGCTTATTCAGAATTCTGGTTTTCAGATATTCTCTGGCCCGATTTCACGGAGGCAGACCTCGACAAAGCTATAGACGATTTCAATAACCGTAACAGACGTTTCGGAGGTGTCTGATGAAAACCCGAATTATCGCAGGTCTTGCCTGCACAGCGTTGATGATAGCGCTGCTTTGCTTTATGGATACAATTGCTTTACCTGCCTTTGTTGCTCTTTTGAGTGGGCTTTCTGTTTATGAGCTGAGCAAAGTGGCAAAAGTAAAGATGCCGATGGTGCTTCTTTCAATGGCAGTCGGTATATTTATCCCGTTTAATGTTTCATACAATCTTCTGGGCAGAATAGGCGTAACGCCGATGGCAGCGACGATAGTTTATTTCATCACCTTGCTGATAATGATGCTCAGGTGGAATAAAGAGGTTAAGTTTGACCAGGTTTCAATGTGTCTTATGTCCTCTCTTGCCGTGCCGAATGCAGTTTCCTGCTGGATAAGGCTTTATAACTGGCAGTTTGACCCCGAAATCGGTCATGTTCAGTCACATTCGGTTTATGTAATTCTTTTCTGCGCTTTTTGCGCTTGGCTTACGGATACGCTCTCTTATTTCTCGGGAGTTTTCCTCGGCAAGCACAAGATGGCACCCGTCATCAGCCCGAAAAAGACCTGGGAGGGTGCAATCGGCGGTGTGCTCGGAACGGCAGTTGTCAATGTTGCAATGTTCCTGATTTTCAAGCAGTGGTTTTTCAGTGCACCGTTTACGGGTTGGGATTGGTATACGGTAATTCCGATTTCAATTATCCTTTCCGTTATCAGCATCTGCGGAGACCTTACAGCTTCTGTTATCAAGAGAAACTACGGCATCAAGGACTACGGCAACCTTATCCCCGGTCACGGTGGCGTAATGGACAGAATAGACAGCGCAATTTTCGTTTTCCCGATGATGTATGCCGTCGTCAGCATAATCAGCGTAATTCAGTGATATACTTTAACACGATAAAGGTGATTTTATGAGCAAAACCGTAACAATACTCGGCTCGACGGGTTCAATAGGTACGCAGGCGCTTGAGGTTATCGAAATGCAGGGCTATCAGGTCGTTGCACTTACTGCAAGCACCAATGTTGATATCATTGAAGCCCAGATAAGAAAATTCAAGCCTGAGTTTGCAGCTATGGTCGATGAAAAAGCTGCTGCAGATTTAGCTTTGCGTGTTGCAGATACCAGAACCAAGGTGCTTTCAGGTATGGCAGGTGTCTGCGAATGTGCAGCGCTTGGCGCAGACTATGTTCTCAACAGCATTGTCGGAATGGCAGGTCTTGAGCCGACGGTTGCAGCTATCAATAAAGGCAGCGAAATCGCCCTTGCGAACAAAGAAACTCTCGTTGCCGGTGGTCAGCTCGTTATGAATCTGGCAAAGGAAAAGGGCGTCAGCATCCTTCCGGTTGACAGCGAACATTCGGCAATTTTTCAGTCCCTTCAGGGCTGTGCCGATAAAAAAGAAATCAAGAGGCTTATTTTAACGGCGTCGGGTGGTCCGTTCTTCGGAAAGAAGCGCGATGAGCTTGTAAATGTTACCGTTAAGGAAGCTCTTAACCACCCTAACTGGAGTATGGGTGCGAAAATCACAATCGACTCAGCTTCAATGATGAATAAAGGTCTTGAGCTTATTGAAGCTGTATGGCTTTTTGATATGAATCCGAAGGATATCGACATTGTTGTTCACCGTCAGAGTGTGATTCACTCTCTCGTTGAATACTGCGATAATTCCGTCATCGCTCAGCTTGGTGTGCCTGATATGCGTATCCCGATTCAGTATGCTCTGACTTATCCGAACAGAATACCGTCTCCTGTAAGGCAGCTTTCCTTGACGGAATATGGCACTCTGACATTCTTTGAGCCTGATTATGAAACCTTCGGTCTCATCAATGTCTGCAGAAAGGCGATCAATGACGGTGGCCTTTATCCTGCGTGTGCAAATGCAGCCAACGAAGAGGCAAACCTTGCTTTCCGTCAGGGTAAGATTAAATTTCTTGAAATTGAGGAGCTTGTCCGTTCAGCGGTCGAAGCGTCCGAGCATTATGATACATACTCTCTCAGAGATGTTCTCTCTATGTATGACTGGGCGAGAGATTATGTTAAATCTAAAATAAACTGAGGTATTTATGGAAGCAGTTTTATCTTTTATTTCAAACCATTGGACTATTCTCATAGCCATTCTCTTTTTCGGAGTCATCATAATGGTGCATGAACTTGGTCATTTCACATTTGCAAAGCTTTTCAAAGTCAAAGTCAATGAATTTTCAATGGGTATGGGTCCGAAGCTTTTTGGTAAAAAGAAGGGCGAGACTCTTTATGCAGTGCGCCTTCTGCCTATCGGTGGCTATGTCAGTATGGAAGGCGAGGATGAGGACAGCGAGGATGAACGCGCGTTTAACAATAAACCCTGCTGGCAGAGGATAGTTATTGTCGTTGCAGGTGCGCTTGTGAATGTTTTCCTCGGTCTTATTCTTGTTACGATAACTCTTTGCATATCCGACGGCCCTGCAGGTACAAACCGTATCCACAGCTTTGTTGTTGATGAGAAAACTGCCGTTGCAGAATACCACGGTCTGAAAGCAGACGATAAGATTATAAAAATTGACGATAAATTGGTTATGTACTATACCGATGTGCCGTACCTTCTTAGCAGAACGGACGGCAAGGCAGATTTTGTTATTGAAAGAGACGGAGAAAGAATGGAGCTTTCAGATGTCGAAATCAATCAGTATCAGGTGCGAATCCTCGGTGTTGATAAAACTGCAGGAACTGTCTTTAAAGATACATTCAAACAGTCTGCAAGCATCTGCCGTATGGTATGGCTCAGCCTTTTTGATACGATAACGGGCAAATATTCCGTCAAGGATGTTTCGGGTCCTGTAGGCGTTGTGGATTTTGTTTCCGATGCTGCGCAGGAGTCGGTCAAGACGGCAGATTATACGGGACTTCTTACGATGATGGCTCTCATCACGATCAATATCGGTCTTTTCAATCTTCTTCCCGTTCCTGCTCTTGACGGTGGAAGACTTCTCTTCCTCTTCATCGAGCTTATAAGAAGAAAGCCCGTAAAGCAGAAGTATGAAGCCCTCGTTCACGGAATAGGAATGGCAATTCTGCTTCTGTTTATGGTTGCGATAACATTCAAGGATATTTATACCTTGATAGTAAACTGATGTAAGGGTGATTGACCATGATTGATAAAATAAAAAGTTTTTTTAAAAGAAAAAAGATAGCACCCGGTTTTTATGCATATAAACCATTCAGTATAAAAAAATCTCCTTCATCTGCAATTGAAGTTAAAGGAAGTTTAGATTTTAATGTTACTCAGACGCAAGGTCTGAATAATAAAAATTGTGGATATATGGTTTTTGGAGAAAATTCCCGGTTTGTTTGCAAGGGTAATTTCGTTTTTTCAAGTGGATGCCGCCTGGGAGTTATGAAGGATGCAAAATTGACTATTGGTAGTGGATATTGCAATTATGACACTAAAATATATTGCTTTAATAATATTACTATTGGTAACAATGTAGCTATCTCTGAGAATGTAATTATAAGAGACAGTGATAACCATAACATAGAAGGCGTTGTCAATTCAGCTCCGATTGTTATAGGCGATAATGTTTGGATAGGTATGGGTGCAATGATATTAAAAGGTGTGACTGTCGGAGAAGGTAGTGTAATTGCAGCAGGAGCTGTTGTCACCAAAGATGTTGCACCGAACACGATTGTTGCAGGTGTTCCGGCAAAAGAAATACGAAAAGATGTAACTTGGACGCTTTAAGTTTTTCAAGGATAAAAGTGTTATATCGTTAATTATATTTTCAGGAGGCAGGTTTATGGAACGCAGAAAGACTAAAAAAGTTAAAGTCGGCAATATTTACATCGGTGGCGATGCACCCGTAAGTGTGCAGTCGATGCTCAATAAACCTGCTCACGATTTTGAGGCAAGCGTCGCTCAGGCTGTTGAGCTTGAAAAAGCAGGCTGTCAGGTCATCCGTGGTGCGATTCCCGATATGGATGCTGTCGGTCTTATTCCTGCATTGAAAGAAGCTGTAAAAGCTCCGATTGTTGCAGATATCCATTTTGACTACCGTCTTGCGATTGAGGCTGTCGCTGCAGGTGTTGATAAGGTGCGTATAAACCCCGGCAACATCGGCTCGGACGACAGGGTAAAGGCTGTCGTTGACGCTTGTAAGGCTAAGAATATTCCTATCCGTATCGGAGTTAATTCAGGCTCCGTTGAAAAAGAAATCCTTGCAAAGTACGGTGCGCCGACTCCCGAAGCGATGGCAGAAAGCGCAATGTACCACGCATCTTTACTTGAAAAGTTTGATTTTGACGATATCGTGATTTCTATCAAATCGTCAAATGTTGAAAATATGATAAAGGCATACGAGACCGTTGCAGAAAGATGCAGCTATCCCTTGCACCTCGGTGTAACGGAGGCAGGTACGGCTCGTATGGGTCTCATAAAATCGAGCGCAGGCATAGGAAGTCTTCTTATGCACGGTATCGGAGATACTATCCGAGTTTCTCTTACGGATGACCCCGTAAATGAAGTTTATGCAGGTCACGATATCCTCAAAGCTCTCGGTCTTAAGTCCGACAGTGTGCAGATTGTTTCCTGCCCGACCTGCGGAAGGACTAAGATCGACCTTATCTCAGTTGCAAATGAGGTTGAAAACGCCCTTCGCGACTGCACGAAGAAAATCAAGGTTGCAGTTATGGGTTGTGTTGTAAACGGCCCGGGCGAAGCAAGAGAAGCAGATATCGGTATTGCAGGCGGTGACGGCTGCGCAATGCTCTTTAAGAAGGGCGAAATCTTAAGAAAAATCGATGAAAAAGACATCGTTAAAGAATTGTTGGCAGAGATAGAAAAGATGTAACATAAGGAAGTGCAAAATGAAAGCAGTCAGCTTTTTGAGCCTCTTCGGCGATTATCTTGACAACAGCATATTGGCTTATTTCGGTGAAGCGACCGTTGAAAGCATTGAGGCAACCCTCTCAGACAGAAGTGTCACGATGGTTGTCAGCTTTGGTGCGCCCGTAGATACTGCAGTTATCAGAAGAGCACAGGATGAACTCAAAAGAGTTATGAATCTGCGTGAAATAAAAATGGATTTCCGTTTCCCGTCAGAGAGCCTTGACCTTAACTATATTTCAGGCTTCGTCAAGGAAATCTATGAAAATTTCCCTGCTTCAAAGTCAATTCTCGACGGTGCAGAGTATAATTTCTCTGTCGATAAGCTTACAGTAAACCTTGCTTCAAACGGTAAGGACACGCTTATCAATCTCGGCTGTGATAAATTCATCCGTGATACACTCGACAGCAGGTTTGAGCGCCTTGTAAAGGTTGAATTTGTGAGCAATGTTTCATCCGATGATGATGTTGAAAAGCTGATTGAATTTCAGCAGAAGGAGAATAAAAAGCTCCTGGATGCTCAGCCGAAGAAACAGCCCGTTGTCAAGCCTTCGGGTGGTGAGCCTGCACCGAAAAATCCGATCGAGCAGACTTATGAAGACCTGCCGATTTCACTTTCAAATGCAAAGCCGATTTACGGCCCGGTAATAAAAGTAAAACCCAGGCCGATTGCAGAGTGTCTGCCTGAGGATGGCGAGGTCGTTATCTGGGGCGATATTTTTGCTGTTGATATCAAAGAATCGCGCGACGGAAAATACAGCATTATCAACTTCAGCCTTACGGACTACACTTCATCTTATTCCGTCAAGGTTTTCGGTGAAAAGAAAAAGTGTACGGAGATTGTTGAAAAAATCAATTCCGATACACTCAAAAAAGGCATCACGGTTATGGTGCGCGGTCCTATCAGTATGGATACATATCAGCGCAGCTACATCATAACGGCAAGAGCAGTTATGATAATTGATAAAGTGATGAAAAAAGACGAAGCTCCCGAAAAGCGAGTCGAGCTTCATCTTCATACAAATATGTCCACTATGGACGGTATGTCAAGCGCAAAGGATCTTGTCAGCCGTGCTGCTGCGTGGGGTCAGAAGGCGATTGCAATAACGGACCACGGTTGTGTTCAGGGCTTCCCTGAAGCCTGCAACACAGCAGCAGGTGCAGGAATAAAGATAATCTACGGTATGGAGGGTTATCTTGTAG
>JAZORX010000041.1:0-35454 GCA_045656845.1 Acutalibacteraceae bacterium | reverse complement strand
GTAGCCGTTGCCGTCGCCGTTGCCGTAGCCGTTGCCGTCGCCGTTGCCGTAGCCGTTGCCGTTGCCGTAGCCGTTGCCGTTGCCGTAGCCGTTGCCGTTGCCGTAGCCGTTGCCGTCGCCGTTGCCGTAGCCGTTGCCGTTGCCGTAGCCGTTGCCGTTGCCGTAGCCGTTGCCGTTGCCGTAGCCGTTGCCGTTGCCGTAGCCGTTGCCGTAGCCGTTGCCGTTGCCGTAGCCGGAGCTTAAAAATCTTTTAATCTTCAATATGTCCATTCTGATACACCCTCTATATTTGCAATAGCCTTATCTGAACACGGTACAATCTCGCATATATCTGTCAGCACCAAACTATCCACCTTGTTTGAGAATTTACAACTGTTAGGTCTTGATACTCCGTTTTCAGCTAAATCAAGCAGAGTGTTCGCACCTTCCCATCTCCAAATGTTGCGGACATCTTTCATTTCAACTTCCTGTCCGTTTCTTTCAACCAATGTACCGAAATACACTCCGCTTTGAATACCTCTTACCAATACTTTTTCACCGTAATAATTTTTCATCTTTTTAATCTCCTTTTTTATTTTAATTTATCTTACAATTAGCTATATGCTTCTTGCAGCGTTTCTCTTAATTCTGCAGCTTCCCTTTCCAGTTCAGGATTCCCCTTTATATGTACACTTCCACCCCTTGAAAGCTGTTCAAGTTCTTCGTGGCTGTACCCGGCAAAGTTAGACATTGACTTTGCATTGTCATAATTACCGTTCAATACCTTCGCCATATTCTGATCCTTGATAAGCCACTCAAAAGATGCAGTCCATTTCTTTTCATTTTCGCCCTTTAAGAAATCGGAGCTTTCAACCTTTTCAAAGAGCATCTTAAAATCATCAATGCTGTATTTTGTTAGCTGTGCTTCAATTTCGTTTTTGGTTTCCTCAGAAAGATATTTGACAGGATTTAGGGAAGGGCAGAGGGAATTGAAAAGGTCTGCTATTTTTTTATAGCTCTTTTCTCTATTCTCTTTATCTAAATCTAAATCTAAATCTTTATCTATATCTATCTCTGTAGGACATTTTTGGACATTGTCCGGAATTTGTCCGCTTCCGTTTGTATTTGGTAGCTGCTTTTGTGATTTTCTTGCCCTTCTTTTTCGTTCTGCATCAGCTGTTTCGCTGCCGATCAGCTTCTGCACTTCGTTCATATAGATTGTGCGGTCATCGTAAAGCTCAACCATATTCAACTCCGTAAATATCGCCATAGCCGCTTTGACAATATCAATATTCGTGTTTGTTATAACTGATAGCATCTGCTCGTTGTATGGGATTGCTTCGCTGAATCGCAGCTCGCCTTCGTGGTCTATGCTTTCAAGCAACAATTTGAGATAGAAAAGAATATAATCTTTTCCGTTTGGCATTTCCTCGATAATTCTTATATCGTGCCTTTTGAAAAAGTCCCTTCTTAGCTTCAACCAATAGTATTTTTTTTCAGCCATTGCTTACACTCCTTGCCGGGATTTCTTTCCTTGCAAATTCTCTAAAGGTTTTTTCTCTTTTTGCCCGTGCATCCCTTACAGCTTTTTCGCCTGACAGTTCCGGGAATTGTGCTTGTAGCTTCTGCCTTGCCCTTCTGACTGTTTCAAAGTTTGGCAGATTGTATTCTTTTTGTGCCAATAAGCCTTCTTTGAAGCTGATTTTGTCAAGGGTAAGTCCTTTTTCTTTCAGTCTTTTTTCACATACAAGCGAATAAAGAACATTATCGCTGTTTCTTGCTGCACGGCTGTTCAAAAGCACTTCAAAAACAAGATTTGCTGTACCTCTTATATTTTTCATTCTTTAACTCCTTTCGTTTTTTCTGTTCTTGCTCATACTCCTTGTCTAATCGGTTTAGGATTTCTCTGCCGGGTACATTCGTCAATAATTGACACCAGCCACCTTTGAAAAAGGCTATCAGCTTTTTCTTTTCGTCTTTGTATGTATATCCGTTACGAAGCTTTTTGCCCCTTATTATCCGCCTGTAATCGTCTGCAGCCTGTACCACAATGGCGTTTGCTAAGTCCTTATAACAATCATCAATCGGTTTTATTCTTTGATACATCCCTATACCTCTTTAATTCTTATCCCGTGAACATATAACATCAATTTTCGTTTGATTATATAATCTTTAGTGCGGACACCTTTTGTATCTTCTACAACTGTTTCATTCAAGGTCAAATCCTTATAAACAAAGTCAGCTATATATGCACATTCCTTTTCAATAACTTTGCCCTTTTTGATTCCGCCCCTTGCACCGACCGTGTCCGGCTCTCTTTGTGCCGGGATCAGAACAAATTTGACTTGCATTTTCAGGTCTGAAATCACCCCTGCTTTTTCAAGCAGGGATAATTCTGCATAGCGTTTCGCTTCTTTTTTGGAATCAAACTCAATCCCGTTCATTACAACTTTTTTATTGCGGTATTTGTTTTTCATAGCTGTTACCTCTTAAAATGGAAGGTCATCTTCACCGCCCGGCACTTCTGCAAATTCGTCCATTGCCGTATTATCCGCAAAATTGCCCTCTGACGGCGTTTCTTTCTTTTCCCCTGTAAAGTATGCTTCATCAACCATAACTTCCGTTGTGAACTGTTTCTTGCCGTCCTGACCGTCCCAAGAACGGCTTTGCATACTTCCAATAACGGCAATCATACTTCCTTTACTGAAGTATTTTGATATAAACTCTGCTTGCTGTCTCCACGCCACGCAGTTTATAAAATCCGCATTCTGTTGTCCCTCTTTTGCAAAGCGACGATTTACCGCTATTGTGAATGACAGTACCGCCACGCCTGACGGTGTCTGTCTCAACTCCATATCCCTTGTGATTCGTCCCATTAAAATTGCTTTATTCATTATTCAGTCCTCTCTGCTTCCCCGAACAGTACGCTTTTAGCATCTGCGGAGCTATCTTCTGAATTTTCTGTATTTCCGTCCGGCACTTCAACCGCTTCGCCTTCAATCACAAAGTCATCTTCTACATTGTCAACATAGTCCTTTGTGCCGTCCTCATTGATGACAGCCATATCTGCATCCATTGCGGTGATTAAATCAATCGACATAATACCCCACTTGCTGATGAGCTGTCGCAACATTGTTTTATACGCCATTCCGTCAAAGTCTTTGCTCCAAAATGTGTATGCAGTTCCTTTTCTTTTGTCCGCTGCGTAGCCTTGTGAATACTTTATGGCGTGTGCTTCCATTTTTGCTTTTGACCAGTATATTGCTTTGCGGAATCCGTTTACATATTCAAACATAGCGTAATAACCTACGGTTTCCGCCTGTTCTCTTTCTTCCTCGTCAGCAATTAGTCTGACCTCAATTTCCTCATTCAGCGGATCGAAGTTGACAAGCTCGCCTTCCTTGATTGCCAACACATTTAATTTTTTATACTGTCCCGACCTGATTGCAAGCTGAATATATCCCTTATATCCAAGCTGGAATTGTGCAACAGTACCCTTGTTTTTGTCATTGAACGGAACAAGGTAGTATTGCCCTAATTGTGGGGACGGTGACAGCTTCAAGCTCTCGCCCAACAAAGCCCCGGAAAGTATGGATTGATTGGTGCAAGTCTGCAAGGTTGGATTGTTGTTCACGGCTGAAACAATCGCCGATATAAACCTCTGACCGTTCTTTCCGCCTATAACATTATTGATTTGGTTTTTGACTGCGTCTTGTGTCAAGTATGCTGTCAAGCCTGTTCCTCTGCTCTGTGTTTTCTTTGTTAATGAATTATTTACTGCCATTTTTATTTTCCTCTCTTTCTTAAATCGCCTTATACTCTATATTTCTATCTTCAAAAAACTGTTTCAAAGCCTGTGCATCGTTCCCGTCAATGAAAACTGAAAAAGATACCCACCCTTTGACGGTGTCTGTCTGTTCCGCTGGTTTTTGGGCTTTCCCTTCGTTCTGCCCGGCTTCGGCTTCCGCTTTTCGCTTCATCATATCTGACAGCCGTTTTCCCTCTTGTATGGCTTTGTTTATATCAAGCGACACTTTATATACCTCTACGGCTTCAAAGCTAAATTCGGGTAAATTCGCCAGCGTTTCAAGGTCTTTTTTAATCTGCTCAACTCTTGCCCGTATTTCTTCAACCACTTTTTCTGTTCTGAAGGATGCGTTCAGCCATTTTTCATCAAATAACTGTTCAAATTTCAGCCATTCAAAAGAGTTGTACCCCGAAAAAAAGCTTTCAAGGTTTATCCGCTTTTCCTCTTTTTGTGATGCTTCAAAGCCTTTAATTTGCCCGTCAATCATTGTTACAGGGCTGTCGATAATGCGGATAAGCTCGTTTATCTTCGCCTTGAAATCATTGAACGGTTGCATATACTCTTTTTCAAGTCGGATGCGTTCATCGTTCAAGGCTTTTTTTAAGGCTCTAAGGCTCGCCACTTCCTTTTTTGCACTCGGTATTTGCTCGCTTGTGTAAACAATAGTTTTGTAGTGTTCTGTTTTTGCTGTTATTGCCTGTTTCAGCTCTTCATAGTTGAAGTCAACCGCTTCGGGCAATGTTTGATTTTTGATTTTTAACTCCATTTTTTACTCCTTTTTACTCCTTCTTTATATTTCGGGAAGAATCAACGCCGGGCATCGCTTGTCCGTGACATTCTTCCAAAACTTTTCTTCTTCTGCTGCAAGGTATTTTATATCCTCTTCGACTTCTGACCTTTCAATCGGGTAGTGTTTTACTTGCAAGTATGGTACACCATCAAAAACGGTCTTTAGTTGTGCCTTTAATATTGCAAAGTCTGCTTCCATTATCAAAAAGCCGTGTAAAAGCTGCACATAGTAATTGTCAGGCAGGTTTTTGCCTTTCCATTTTTCCTTTTGCATGCTCTGTAAAATTTCTGTTGTTTTGATTTCTAAAATACCTCGTCTGCCGTTTTCGTCTGTCAGCCAACCGTCAGCCGAATAATGCCCCCACGGGTATTTTTTATTCAAAAACATATTGTTTTCCACATAGTCCACACGATATTGTGGAAAGTCTAACCGGAACAGCCCACGCAGATGCATTTCGGCTTGTGTGCCATATTGAACATAAGGCTTGTCGGAAATATCCTCAGGAACAATCAGCCCTGTTTTTTCTTTCCAAAGCTCTACATTGCTACGATACGGGTTAAGCCCCACAACTGCACTTGCATCGCTGCCGCCGATATAATTCCCCCTTGCTTTCAGCCATTCTTCACGGCTTGCAAAGACCTTCATTTCAACTGACAATGTCTTCAACCCACTTTCTATGGTTGTTCTTCAAACAATCCGGGCATATAAAATCGCCGTCAAATTCGTAGCATTCGTCAGATTGTATCGGCTCACCACATTCGCAGCACTTCGGAAGGCGTTTCAATGCTTTTTCCTGTTCTGCTTCGTATCTTAACGCATCAGCAACAGGGTCATCTGTTATATACATCAATATTCACCAACTTCATTTCTTTTTTGCACTTTCTCGCCTTTTCTCTGTGTTTGCTTTCTGCTACGATTCGCAGTTCATAGCCCAAAGCTACGCAGGAAAGTGCCAACATCAAAACCGCAAGTCTAATTGTTAATGCTTCCATTTTTTAAGCTCCTTTCAGCATTTTTTATTCTTTTGTTTGCAATCTCACAGTATTCGCCTGAAATCTCGTAACCTATGAAATTACGATTGTTTAATAACGATATTTCCGCTGTTGTGCCACTCCCTATAAAAGGATCAAGCACAACACCTTTTTCAGGACAGCAAGCCAATATGGGCGTTTTTATAAGTTCCCCCGGATAAGGTGCATAATGGCAGCCCTTAAAAGGCTTTGTGTTAATGCTCCATACTGCCCGTTTTATTCGCCCTTTTTCTGCATTTTTCAAAATATCGTCTGTTTCAATCGTTATATCGTTTAATTGAAAGTCGATTTTTTTGAAATCATCGCTCCAATCATCAACCAACCATTTTATTGAGTTCCAATCCTCAACGGACGGAAAAGAAAATCCGCTTGCATCTCTTCTAAACCAATGCTCAATTTTGCTTCTTTTCAAATCGGAATTTTCGGCAATAGCATCAATGGTTGTCCGTCCCCTCATAAAGCTAACAAAAGCTTGTTGCTCAGGTAGATTTTTTCGCAGGGTTATCAATTTTGTTCCTCTTTGCTTGTTCATACCTTGCCGGACGGATGCTTCCTGCTCTGCTGTTTGATATTTACTGTTTGGGAAAGCCGCTTTTTTTCTATCAGCTGTTGTGGCCGAAGATTTAAAGGGTTCGTATTGTGTTTCAAAATGATACTTTTTCTTTTTCGTGAAGAAAAACAATTTTTCATAATCATTATTGAATCTGTTTTTTGCACTTGACGGCATCGCATTCGGCTTGTGCCATATTATTTCATTGCGGCAAACCCAACCACGCTCAATCATTTTTATTTTGAATTTGTCAGGGATGCACGATAAACATTGATTGTCATATACATCGCTGATATTCACCCAACAACTGCCGCAATCTTTCAAAATACGATAAACTTCATCAAAAACAGCAATCAGATTGTCTAAGTATTCAGCCACACTTTTTTCTTGGCCGAGCTGGCCGTCTGCCCCGTAATCTCTCAAATTGAAATACGGTGGCGAAGTGATAACCATATCAACGCTTTTATCGGGTAGCTGCCGCATCCCCTCAATGCAGCTTGTATTATGTATAATGTTGAGTTGCATTCGTGCCTTTATCCCCCTTTCTTTTCGATCAACTTCTTTTGTATGCCATTAAGTACCTGATAAAATTGCTCGTTATGTATTACGATGCCTTTTACTGTGTCCCTGATTGTTCCGTCTTTCATTATGTGTATAATCATTCTTCACACTCCTGACCGAACAGCACAGATTCCATATTTTCCATTGTGACACCTTCCTTTGCGAGTTGTTTTCCTCGCTTTTCAAGGTTTCTCAATCCGTACATATATTGACGGCGTTTATACAAAATCCTCTGTTCCTTTTTCGCCAACTTTACATCCGCAGAAGCAAGCAGCCTTTCAATTTCCTGTTCTACCTCAAAATCTGTTAAATGATCCTTTGCCATTGTTTTCAACTCCTTTTTTCGATGTTTAAGATTTCACAAATAGCGTTCACAACTTTGGGTGCTTCTCGTTGACCTGTCAAAATCTTATACATATATCCGCCATCCACATATAACCCTGTTTGCCTTGCGACTTCTTCTTCAAGCCATTTCTGTGTTTTGTTGGTCTGCAAAAGTTTGGCCTTTACGCACAAACCGAAGTCTGAAAATTTAGATAAATTGTCCATAAAAGTACTCCTTTCTGTTCTTATAATTGACAAGTACGGTTTTGAGTACTATAATGAGAGTGTCAACTAATATCAAAAAGTACGCTATCACGTATTGTCTGTTACCATAATACTACTTGATAGCGTACTTGTCAACCCTAAAAATACGCTATCAAGTATTTTTAGAAGAATTGTCTAAAATGAGAGGTGATATTATGGTAACTTTGTACGAAAGATTGAGTTTGCTTTGTGAAGAAAAGGGCATAAAAGGCGGTAGGATGTGTACCGAGTTAGGATTCAGCAAGAGCCTTATGACGGATTTGAAAAATGGCAGAAAAAAATCTATCAACGCAGCAACAGCACAAAAGATCGCATCATACTTTGATGTGTCTGTTGGTTATCTTTTAGGGGAAGAAGAAAAAGAAAAACAGCCCACTAAAAGTGAGCTGTCTGATATTCAGAAAGAGCTTTTTGATGTTGTTTGCAATATGTCGGATTCAGAGGCGGCGGTTCTTCTTGCATCTTTGAAAAGTGCTCTTGGAAAATAAGAGACGCTTTTTCTAATTCTTCTGATGTGAGCGACAGTATAAGAGCTTTCAATTCTTCTTTTGGTGACATATTTCAACATCCTTTCTTAAGAACATTTGTTCTTGTGACAATTATAAGAAAAATAAATTGTCTGAACAATGGTAATTATTGGTTATTTTCTTGAGATAATATTACTTGATTTTTTTAAGAAAATAAAGATGCAAATTAGAAAAACAAGGGTGCAAATTTGGTTTTTAGATAATTAAATTTGAAAACCAAAAATATCAAATTTAATACAAGGAGATTAAAAATGGAAATTAGTATAGACAAAGCAAGAGAATATATCTTGGCACTTAAAGAAGCCGGAAGCTTCACTCTTGAAGATATGGCGAATATTAGCGGTATTCCGCTATCTACAATACGAAATATTTGTTCAGGAAAAACCCCTGATGCTCGTTTCGGCACTATTGCAAAATTGGTATTATCAATAGGCGGCGACCTTAATGAGCTTGTCGGATATGAAAGAAAAAAAGAAATTGAAGTTAATAGTATGATTTCTCTTAAAGAAACATACGAAATGAGAATGGCTGATTTAACAAAAGCTTACGAAACACGAATCGAAGATATAAAGGCTCTTTGTGAAGAAAGAATTTCTGATGTAAAAAATTGCTGCGAAACAAGGCTTGTTGATATGAAGCAAAACTATGAAGAAAGAATCAATGAATACAAAGAAGCACTTAAAAAATTAAATGCAAACTGAGTATTTAATTGGCTATAATTTAACGGTGAAAAGCTGAAGAAAGGATTTACTTATGGGATTTTTTAATCATATATTAGGAAAAACAAAAGACGGTAAAATCAAAATGACTATGGTGCATTATTCGGGATTGCCAAAATTTTTATATAATTATCCTTGCAATATGGTGCTTGATCACGATGCAAAGACACTTACATTCAAAGCGATTGCGAACAAAAAAGCCCCGGAAATAACATTGCCATTGTCAAAGGTAACTTTTGCAGAAAACAAGACTATTGAAGAAATAGGACAGTCAAAAACAAAAGGGGCTTTAATTGGTGGAATTTTGTTTGGTGCAGCTGGTGCGGTAATCGGTGCAATGACAGCAGACGAAAGAAAGAAGCTGAAAACACTATATATTATCAATTATCAGGCTGACGAAGAAATAAAAGAAATTGTTTTAAGGGAAAACGGCAACTTAAATTTTTCCAAATTTCAGAAAGAGCTTTCGGAATATTTACCAAAGCAGACTGAAGCTGACCCCTACGAAAACAAAGACAATATAACGCTTTAGTGATACCTTTTCGCCGTTAAATTTAGTATATATAGATATATTAAAAATTTCATTCATCACGAACAACAGAGAGGAAGTTGAAAAAAATGCGTGTAGCAATCTACCCCCGTGTATCAGGACACGAACAAGAGGACAATTACTCCATACCTGAACAAATCAGCAGAATGAAGAAATACTGTGAAGCCCGTGATTGGATGGTTTATAAAATTTATACCGATTCAGGATATACAGGCTCTAATCTTGAAAGACCGGGATTGCAGTCAATGATTAAGGATGCAGAAGCCCATAAATTTGATATGGTGCTTGTGTATAAGCTGGACAGACTTTCAAGAAGTCAGAAGGATACATTGTATCTGATAGAAGATGTATTTGACAAGCACGATGTTTTCTTCACTTCAATAACTGAAAATTTTGATACATCCACCCCAACGGGCAAAGCCTTTTTGGGGATATTGGCGGTATTCGCACAATTTGAAAGAGAACAAATCAAAGAGCGAACAATGATAGGAAAAGACAGCAGAGCAAAAGAAGGTAAATGGCACGGCTCAAAATGGATTCCGATTGGCTATGATTATACTGACGGCTTACTGATACCAAATGAATACGAGGTTATGCAGCTAAGAGAAATTGCGGATATGTTTATAAATCAAACACCCGTCCGCACCATTGCCCGAATCTGTGACGAAAAGGGCTATAAGCATAAATACGGGGAATGGGAAGCAAAAACGATTCGGCGTGTGTTATCTAACCCGGTCAATATAGGGCTGATTAAGAACAGGGATAATTGGTACAAAGGTGTTCACGAACCTATCTTTGACAAAGATACCTTTGACCGCATCCAAAAAATAATGAACGCACGAAAAGAAAAGTACGGAACAACCTTCAAGCCCCATACAACCCTATTGGGCGGAATGCTGTACTGTAAACATTGCGGCGGCAAATATGCTAAAAATAACTACAACGGAAAAATGTTGTGTTACTCTTGTTATTCACGCAGTAAAAAAATGAAAAAAATGATAAAAGATCCGAACTGCAAAAATAAGCATTATAATATGCTTACGCTTGATACTATGATAATAACCGAAATCACAAAGCTATCAATCGACACTTCATATATTGAGGAAGCAAGAGAGAACAGACCGATAAACGATGTAAGCGATAAAATAAAAGCCATTAAGTCAGAAGTTGAAAAAATAGATTCGCAAATTTCCAATATGATGGATTTGTATTCGCTGGGGAATATGCCCCTTGATGTAATCAATCAAAAAGTTACAAATTTGAACACAACAAAAACGGCACTTGAAAAAGAGCTTGATGCCCTTGCAATCCCTGAACACGGGAACGAACTGACAACAGCTCAGATTCAAAACCTTGCCGCCCTGATGAATGACAAAGACCTTGACCTGACCGACAAGCGGAGCATCATTCAATCACTTATATATTATATCGAAATTGACGGCGAAAATGTAATAATTCATTGGAAATTTTGATTGGTATACCAAATGTATACCAAATGGATACACAGGTAAGGTAAGGTAAGTTTAGTTTAGTTTAGTGTAGTTTAGAGATAGCTAAAAGAAGGGGACTGAAAAACAGTCCCCTTTTATATTTCGATTCCAAATTCCTCTTTTAATATTTGCACCAAGCAGCTGACAGGCAAGCCGACAACATTATAATAATCGCCCTCAATTCGTTTAATGTATTTCATTCCAAAAGGGTCTTGTATGCCGTATCCCCCAGCTTTACCTTGCCACGGAAACCGCATCGTTGCCACATTCCATATAGGGATGCTTGACTTATCAGCTCGTCCTATATGGCATAAATCTACCCCTTATATCTTCCTTTATATTATACTCTAAAATTACTGAAAAATTACATTGACATAATGCACAAAAGAATAGATGTTTAATTGTGCATTTTATCAGCAAGCTTCCAAATAAAAAAAGGGTATCAGCCTTTTGTACTGATACCCTTTTATAACGCCCAAATTTGACTTGTGAGCCATTTTCTCTTTTCCCTATATTCTTAATAGGATAAGCACAAAAACAAGCCACAGACAAAAGAATTGTCCGCCCTGTCCTATACTATGCCTAAAAGTTTCTTCCAAGTTCTATTTCGTGCTGTAATTTCACCGTCAGAAACACAAATATTTGCTCTTTGGTACTTCTTGACCGCTGCTGTGAATTTTGCCCCAGCAATACCGTCAGCCGTGCCACAATAAAAGCCCAAAGCATTAAGGCGTTTTTGAATAGGTTTCACAACTGCGTGCTTTCTGTTGACCTTTTCCGATACTGTAACCGTCTTTGACAGCGTTTCAGTTCCGGCGATGCCGTCAACCTTTGCACCCGTTGCCGTCTGTATATCCTTTATAAAGGCTTCCAGCGTGTATTTGTCTGCGGCGGTATGATTTGTCGGCTTTTCGGATTTCGTTGCTTCTGTGGTGGTTTCTGTCGTTCCTGTGGTATTCTCCGCATCGTATTTTGGTACGCCATAACCTCGGATGCCCTTTTCATTCACGGATAGAGTTCTACGCTTAACAGCATTGTTATAATTGCCCTCAATGACTGTGATTTTTCCGCCTGATACCTTTTCAACAATTCCGACATGATCAGACCAACCCTTATTGTCGCCGTTGCCGTTATCTTCCCAATCATAGAAGATAATGTCGCCCGGTGCCGGTGTTCTGTTTTCGTTTTCAATCCAGCTTCCGGCTTTCTTAAACAGTTCAATCATATTCTGACAGCTACATTCTGTCGGTATAATGTCTGTATAGCCCAGCGATATTGCAACAGCGGAAACAAAGGTCGCACACCAACTGTCGGTATATTTCACCTTGTAGCCCCTCGCCAAAGGCTCAAAGCTGTTGTAGGTGTCAATAATAGTCTGATGCGTTCCGTTGCTTTCTTTTCTGCCTAACCACTCCGAAGCTCTTTTGATAACCTCGCTTGCATATTTACCCATAATTTTCCCCTCTCTTTTTTTAGGAAATAGAAAAAGGGCGATTTCTCGCCCCTTTCCGTTTAGTTTTCTTTTACCTCAGGAAGTCCAGCAACGCTTGTAGCGATTGACAAAACCCCTGCCAATACAGAAGCAGATACAACCATTTTCCAATCAACAGCACCTAAAACGGTAGCCGTTCCGATTGTTGCAACAAATGTCTGTGCAACTGTCTTTACTGCTCTTACACCTGCAGCTTTTAGCCATTTTGTAAATGTACCTTTCATATTCTGTTCCCCCTTATAAAAAATCGTTCTTTTCAAGTCTTTCGTGATATAGTTCACGCAAGAACTTTGAATCTTCTTCTATAACGCCGTTGGTGATGCCTTTATCTTTGGTGTACTGTTCATACTCCGCAAGCTCTGAAATGGCGTGTTTCCATTCCTCACGGCTATGTCTTACACCGTTTCGGCAACTTCTTGTAAATTCAAGGATTCGCCAGCGTTTATCTTGTGCCTTTGTTTCTTCAAAATCCCGTTTCAGATCTGCAAGGTCTTTTCGCATATCCCCGTAGATTGCGTTACCTATCCACTTGAAAAGGGATTTCCACGGGTTAATTTTAATAGGTGCGACCTCAAAAAGAGTAATCGCACCTACAAGAATAACACCCGGATTTGTTATAAATTCCTTTATTGTTTCAATCATAGCTGCTCACCGACCTTTTACACATCGGTGCTGCCGTTCAGCTCTTTTTCAACTGCTTCACGCCATTTTGCAGGGACATCTTCAAGAGTGATTTTCCCCAGCCTGATTTGTAATGCCAAAAACTTTACCATTATTCAGCACCCCCTAACGCCATTTCAAGGACAGCCGATTCAAGAGCTGCCAGCCTTTCCGCTGTTGTGATTGGTGCTTCCGCTTTCGGAGTTTCGGGGATTGTGCCGGGAATCCATTTTGTAACGGTCATAACGCCGTTGATATTTTTCACAGCCACATCACCAAAAGGGAAATTGTCTGTCTTCATACCGTCAGGAATTTTCGCCCAGCCTTCGGGGATTGCTCCACCGTTCCAGCCTTGATTTCTGTGTCCGCCGTTTTTAAGCGGTTTGATTTCAATGATTCTCATAGTTTACCCCCCTTAACCGATTGCAAAATAACGGTAATTGGTGCCGGATTCGTTTAATTGATATATGGCATTGACTGTGTTATACCATTTGACTGTGTTACCGTCCCAAGTTACCCACGCCATTTCGTTGGTACTCTCTACCGCTTGATTTGTTTGTGCTCTATCTACCCATCTGACCAAAAGCATACAGCGATAGCCAGCTGTAACAATCACAAATTTTGGCTCAAAGCTAAATGTCAGGATGTTTGGATTGCTTTCACCGAAATTGCCATCCCCGGAATATTTGTCATACTCCACAGGATGGGTGGCAGCATCGTAAACAATCTGCCAAGTTCCACCCTTCCAATCAGTACCATACCAGCCTATGCCGTTGGCGTTTCTGCGGTAGGTTTCGCCACTCGCCTGAACAACAAATATCTGCGATATTTCTGCAGCACAAACAGTATTGTATAAAAAGCCCCATTGTGAAGGCTGCCCGATTATGATGTCAGCAAGGTCAATCATCCATATGCCCGTGCCTAAATCACGCCATTTTTCAGGCGTATCTTCTGATTTTGATGTAATCGGATTCCAACCCCTAAACAGTAAGCCGTTACCCACCGCCCCAGATGTTTTGAAAAGCGGCTCAGGTGTTCCGACAACAAGCTCAGTCAAAGGAATTCTATACAATGGCATTTCGTGCAATACGCAATCCCCGGAAAGAATATCCCCTGTTGTGTATTCAGGATCGGAAGCCGCTCCCCGTGTTCCCTCTCCTTGAATAACCGCAAATTCTGCATTTTCGATGCCTGTTATAGCATCTTTTGTGTATCTGATAACAATTAAATCGTTTCTGTTCATCCCAACAGTTCCGTTATTGATTGTTATGTCCTCAAAAGTGCCTTTTTTCAGCGTGATGTGTCTGCCCTGCATCATCAAGTCACCGTCAAGAATTTGTATAGTGTTACTTGATAAAATCGAAGCCGCAAACTTATTGCCCAAATCAAGCACATATTCACCCGTGCCAAATGTTCCGGCATTTAATGCCCCGGCATCTGTCGCCGTGATGTGTGCAGCACCCTTATGTCCTGTTACTAAATGTAAAGGCATTATAATTCACCTACCTCGTATTCAATATTTGTTTCGCCTTTGTTGATTGTCACAATCTTTTTTGTGATTTTCTCTTTTACAAAAGTCCCTGTTATCGTTTCCTTTGCTCCGACAATATCACCGATGCTGTAAATTGTTGATTCTGCTGCAAAGTCCATTTTTACACTTCCGCCCGAAGTATAAGAAGCAAGTTTTTCTTTTCCCTTTTCGGTCAGCTCTTCTATGGATTGTGCGTTCCCGTAATCGTAAGTCTCGACCAGCTCATCCAAGCCGTAAAAGGTCTGATTTTCGCTTATATTCCCTTCAGCATCAACATACAGATGAACAATCTGCCTTTCTGCCAGCTCGCCTGAGCCTAAACAGATAAGGTGATTGACATAATTAAAAGACTTTGCAATTTCCATTTCCACTTGGTCATTGTCAAACTGCTCGTCATTTGAATAGTCCACCGCCGGAAGTGCCGAAATGACAACCATTCCGTCTTTCAACTCAAATTTGAGCTTGCCCGATACAGTTGCAAGCATCTTTTTAATGCCTGTGTACGCTGGCACATACCTTTCCATTGAATAGTTGCTGATTGTAAGCCCTGAATCTCCGGCAGATGCCGTAAATAAGGCGGTCAGCCCTATTCTTTCAAGCAAAGATGCAATAACGGTGTTTGCTTCGCCTGATACTGTCAAATGGTCGCTTCCCTCATCAGGTGACAGTATTTTCTTTTCAAGTATTCCGTGCCAAGTTCTCCCGGTATAGACCAGCTTTTCGTCTTTTGTGACAACTTTTAAGCCGTCAACAATACCGCCGTACTCTGTCCCCTCTATGTAAACAAGGCTGCTCGGCTTGATGCAATTATTATAACAGTTCACGGTTAGTTCAAAATCGTTCTCGTCAGATCCAAAAGCAAGGTCGAAATTGTAATCGTGCAATACTCCCAAATCCTCACGGGCTGCATTTGTATAAATCAAATCCATTTCGGCTCGCTCCTTTCTTCAAGAAGTGTTATATCAAAGTAAAGCCCCTCATTCGCCGTTGTAACTACAAGCGTTCCTGAAGGTATCTTTTCAAAGATATAGGCATCTTTATTTCTCAAATTGAAGCAATTTACCTTTTCCCCGTTGTTCCTTGTCAATATGACCGTCTTTTCAATACTGTCAATCGTCAGGTATTCCCCGGTAGCAACATTGACCGCTACTGAATATTCGTGTCCGTTAATAAAAATTGTCGGATTTTCAACCTTTCCATAAAAGACCATGCGGAAATTTGAAGCGACAAAGTTTGAATTGTTGATACTTTTTTCCGTATAACTGTTTTTATAATCAATCGGGAAATCGTGTGTGTAATCAAGAAATTCGCTGTTGTTGTCCGTATTGCCACGAAAGGCGGTTGTTGTTTCCTTTATCCATTCAGGATAATCTGTCTGCACCGCCAAATCTATACGCATATACTTTTTACTAAAAAGGTATTCCGTTTTTGTGCTGCCCGTCACATAGCATTTCAAGTAATAATCACCGATTATAAACTTTCCATACTTTTGCGAAAGGACATCTTTTTCAAAGACCTCAAAAAGTTTATTCCGCATTTCAAAGCCTTCTGCTTCTGTATCGCATTTAATAATAATGGGGACTGTCTTTGAGACAATCCCCTTTCTAAAACCTGAAATTTTATCATTTTTGCTTGTTACAGACCACGCAAAATCACGCAAATCATTTTCATTGACAAACAGCTTATCTATGCCGAAGTCAAGCGTTTCGTTTATGTGGTTTTTATACCTTAATTTTTCAAGCATCAGTTCACCGCCTTTACAAGTCTTGCAAATTCTCTGCCGTTGATTTCAAAGCCCACATCTTCCAAAGCTTCCCGAAGATGTCCGCCCATATTGGCATCCATTACAACGATAGCTTCCAAAATCTTTGTGAGAATTGCAGCAAGCCCGGTGTTTTCTCTCGCAACGGCGTTCTGTATCATTCCCATTAAGGTATTAGCTCCAGCGACAACCTCGTTTCCGGCTTCGCCACCGCCTAATAGATTTCCGCTTGCTTCGCTATATCCGAATATTGTCGGGCTTTGCAATAGCATTGCGTTGTCCATAGCTCTTGCGTACCAAGATACACTTACGCTCGGCAATGAGCCTTCGCCCATAAATCCCCACGGTGCCTTTCCGCCTGATACCTTAAAATGCGGAAGTTTGATTTTCGGCAAAGACCAATCAAAATCAAAAATATTTTTAATTTTTTCAATTATATCTGAGATTGTATTCTTTGCAGTTTCAATCGGGCTTGTTATTGCCGTTTTAATGCCGTTCCATACAGTTGTTGCAGTACTCTTTATACTGTTGAAAACCGTAGAAATGGTACTTTTAACGCCGTTTACAACATTTGAAATTGTTGTTTTGATACCAGTCCAAATGTCTGAAATTTTTTGCTTAATACTGTCAAAAACAGTTGAAACGGTTGTTTTGATGCCATTCCATACATTGGAAAGAGAAGTTTTGATACCGTTCCATACATCAGAACAAGCGGTTTTGATGCTATTCCACACTTTGGATATTTTTTCTTTGATATTGTCCCAAGCATCTATGCAAGCGGTTTTGATATTTTTCCATAGTTTGCTAAAAAATTCTTTGATACTGTTCCACACTTCAATGCATTTTGCCTTGACCTCGTCCCAATTCTTATACAGCAGAACACCGATTGCAATTAACGCCCCGATTGCTAAGATTATCAGGGTTATTGGCGAAGTCGCAAAGGCAACAGCCGCACCAAATGCCGCAGTGGCTGCGGTTGCAATCGTCTGTGTAATTGTCGCCCAATTCAAAGCGATATTATATGCACCAATAGCCGCCGCTAAAGTTCCAATTGCAATGCCGATAATCGTCAGCGTGGTTTCGTTTTCTGAACACCAAGTTCCGAAGGCATTTACCTTTTCAATAGCCTTTTCAATAACAGGAATCAGCTTTTCACCTATCGGCATAAGAAGATTGACTTCAAAAGCCCTTCCAAGTCCGCTTATCGCTGAGCCGATATTGTCATACTTTACAGCGTTGATTTCTTCCAAACTGTTTTTTGATGTGCTGATTTCACCGTTTAGGCTTCCAAGTGCTGCAATACCTTCAGCCCCCAAATCTTCCCACATAGTGCCGAATAGGGCTACGCCTGCTGTTGTCTGGTCAACGCCCGGCTCCATTTCCATAAGCTTTTCAATGACTTGTTGTGTGGCTGTTTTTGCATCCTCGCCGCCTTTATTGAATTTGCGGAACATATCGTCTGCATCCAGCCCCAAAGTTTTGAAAGCATCACGACTGCCGTCAGATCCGTCCTTTGCACGGATACCAAATTCCTTCATAGCATCGCCCAGCTTATCAACTGAGAATGTTCCGGCTTCTGTACCGTTTGCAAGGCTGTTGAAAAAGTCCTCTGCCGTAAAGCCTAACTGTTCATAATGCACAGAATATTCATTGATACTGTCAAGCAAATCACCGTTTTTATCAAGCCCGTTCTGTGCTCCCTGTGCTATCATATTGTAGGCTTCATCGCTTGATATGCCGAATTGGTCAACCAGCATCTTTGCTGCTCGCATTGATTCGTTTACCTCAAAATCAAAGGTATCACGCAAAATCAACGCATTTGTTGTCATTTTTTCAAGTTCGTCTGCTCCGATGTCACCAGCTTGCTGCTTAATTGTAGCCATAGCCCCGGCGACATCTTCAAAACTCTCACCGAAGTTGTTTTTATAAATGCGGTGCATAACATCTTCATACCCTTGCAGCTCTTCTGTCGCTGTACCGGTAGATGCTGCAAAGCCGTTTATTGCAGAGCTAGAGCTATCAGCAATTTCAACGCACTTTGCTCCGAAGTCTTTGATTGCATCAAGGGCAAATGCTGCAGCCACCGCCGCACCGATTTTTTTCATAGCTTCGACAATGCCGTTTTCGGCTTCTTCTGCACCGTCCCCGGCTTCATCAAGGCTTTTGTCAAATTTATCAGCGGCGTTTTCTGCTTCTTTTAACGCATCTTTATTTTTCTTTAGCTTCGTAGAAAGCTTTTCAATTTGAGATGCACAATCTTTCGCTTCTTTTGAATTCTCGCCAAATTCCAAATACAAGCTTTCGTATTTTTTCTTTAACGAATCTAAAAATTCTTCTTGCCTGTCTATGCTACCCGTGAGCGATGACAAATCACGCCCAAACACTTCAGGCTCTTTGCTCTTAAAGGCATTTTTTACAGCTTCACCGATTTTTGCAAACGTTTTTTGCATTTTGCCACCCTCGGAAGATGCCGTATTTGATGTGTCCTTGATTTCTTTTTTTGCTTCATCTGTTCCGTTTACAGCAAATTGACCGACCAGCTTAAACAATTCCATATATCATTCACCCCCTTGTCTTAGTGATTGATTATTTGAAAAGAGGTGTCCGATAATGCCTTTTATTCCCTCATTGTCAAGGTCTGCATCACCGCCTGTCGCTGTGTTGCCCTCTGTTTTCCTCATTATGCGTTGTTTCCAATCTACAAAGGTTTCATTTCTTCCGCCTTCGCCCACAAGAGCCGCCACAAGGTTATTAAGGTTATACGCAAGCCACAGCTTGTTGTCGGTGTCTTTTTCTCGTTCCTCTTTTATTTTCTCTGTTTCTATTTTTATAAATTCTTCAACAAATGTCCCAAATCTGCCTTGATTGATGTAAATCTTGATCAGGTCAAGTGGACTGCTGTACGCACGGTACAGCATATCCATAAACTTAACCTCACCTATTAAAGCAATTTGGAAACAACCTTGAAAAAACTCGCATTTTTTGCATCCCCCACAATGTCCCAAATCATCAATGGTGTTGTGCCGAATTCCATATCTTCAATTTCATTCGCCGGGATGCCGGAAACATCTTCTAAAAAGCTGTATAGCTCATCGTGTACCTTATCTATGTTGTGCAACACAGCAAGAACAAGCCGTAGCACTACCGATGCCCCCACTTCTGCGTGTTTCTTTTCCCCTGATAAGCTCTTTGCGAAGATGCTCGCCAAATCGTCAGGGAATACTTTTGTAATAATACCAAGCACAGTCCAAAGGTCTTTATCCTTTAGGCTACGCAATGTGTATTTTCTTTCGATTTCAACAGTTTCTTCTGTCGCTTCTGCAACAGTTTCATTCTTGTTTACAATTTCAATTTCCATATTGCTCATAGGTTTTTACATCCTTTCTTGGTTTACTCTGCTACTGCGGCAGCTTCTTCCGGCTTCCAGCCCTCTTCCTTGCGGATAAAGATTGCATAAGGAAGCTTTGTCACGCCGTACTCAATATCAGATTGACATTCAAAAGTGCCTTTGAATACTGAATTTGTCTTGTTCTTACCTTCAACAGGGAATCCCGATGTGCAAAGTGCCTTCTTGAAAATGATAATAAACGGTCTGCCGTCTAAAAGCTCACCGTAATATCCAAAGCCTTCATAGAAATGACCTGCCCCCAGCTCTGCTGATGTGATAACATCATAATTGCTGTCGGTGGATTCACTCAGTCCGCCGATAATCATTTTTGCCGCTGTTTCAGGTGTCAGCTCAGCAAAGGAAGTTTCCATTTTTGCTGTTTCGCCGACTTTTTCCTGAAGCTCTGCAACTGCTACCAGCTTGCCATCAAGCTCAGGTGAAAAGAATTCCGGCGTAATTGTTACTGTTCCGCCGTCCTGTGTCGCTCCGATGATTCCGGCAAGGATTTCCGCTTCTGTTGGTGCAACCTTTTCATCATACTTTACACCCTGAAAGTACACGCCAGCACCAAAAGGAATTTTCGCAGGTGTTCCAGCTGTGATACCGCTTTTTATACTCATATTACTTCACCTTCCATTCTTTAATTTTCAAATTGATTTGTATTTTCTTCAATTCAGGCTCGCCCGTAGGGATATAAAAAGCCCCGTCATACATTGCAACAATTCTGCCGTTGTCTGTGCGACCTCTTGCACCGTGTATTGTATGAAAATGGGCTTTTATTTTCTCTTTGACCGTTTCAAGGTCAATATATTGTCCCTTGTGAAAGCCTGTTAAAAGCATTGTTGCTTCTTCCAATCCGTCCTCTGTGATGGTTGGCTCTTCTGTAAGCTCGCCCACAAAGTAAGGGTATTGTATTTCAGATGTCCACTCGCCATACTGATATGGCACGCCAACAGCGGACATCTGCTCATTTATAAATTTTAGTGCGTCCATATTACAATCCTTTCAGCTTGTTTTGTATTAGATTGATAATCGCTGATTTTTTAGAAGTGTAAGCCTTAAAAAACGCCCTTGAAGGCTTTTTACCTTTGGTATAGTGGTATTCGCCTTTTGCATCTTGATACACCCAGCCGCCTTTCCTTCCGTCATTGTTCAAAGCATATTGTCCCGTTCCGAATTCTTCCCAAATGGAATTTTCATTGTTTGAGCCGACATAAGCGATATGCTTCTCATCATCAACGGCGTGGCGGAAGCTGTTTTTTGTTTTGCCTGTGTCAACCCTTGTATTGCGTTTGACTTCTGATTCAAGCTCCCCTGCGGCTTCTTCCAAAGCTGCATTGATAGTATCATCAATCGCATCTATAACCTTGATTGAAAAATCCTCAAAAATGACATCAGCCATTTCAACCGCCTACCTTCCGCAGATAGATTTCAAGCTGCTCGTCCCTTTCGTCCGGGTTGTCAATATACTTCACATCATACATACCGCCGTTTATAACCATTCTCACATCTTGCCCGGCAAGGGCATAAATGCCGGAATGATAATCACATAGGAAAACGTGTGTGCTTTCCTCAATTTTGGCGTTGTAGTTTATGCGGTTACTGTCCCCCGTCTGCATACTCAACCAACCTACCGTACTAAAAGCATCAGCCCAAGACAGCACGGCTTCGCCTATGGCGTTTTTTCCGGCTGCGGTTTTTGTTTGGATTGTACCGTTTATATTGCCGCCGATATTTGCCATAGGTTAAAACCTCGCTTTCTTGTAGGCTTTCAAGCCGCCTAAAAGGCTTTTTGGATAGCCCATAAGGGAATTGTCCCCGTCCATATTGAAATATGTTACGGAGTGCCTTGATAGTGTTTCAGATTGAATACCGACCTTGTCACGATGGTTTATTTCCCATTCAAGCAAATTCAAAGCACATTCAACAACATCATCAGGATATACAATCTTTGTAACAAGCACATTCTTTTCATCAGCCACATCTTCCGCAACAGTAAATGTCGAATCGTCTGCACTTGTTACAACATACAGCCCCTTATTCAGCTTTGATTCGCTGATTTGCACCGTATCATCTACGGAAAAAGGCGTTAATGCTTCACATACAAAAAGACCGCCGACAATATCGGCAGTCCTTCTGTGTGCTCTATCCTGAAAATTGTTATTTGTGTATGATCTGATTGTCTGTTCAATGGCTTTCAGCTTCCGCAAAATCTTTTCGTCAGTCCAGTCCTTAACATCTACAAGGGTTTTTGCTTCCTCAACGGAAATAATCATAGGGAATACCCCCTTTCATTATTTCTTGAATGATGCAAGAACTACCTTTGAAGCATCTGAAAGAGCCACGGTGAAGATTTTGTCAACAGAAATATCTGTTGTTCTCTTCAATGTGTGTCTTTCTGTTTCAACATTTGTATCACGCTTTAGGTAGATTGTAAGAGCTGGTGTCTCGTCCTCTGTTTCGGTGTCTTCGTTCAGCTTAACGATTGGGCAAACATAAGCTGTACCGCCTTCATTAAGCGGAACTTTTCTTGAAGGTACAACCTCACAGTTGCAAATCTTACCGATTGCACCGCTTACGAAAACCTTTTCAGCGATTTTATCTGCCGCTGTAAATTCTGTGTCCTTTCTTAGTGTTGCCACCTGATCGGGATGCACGAACATAACTTTGTTAGCGTTAAATTCTTCACCGAATACAGCAACAGCATCAACAATGCCGCCGTATGAAATCTTTGAGCCTGTTCCGTCATACTTAAGCTGTGCGGTCTGTAGTGCATCCATAGCATCGGCATCAACCTTTGCAGCGATAGACTTTGCAAGCTGGTTGTTTGTTTCGCCTACAGGGTCGCCGTAGCCTGAAAGCACCGCTTCATCTGTAAGTGTAACAGCCTTCATAGCTTTCTTAACCTTTGCTTCGGTTGTGTCCGCAGTAAGCTGTACAGTTCCGCACTCTACACCTTCCGCAATGTCTTCAGCATCGCCGATGTAGCTGAACTGTGGCACGGTGATTGTGTCACCTGCTTTTCCTACAAGTGTAGTATCAATCTTCGCAAAAGGTGATACCACGATTTTGCTTTCGATTTTTCCGCTGATGGCATCCGCCATAACTTCCGGGTCAATTAAATTTTCAAGTTTTGTCATAATAATTCATTCCTTTCGTTTCTTTATTCTGTTGCTTTGCCCGTCATTTGTGCATAAATTTCGGGCTGTTCCTGTTTCAGTTTCAAACGGCTCTGATAACCCATTTTGTCAAATTGCTCTTTTGTTACAGTTCCCCCGTTATTATTCGGTGGTGGCAATCTGAATTCGTCAATGTCCTTATCGCCGTTTACTGATTCAAACTGTGTCGGGTGCTGTGTTTTCAGTCCTGAAATAATCTCATCCCAGCCCTTGATATTGTCATTTTCGTCAAGTTCTAATGTTTTGCCCTGTTCCGCCAGCTTTTCATTAACTACATAAGTTAAATAACCAATGTCAACCGCCTTTGCATCACGCAAGGCATCACGCAAAGCATACTTTTTCAGGGTTTCAGCTTCTCTGTCTTTAGATGCTGCAAGTGCTGCTTCAGCATCTTCCAGCTTCTTTTTGGTAGTTTCTGCATCCCCGTTGCTTTTTTTCAAGTCTTCAAGTGTTTTGGTCAATGTTGCAATGTCGGTTTCTTTGCCTGAAAGCAATGTGTTCAGCCTTTCAATTTCACTGTCATGCTTTCCTTTCCCGACATACTCACCAGACCCCAAATTTGCAAGCTTGATTTGCTTATCCTTGTTCGCTTCGTTGCCGTTGTGTTCATTGATTTTTGATTCAATCTGCTTGAACAGTTCTTCGCCAAGCAACTCTTTCAAAAATTCCATACCAAATTCCTTTCTTTGTCCTTGTTTTTATATGCGGTTTCTTCCGCTGACAAGATGCTACTTGTAAATGCCCTGCATCAAGGGCAAGATATGCAGCTTTTAATCGTCATCAGCATTTTTGGACAATATAAAAAGCATTTCCCCGGTGAAGGAAAATGCTTTTTAATATTCTTATTCCTGTATATCGTCTATAATCTCAATCGGGTTTTCTTCTGCCTGTTTCTGTGCCTCAATTTCCGCTTCAATCGCTGCTTCAATTTCAATCAAGTCTTCCTCTAAAAGCACACCCTTTTCAAACCATCCAGCCGCATTGAGTATGATCTGAAAATCAGCCATTTTGCCAACTCCGGCAAGAAGCCCCTTTTTTATAAATTCTCTCAAGCTAAACATAATCATTCCCCCTTTATATATTATTGCCCAAGCTCAATATTGCTTGTTTCAGTTCGTCATAAGCTTTGTTTATATCCCTATTGTATTCGCAATCTATTATACCTGATGCGTTCATCGTTAGTATTGTGGTTGGATATAGGGAAGTCACACCCTCAATAGTTCCGTTCTCGTTTGGTATGTAAGTTACAGGCTCTTGATACGGCACATATTCTGTACTTACAGGTGAACCCTCTCCAATCTCAATTTGAATGTCGCTCCATTCTGTAACCGCAGTATTATTTGCAATCATATCTTCTGTAATTTCGTCACCAAGAGAGATGTAAAAACCGACAGCCAAACGGTCATAAGTTGCAGGGTTGGGAACGGTGTCGGGAATGGTGTCGGGAACTTTGTACGACACCATGATATTTTTATCTGTTGTTGCAGTTTTGTCATTTATTTCAAGGTTCGGCATCATGCCAGAACCACCTATATAACCTATTGTACGATTGTATCCGGGGTCTTCGGTACTTTGTACCGTTGTCCCATCTATTTCCGTACAACCCAAAGTCACAATGTGTTTACCAAGCCCTTTGAATTTAGCACTTATTGTAATAGTCTTGCCTTTTAGTTCATCTATCGTACCTATATACACCGCATGTCTTGCAGCGGGATTTCCTGTTCTAACAAACTTTACCTTAAATCCTGTTTCTGTTCTTTCCCAAGTATATAATGGATTATTAGCATTACAGTGATACATAGGTACGTTTGCTATATCAAGAATGTTCTTGCCGTATTTCTTGATTCTCACATCAGACCAAGGGATACTGGCAGCTTTTTTCCTTACCTTTACCGACATCATATGTTCTAAAGGTGATACATCGTGCATTGATACTATACCACCGACACTTTTTGCAGTGCCTTTGAGTGTATTTGATACATTCTTGACCTTTTCTGATAATGCCATATAATCATCCGGCAAACTGTCTGCCACACTCTGACCCTTTTGCTCAACAGTTTCACAAGCAGAGGTTCTTGCTGACCTAATACCTTCCATTGTTTCTGCTCTTGCAGTATAGATGTTTTCCACACCCTTAGCAGATGCAGAAAAAAGCTCTTGTCTCCATTGTTCAAGTACATCTGAATACTCTTCAACAATCGCTTTTGAATTTTTTATTCCGGCAGAAACAGAAATCCCGGTGAATGGGACAGTACCCCAAGAGTAATCAACCACGCCCCCTTCAGAAACACATTCAAAACGAAGTGAAAATTGTAATATTCCGGCATACTGTGTGGCGGTTTCCTTTATTTGCCAAGTGCAGCATACATTTTCAGGTTTTTCTTCGCAAATCGCCAAATCTTTAATATCGTGTGCATCCGAGTTTACATCCTTTGTTTTTGTGTCAATATTGATATAATGTGCCTGAACTTTGTTACATTCCATCATATCGTGACCTTCTATATAGCGTGGTAGCGTGAAGCTGAACCGCTCTGAATTGTGGTCATATTGTACAAGCGTTGTCTTTGCTTGAGAAACATTCCTTATGGTTCTTGTGACGATGTCAATCTCAAAATGCGGGTCAGCATCAATAACCCCGTTTATATGTGACATTAAATCACTCCTTTCTTTGCATTAAAAAAGCACCCTGCATTTACTTTGCAAAGTGCTTTGTTTATTTAACTATTTCAAAATCATCTGACGAAAAAATATAATCTTCTCCTGTATCATCTACAATGCGGAAGTCTCCCATTTCGACAGATATGACATCATATACCTTGTCTTGTGTCAAGGATACGCTTGATTTTCCAATGTATTTAACTTTCATCTAAATACCTCTTTACTTTCATTTCGTAAACTTCACCATCAGCCTGATACCAATGCAATTCTGCTTTTACTGGCTTGCCTTTTACAATTACTGTACCATTTCCGCTGACCTTTTCCCACGCTTCACTTGGTATCTTATAGTCACTTTCAAGCCTAAATCGTTCTTTTATTTCTGTATCTGTGCCTTTACCTGCAAATGTTGTACCCGTCACCGTTTGCCCTTCTGCAAGCTTTGTGTGTTGCTTGCTGTCAAGAAGTTTGACAGGGTAATTCTTTGCAGCCGACCCCAAGCTTCTATGTATTTGTATAGTTCTTTCTTTGATTTTACCAGTATTTACATTATTTGTCAATACTTTTTCCTTTTCCGCCGCTTTCAAATACTTCTTTTTGAAGTCATTGAAATTGTCTGTCTTATCCAGCCCGAATTCCTTTGCACGCTTTTTCAAGGTTTCAAGCTCGCTTTTATCAAGTGCAGCCCTCGCCCTTTGCAGCAAAGCACAGCGGCAATGGATAACCTCTTCCGCCCTTCCGTCAGGATCGCCCGGAAACTTCAAGCCGTTGGAAAATTCCTCATCCAGCTCTCTGATCTCCCCGTCAACTCGCTTGTGTGATTGTCTTGTCCTGCTGTCAAGTGTGCTGTCCCATTGTTTCACAACATCCGCACCTTTTTCCTTTGCCTTATAGCAAGCATCCATTCCGGATTGTACCTGAATCCTGTGTCCCTCTGTCCGTGCAATTCTCACGGCATTGTTAAGCCCTATGCTCGTTGTTTGGGATAGGTTTTTTGCCATTTGTTCAAAGGACATTCCCGTGCTGATTCCTCTGCTGACTTGTGCTGCGATTCTCTTTTTCAGCAAGGTAACATCTTCGCCAAGCCTTTTATATAAGCCCTTGCTAATCTTTGAATCAAGCTGCACAGCCCTTACCATAGCTTCTTGGTCGATAGGGAATATAAACGGTAGCCCTTGCCCTTGCAGGTCATACATCGCACCTATAAAGCCGTCTGTATAGCAGCCGTCAAGGTACTTTGAAACGCTTTTATAATCTTCTTTATGCAGTTTTCCCAGCACATCGCCGACTTGCTTCTGTATAGCCTTTTGGTATTTTAGCTGATAAACCTTTGACCGCTGCATTGACTTTAAGACTTCCCTTTGTGCTTCGTCCTCAACTGTGTCATATATAGCCGTCAGCTCGTCAAATTCATTCTGCAGCTTTTCAACCTTTTTTGTAATATCCCTTAACGATGTAGCGTGGGCTGTCCTTAAATGCTTTATGATGGCTTCTTCATTGTTCAAAAATTGCTGTTGTACAAGTTTCTGTCTCTTGTTCAAGGCTTATCACCTCGCTTATTCCTCATCAACAACATTGTTCAGGGCATTTTGTGCAGCGTTCAGGTCTTCGTCTGCCTTTGCCTTTTCAACTGCACTCTGTATCTCTTCAAAGTCCCAATCCATAACATCGCAAATCGCCTTCAATGTCTGCTCATCGCCTATCTGCATAGCAACATTAAGTATTGTGTTGACCTCAACTTGCTTTATATTCGCCTTTGTAAGCTCGTTTTGTGTGTTCTCTGTGTCATTTGTCAAGGTTACAGGCTTCCAATCGAAATATACATCTGTACGCTGGTAGTCTGTGCCGTTTTTATCGTTTATTTCAGCAAGTACAACTTTGATAATATCTTTCAATAGCTTCTTTAAGGCTGTTTTGACATGGTTTGCCTTGATATTAAGCAGCTCATACGCTGATTTGATGGCAATATTTGTTGTTGCCGCTGTATCTTTCAGCCCGGATGTGTTCAAGCCCATTCCGAATCGGTAAATGTTCTTTTCGTCAATTTCAAGTTTCGTTTGTCTTGCCTGATACGGAATATCTACTGTTCTGACCTCAATGCCACCTTCCCCATCTGTACCGACAAGCTTCTTTGTTTTTACATTTTGATATAACTCATCATAATTATCGCCGTCAAATCCGCTGACAACATACAAAGGTGTGTCAAAATCCACAAGGTTATTTGACAACGAGCAAGCGTGCAAATCGTAATCGTCAATAATGGGCTTGATAGGTTTTAAGCCGCTTATCTGCTTTCGGTTATAATCAAGCCGCCAAAACGGAATATAGCCGAAGGAATAACCCATTCTTTTACCCGTCTTATTGTCTGTATATACAACGTGCGGTCTTGGATTAACCTCAATAGTCTTGTCAAGCTCAATTTTCCCGGTTTCGCCCTCTTGAATATAAAAATATGTTTCTTCTTCTGTCCAATCTTGAATACGGATAATAGCGGTTTTATTCTTGTCTATTCGGTCAACATACCAGTAAAGAATGTGTTTGCGGTTGTCGGATGCTTCCTTTTCCCTTACCTCAACAACGCCCATACCGTCAGCATATTCAAAAGCCAGCCTATCATCGCTGTTTTTGTAGCCGTGTATAAAGTCGAAGCCCTTATTGTATGAGCCTGTTATAAGCTCGCCAATCTCAGCCCAAAACTCTTCATCAAAGTAAATGTCAAGGTGGTCTTGCAGTCCCTCTGCTTTTTCCCTTGCTCTTATCGGGCTTTCTTCAAACGATAACAAATACGATGTTAGCTGGTCGCTCAGTTCTGTAAAAAACGGATGCGATATTTTTATATTTGACCTTGTTTTGTCAATTTCCAGGTTGCCGTCAGCATTGTAATAAAACAAAACGCTCTTTTTTATATCGTGGTCGCCTTCATAATACCGCTGACCGACAGCTGCAAGCCGTTTCTTTTCAGAGATTTTGTCCTCTGCTATCAATCTTTTTATTTCTTCTTTCGATAACATATCAATTCCCTTTCCACACAAACACCGCCCTCGCTTTCAGTTCTTTCGCCTGTGCGTGTTTTTCGCTCGTTTGTGTATATTTTCTTACCTTATGACAAAAAGCCCTTAAAACGAATTTTAGGGCTTTATTTAATACTATATAAAGACAGCTTGTCAGCACCTTGTCACCGATTGTGACCGTGTTGTATGAAAGGAGGTGCTTCACGGCAAAATCTGTGGTAAGGAGTCAACCACAGCAAAACCCGTAGTGCTGCACAAACTGTCCGACAATATTTATGTTTTATACAAGCCACTTTCCTTGTGGCTTTGGATTTTCATATACTCCCGTTAGTGCATCAGGTGCATCATCGTGAGCATTTTTTCCCTCTCTCTGATACTTCATTATGTCTGTTGCAAATTCGGGGAATCTGTCACGCCAGTTTACCGGGAAATATATGTTGTTCATTACTGATGTACTGTTTGACAATATCCTTGCCACTTTGTTATTGCTTTGGTGAAACCATTTTATTGTTGTATGGCTGTTTTTAAGTGCCTTGCATTCTCTTTCCACATTACGGGCAAAACCTCTTCCGCCGTTGTTTGATTCTATCAAGGCACAGCCCACATTGTTTCGTGTCAGCATTTTCGCTGTTTCCGGCTCTGTTTTCTCCATTGATTCTTTTGTGTATAGAATGTCAAGGATATAATACGCATCTTCATACATTCCGTAACAAATAGAACAAAGGAAATCGCTTCCCTCGTCCGCTGTATCTGTATAATTCAAAATGTATTTGAATAGTGGCTTTCCGTCATTGTCTTTTGGTATTTCGGTGTATGTCTTAAAGCCTGAATATAATCTGCCTTTTATATCAATAGGCTCTTGCTGGTAGTTTGCAAGGATAATGTCTTTGTTCATATTCTTTGTTTTAAGCTCATAATCTGCCTTTGAAAGAATATCCTCACAAAGCATTTCCCCGTTGTCCTGTACTGCCTTGTAGTTTATATGCACAACATTGTCATAGTTGGCAAGAATAAACCCAGCAAGATCATCATTGCACCAGCGTGTCATAATTATAATCAACTTGAAGCCGTTTTCTGTTCGTGAAAGCATTGTGTTTGTAAACCAATCAATCTGCTTCTGCAATGTGTTTGCGTTGTAGGCTTCTTCCACATTCTTGATTAAATCGTCAATAATCATAATGTTACAGCCGAAGCCTGTCGCAGTTCCTGAAGGTGATGTTGCAAGGTAATTCGCCTGTTGGCTTCCTTCCAACGCCCATTTTTGCATTGATGCTTCGCCGTATTTTATTTTAACAGCAGGAAAGATGTCATTGTACACCGTCATTCCAAGCGTGGGCTTTTCTGCGATTGTGTCCCTGACTTGCTTTGCAAATGTGCCGGATAGCGTTTCATTGTATGAGCCTGTCATTACTTTAATAACCGCCCCATATTTACCAAAAAGCCATTGAACGAACTTTGTTGCCGTTCTTGATTTCCCGTGTCTTGGTGGTAGGTTTATAACCGCTATTTGCTCTTTTGCTTCTTCAACAAACCATTGAAGCTGTTCTGCAAGGTCTTTCAAAAAAACTCTGCTTTCTTTGTAAAAGTCAGGTGATGTGAATTTGCAATATTCCCAAAAATCACGCCGGGCGAGTTCTTTTTTTACTTCGATCTGAAATTGTTTATCGTGTTTATCAATCATCGTCAACCAGCTTCTTCAATTCCTCTGTTGTGAGTTGTGAAAATGGATTGTTTATTTGCCCATTGACTTCCACCTTTTCTGTATATTCGCCGTCCATTTTATTGAGTATATCAACGGCTTTCAGCTTGTCTCTTGTTTCTTCATCATCACTTTCGATGAGTTGTGACAGCCATTCTTTGCGTTTTGTAACCGACATTATGGTTTCGCTTGTGGCTGCTGCTTGGATTTCTTTTATTCTCCCCAAAATCTCCCTTGTGTTGTACCACTCGGAAGCCCTATTATAAACCGTCTTGTCTTTCCACTTTCGAGATGTCGGAACAGCCCGTCTGTACGCATCTATCTGCTTCATTCCTTCAGCCATATATTTTGCAAAGTTCTCTTGTCTTGCGTTTTTAAGTTCAGGCATTCCGAACACCCCCTTTTTTATATCAACTTCATTCTTTTTAACCCTTTCAAACAGCCTTCTTTATTGCCGCTTATCACTTGCCCCTTGAATGTTTTGAATTGCTGTGTTGATATTCTGCCAGCCTTTTTCAAATCTTTCAGAAGCACGATTGTTTTTAACATCTTGAAGCACATCCTTTGTAATGCTCTAAATCAGCCCAATAAAAGCTATTTTTGAAAGTATCACTTATTTTGGATATATCCCCTTTGTAAAACACAAGTACATTCTGATGCACTTTAGTTGTTTTCCTTCTTGCACTAAATATTCCGCCAGCACGCATCTGAGCTGTCCCGAATTGCTCCAGCAAGATTATTTCGTTATATAAACATAGCCCACGGTCTTGAAATATCCGCTTTGTGTCGCTTATAAAATCCCTGTAAGCCCCTTTTTTATCTCGAATATCACCGACAACAAAAACAGCAAACCGATTGTCTTTCAGTTTGCTGCACGATAACGATATAATTTCCCTGTATGCTTCAATAAAATCTGCATAGTTCATATTTGATAAGTCTTGTGGATGCTCGCTGTACTTTTCCAAGTTATGATATGGCGGACAAGAAAAGACAATGTCGGCTGTACCGTCTGAAATATATTTATTCGCATTTCTGCTATCATCACAATACCAAGCCGGGCAAACTTTCAAGCGGTCTGCTGTTATTTGGTTTGCATCCACTTGTTTTTGTGACAGGTCAATTCCTATGTATCTTCTGCCTAACATTTCAGCGACCACCCCACGGGTAGCACCGCCAGCGAATGGATCAAAGACAAAACCATTCTCAGGACAAAACCAATTATAAACAATCTCACATAATACCGGGTCAAATACGCTTGTGCCTGTTAAGTTCATTTTGTTTGTTACGGCAAGTTCTTTCAAACCACCGCCAAGCAATCCATCAGTTCTGCCATCTTGTCCCTGCAGCCCTGTTTCCTTCCAAGCTCTTTTTCTCTTTTGCCAATACCCTTGTTTTGTATCAAATACCGAAAACGGTGGGTATTAGGTAACGCTCTTGCAACTTACCCATTCAACCACGCCCTTTTTGTATTTATTCACGCAAAAAAAGCACCCAACGGAATTTGTCAGGTGCTTTTCGCATATTTTGATATTTTAGTTATATCACAGAATAAATATAGGATTCCATAGGATTTCATAGGTTTTTTATATTATTCAAAAAATTCTGTACTTTTCTGAGAGCCTTTCCGTGATTATCAACAATATGCTGGTAAGAATACCGGGTTTCAATAGCTATTTCAGTAAGCGATTTATACTGCACATATCTTTTATGTAAAATATCATATTGCAAGGTATCGTCAAGCTGTTCAATCACGCTTACAACCTCTTTTTGAACACTTGCAAGCCTTTCAACAGTTTCGTAGATTTCCCGTTCAAGGTCAACACAATGGCACGCAGCAGCTTCCATTTTCTGCGGATTGCCGGAAGATTGTACCCTTTCACCCTCTGAATGTGCAGTTATGCTCGTTGCGATTGTTTCCCATTGCTCACACTCTGCAATTTTGTTTTCAATCATTTTATCAAGTCTGTATATTTGTTGTAGGAACTCCCTTGCTTCCACAGTTTCCACCTCACCTATAAAATCCTTTTAATTGATTTTGCCTAATAGCACGCATAAAATCGCCATCACTAAATTTATTATTGTTTTTGTATCATTGCCGGATATGGTATGTAACACCGCCGCCAGCATCGAACACGCAAACATCACTTTCCAAAACATCACCATCACTCCTTTTTATACTACCTTATATTTTCAATACAATATTTGTACGCATCAATCTGTCCTTGTAAAAACTGATTTTCTCGCCTTAAATCTTCTCTTTCCGAATATGCTGATCTTAATTCATCTTCCATTTTCGCAACATAGCAATGCAGTTCATTGTTTTCATAGCTCAAATGTTCTATCTTTTTCTGATAATTTTCAATCTCGTTATCTGTCATTTTGTATCACCTCTCCATAATATTGCCTGTCCGCATTTACAACAATGTGGCTCAAAATAACTTACAGGGAAATCATATCCACAAGTAGGGCAAGAATAACCTTGTGCCGTTCCTAACTCCCATAAATCTCTTGGGTATGGTTTTTGTGGTATCTGCTTTTTAAGTGCTTGAATAATAGCTTTATCATTGAGATTTATTATGGTATCAATCCCATTTTCTGTTGCTATTTTTCTGATTTCACCTAAAATCATGTCATCAACTGTTTTATTCCTTTGAATGAGTATTCGCTCAATCACTTCGTTAATCACTTTATATCACTCCTTTTGAATTGCGATTTTATTGTCTAATATACGAAATCTAAAACAGGTTCTTTCGTATAACCCTTTTCAAACACAAACCAAGCATAGCACTGTGTTCCGCCCTTATATTTATCACCTTTTTTATCAAAATAAAGGTCAAAATCTCCACTCATAGCACAACAAATTCTATCGCTATTTACAATTACCCTTTTTAAGCCACACCTTTTAAAAAGTTTAGCTCTTTTAACAGTTTCTAAAAATTGAATTTTAAGCAAGAAAATCGCTTTGCCACCTGTTTCTAATAAGTCCATAGCCTTTTCAACAAACGCACAAGCATCTTTGAATGGTGGGTTTGTTAAAATATCACCACTCCATTTTCGATTACTTGTAAGAAAGTTCTCTGTATCTCCATAACCTCTGTCGATTATGTCTGTACTTAAAACATCATATCCAAGTTCAATCAATGGTTTTGACAAATGTCCTTTTCCGCAAGCACACTCCCATATATTCTTTGAAACTCCCATTTCTTTTAATTTGTCTGCCATTATTTTTATTGCAAAACTGTCTGTTGCATAAAAATCATTTTTTTCTCTTTCTGCTTTAGGGTTTACCGCTAACATTAACCCTGCTTTCATATTCTCACTCCTTAAATTCTTCTACACCAAAAGCATAATTTGATATACTTTCAAACAACTTTTCGGCTGCGTTTTCTGCTCGTTTTAACGAAGTATATTTTTTAGCTTTTTTAATATCTTTTTCACAAACTGCGTATTTTTCACCTTGATAAATATAAGTATCACCCGTATAGTAACCATCACTGAATCTTGTGTATTGACCACAGTAAGGTTGTGCTTTTAATACAAACATCTTCATCACTCCTTAAAATCGTTCTTTTATTTCCTTCTTCCACTCGGACAATAACTGTCGGTATTCGTTACCACTTTTTTCAAAGTACAATAACAAGCCACATCCTCTTGTCCATCATATGCTTTTGATAAAATGTTCTCATCACCATACCGACACTTTCCGCACCGTACCAATTCCACATAGTCATCCTTGTGTGCGAAGTGTGGGCAATCGTAATCATCTTTACAATATAAATTGATTCCGTCATTGTATCGGCACACTTTTTCCGATATACACTTCTTACAATCAGCCATCACTCTGCACCGCCTTTCAAAATCCGTATTTCATTACAAGGTAAGTACAAACAATAATGGTTATAGAAGTTATTATGTGGTGTATAAATTTTATTTGATATGGTTTCATCCCTTGCCACCGCCTTTCTCGGTTGGGTGGTCTACATAGCACCAACTCTGTGGCGGTCTTGACAACGGCACATACTTGCTTCTATCCTCAAACGCATATCCAAAAGAATTATCATAAGTATTGTCATATCGGCAAAACTCGCTCAACTCTTTCGGCTCGTCATAGATTACAAGGTCGGATATGTGCCAACCGTAAATGGTAGCAATTCCTGTGCCGACATATTTTCTTAATTCTTCGATAGTCAAACAGGATGATTCGCAAAGCATATTTTCTCGCCAAAAATCGTCACCGTTGTCGGCTATGGTTTTGTATTCGTATTCGCCATATTCCGCAAAATCATCAGGCTCAAAATTTGCAATGCAATCACACACAAACTCGCCTATAACTTTTCCGTTGAATAATTCAAAGAATCTCTCGGCTTCTTCTCGGTTATATCCTCTTAATGCAGAAAACTCCGTTTCCCAACTTCCGCCCCGATAAACATCTCCCCATGCAAGAAAAGGCTTTGTATTCGTGCAATAGATATAGCACTTAAAAGGTGTATAAAGCTTCGGCTTTGTTTTCCTGACCTCAACTGTCTTTTTGCCTGATGCAATTAGTTCGCACCATTTCGGCTGTATGCTTATCAATACAGATTTCATCACTTCTCACTCCTTCTCATATTCCTTATTTCTCCTGTTTTCAAGTCATACCGAATCCCTTTTAACATTTCGATACACTCTGCCAATGTTTCAATCCTCACTTCACCAGCAGCGACCTTGTCCCACAGTTCAAACATCCTGACAATAAAAGCTTCCATTTTCGGATTGGATGCCCTTTCCCCAAAGACATCCATCACCGCATACATCGCAATGGTAAAACTGTGTTGTGCTGCTACCTTTGCAGCCTTGTATATTTGTTTTTCCTCAAGCCTGTTTGCCCTGCGTTGCTGTTTTTGTTTTTGCACTCTCCTATTTGCCATTGGTCTTTACATCCTTCCTTTATAGCTTTCTCTTAACTGCCGTATAACCTCGCCACAGTATGCATTTTCTGTTAAGTCCATAAACTCTTTGACCGTCATAATATCATTTTCTATGTCTATGTTGTGGCTGTTTGCAAAGCTCTTTCGTCCCATTTCACAAGAGCCTGTCAGGTTATGATGCCAATGATAAAACTCTTTAGCTGGATACTTTTTATCTGTTTCAGGGAATTTCTCTTTGAACATCTCGATTTTCTCTTCAACATCCATATCATCCATAATCTTCTCTTCAAGAGCTTCCTGTGCTTCGGCTAATGTTTCACCGTGTGCAAAATATCCGTTGCCCTTTACTATGTAGCAAGGCTTCAGGTTTACATTGTTTTCTAAAATGTACCCCTTTGCAACATTCCCGTGTATGTGTGTAAATACTGTAGGAACATCATCTACTCTATATACATCCATTCCATTTATACTTTTTATGCCGTTGCCGTAGCCGTTGCCGTCGCCGTTGCCGTAGCCGTTGCCGTCGCCGTTGCCGTAGCCGTTGCCGTTGCCGTAGCCGTTGCCGTTGCCGTAGCCG
>JAZORX010000040.1:0-3497 GCA_045656845.1 Acutalibacteraceae bacterium | reverse complement strand
ATATTTTTAGTATTATCTCATATTTCATCAAAAAAGACAATTGTCATATTGCATCAAATATATCTCTATTTTTATAAATATAGGACATTGATAAAGCATTATCCAAATAACAAAATTGAAATTACAAGCTTTTTACTGCTGATGATATTATATAATCAACCAAGAAGCTTCAAACGAAAGGATAAGATAAAATGCTCTATATTTGTTTGTCGGCAATCCTCACTATCCCGTGCATAGTTTCTTTCTGCAGATATCGTTGGTATAAAGACAGAATATACTCGTTGGCTTCCTTCCTCTGCGGAACAGGCTTCATCCTGTCTGCGTTTGTCTGCACATATATTATGTATTCATTTTCAGCAGAAGCAGTAAACGACATCGGTTTGTTTGCGATATTTCTTAGTGGTTTTACACTTTTTTTGGCGATAATTATTTTTTATCTGGCCGGTTTAACGATCTCTCTTATCATCCTTTTGATATATACCTGCATTACCGTCCGTCTGATCGATAACAAATACAAATCCGATAAGTACAAATGGATTCTTATATCAGTTTGTCTGTTGATTCAGGCTGTTTTTCCTTTTGTGATTTATTTTTTATTCCGTTGATTTTAAATAAATATAACAAACCGCCGTGTTTTAAAAGCACAGCGGTTTTCTTTTGCTCACAGCAACGACAGTATTTTCTTTTTATATTCGAGAAATTCATTTGTCAGGTTAAAGTCATCCCGACGAGGCTTCGGTTCTCTGATGATAATTTCCCCCGAGATTTCGCCCGGTGAGCCTGACAGCAGATAAATTCTGTCTGAAATAAGAATTGCTTCATCAATATCATGGGTGATAAAAAGAGTTGACAGTTGAATTTTCTCCATCACATCCAGATACCATTTGTGCATCGAGCTTTTCGTTATTGTATCCAATGCAGAAAACGGTTCATCAAGCAAAGCAACATCCTTTGAAAACATATATGTCCGAAGGAGTGCTGCCCTTTGGCGCATACCTCCCGAAAGCTGAGACGGATATTTCTTCTGAGTGCCCTCAAGACCGAACTGAGAAAACATCGGATATACCTGCTTCCTTGCTTCTTTTTTCTTAACACCTTTAAGCAAAAGAGGCAACGCAACATTGTCTTCAATCGTCCTGTAAGGTAAGAGAAGATCTTTCTGCAGCATATAGCTTACATTTCCCGGTTGATCTGCTATATCCTTCCCATCGAGCAACACCTGACCGTTATCAGGAGACAAAAGCCCCGAAATAATATTGAACAGCGTTGTTTTTCCACCACCGCTGACACCGAGCAGACAGACCAGCTCTCCCCTGTTAAGCTCGATTGAAACATCCTTCAGCACAGCCTTCCCGTCAAAGCCTTTGCTTATATTTTTAACTTCAAGCTTTTCCATATCATTCGGGAAGATAGTCATTCGTGAAGCCGTAATCAGGGTCTATTTTTGCTTCAAGAAGATTTTTATCGTTCAGCCACTTGTAGAATGATGCCCATCTTTCAGGGTCAAACTCGCCCCATTTTGAAGCATCGGCAATATATTCAGATGCAAGATACTCCTGACTTGCATATACAAGCTTGCTGTTAGCCTTAAGCTCGGGTGCAGCTTCCATAAGGATATCTGCTGCTTCCTTCGGATTTTCTGCAGCGTATGTATAGCCCTTTGAAAGAGCACCAATGAATGCTTTCGCTGTTTCGGGGTTTTCTTTAAGCCACGCATCGTTTCCGATGATTACGGGGGTGTAATAATCAAACACGGGATCTATATCTGCAAATTCAAAATAATCTGTTTCGAGACCTGCAGTCTCGCATGCAACGCCTGCCCATCCGTAGAAAATCCAGATAGCATCCACAGAGCCGCTTTTGAGTGCCGACACCTCATCAGTAACGGTTGACGGAATAAGCTCCACAAGGTCAAAGTTTCCGCCGTCAGCCTTCATAACATCACGAATGGTTTCTTTTTCTACATCAAGATCCCATGTCGCATATTTCTTTCCTTCAAGTCCCTTCGGAGTGTGCATTCCCTCGCCCTTGCGCGAAATTATACCCGAAGTATTGTGCTGTATAACTGCGGCAACTGCAGTGACAGGCACAGCTGAATCGCCTGCAAAAGCAGGTGCAAGAGTATCCTGAAAAGAAACTCCGAACTGCGCTTTACCTGAAGCCACCAGCGCCTCTGCACCACCCTCGGGCGGTTGAACAATCTCAACCTCCAACCCTGCCTCTTCGAAATAACCGTTAGCCTGAGCTGCATATATTCCCGTATGATTTGTGTTCGGTGTCCAGTCAAGAACGATTGTTATCTTGCTCTGTTCCGTTTTTCCACAAGCAGACAAACAGAAAACAATCGCAACACAGACCAATAAAGCTATTATTTTTTTCATACTTTTTTCTCCTTTTTGTTTGTATTACGGTAAGGCATACATTTTTTCTCTGCAAAGCCGACCAAAGCCATCAGCGCCAGAGAAATTGCCGAAATCAGAAAGATAACAGCAAACATTTTATCAAAAGCAAATGCTTTTTTAACGCGTGTCATATAAACACCCAATCCGCCGAATCCGCCGAGCCACTCGCTGATAACAGCTCCGACAACACTGTATGCCGCAGCAATCCTCAGACCTGAAAACAGCTGGGGCAGAGCCGAGGGGAATTTTATATAACGGAAAATCTGCAAACGGTTTGCTCCCATAGACCGCAACAAACCTATCGCATCTTTATCTGCGCTCCTGAAGCCGTCAAGAAGCCCCACGGTCACGGGAAAGAATGTTGATATAACTATCAGAACAATCTTAGGCGTCATTTCATATCCGAACCACAGAACCAGAATCGGAGCAATTGCCACGGATGGAATTGTCTGCGTAATGATGAGCAACGGATAAAACGCTTTGTATAAAACATTGAATCCATCCATCAGCACAGCCGCAAAGAAACCGACGCTGACACCGAGAAACAGACCGATAAAAGCCTCCTGCAGAGTTATGAGAGAATTTTCAAACAGCAACGGATATTCACTCACAAAAGCCTTAATCACATCTATGGGCGACGGCAACATATAAGACGGCATCAGCCCCGTTGAACAGACTGATTGCCATATAATCAACAACAGAATGACGGCGATGACCGACGGAAAATTACGCTTCAGCATGCTTTTTAATTTTCTTGTCAATAGTCAGGATTTCGCCCTCGGGTCTGTAAACAACCTTAACATAGGCAGAAACACTTTTTGCACCTGCTTTTATTGCGACATGCTGACATTCTTTGACGATATCCATCAGTTGGTCATAATTTTCACCTTCGATTGTGGTTTCAAACGGACCTACATGGCAGTTAAGACCGTTGCTTTTGATAAATGCGATGACCTCATCTACGATGCGGATAATGCCGCCGTAGGAAGTCATACACAAGGATTTTTTACAGGAGGCTTCCGAAAAGATGTCTCCTGATTTTTTTATTTCATTTTCAATTCCGGGGAGCTGTTCTGGATGGCTGAGGGGCAGGTG
>JAZORX010000039.1:0-5731 GCA_045656845.1 Acutalibacteraceae bacterium | reverse complement strand
TAAGGGTCAATCAACCTTTTCCACTCATTCGATACAAGCAATCCAAACCTATCACTTGTTACCTTTTCCCTTATGCGTGGTTCGTTCAAATCAATCCGTAAATTCATATTCCACCGTCTTTCTCGGTGTGCGGTTTACATAACGCAAACGAACTGTGATGAAATAGCACACAATATTCTTTTTTTCATCGACATAACGAACTTGCGGGACAAACGGGTTGCACTCAATAGACACGATATTTTCGCCAATTTGCGGGAAATTATTGTTGTTGTCTTGTTCTTCAACCCATTCGCACACTCTTTTTACCTCTGCATAATTCATCGCATTTACATTGCCAAAAAGGTTTTCATCGTTTACATCATATCGCCTATAACAATTTATGTGATAATCTTCATAAATTGACGGATATGGAATAATATCACAATGATAATCTCCGTTGACATCAAATCTGTCATCGTGTTGTCTTTTTTGACTTGCACCTTGCGGAAGAATAATTGTTTTGTTTGCTTCTTCTCTTCCTGCAATAACCAACAAATCTTCCAATTCGGGGCATCGCCTAAAATAATCAAATAAGATTTCATCTCTTGCTTGCATTATCCAATCCCCCTTATGCGTGAATTATCTGCACATTGTCAACCGCCATACCGTGTATGTATTCATTGACCGCCGTAACAAGAAAACCATTGTTTTTGTATTTGCTTTGCAAGTCTTGAAATTCCCTTGAAGTTGTTACAACATCGTCAACCTCTGCCAATACAACAAAGTCATTCACATTTGCCGTGAAATAATTGTCTTTCATATCAGCAGGAAGCAAAGCATATTCAAGCGGTGTCTTGTAATGCTCAATATCCTTTGTGGTTATTGTCTGTGCATTTACAACCTTTTCAATCGTGCCATCTGCGTTCTGCAATACACCTTTTTGTATGTTACAAAGGTCAATCACAAATCGGTCAAATCTGCGTGGATTTACTCCGTCGCTTGCAATGTCATTGTATATCGTTACCTTTTGCTTGAAAAAGTCCGTCAAGACATCGCCCCCTTGTAGAGAATGCTGATGCCGTTTCTTGTCTTTACAACCGCCAACGGCTCAAATATTCTGTCAAGGTCTGCGGAATAATCTTCTGCGGTTTTGGTTGCGTAACTTTCGCTTTCGCTAACTCCACCTGCTGATTGACTTTTGCTTGTAACTGTCTTTTCAACCGTGTTTGTCGTAATATAATCAACCAAATCTGCACATACAACCTTTACAATTTGCGGAATTTCCGCAAAACATTCAAGTCTTGATTGTGTCCTATTGTCAATCATCGCACACGCACGGTCAATATTACGGTTAAAGGCGGTCAAATCTAACACGCCACCCATATTCGAATATTCTTCAAAGGTTAGATATGTCATTGATTATAACCGCCTTTCAATTACTCCTCGTCAGCCTTTTCAACCGACTTTGTTTTCTTTTCCTCTTTAGGTTCTTCTGCCTTTTCGGGAATTTCCTCAATTAAGGGTGTTTTCTGTTTGTTTTTGTCGCTTGCAAGTTCATTTATACGGCTCTGCAATACATTCAATCCCTTGCGAGGATATGTATCGCCTACATCGTATTTATAGTTATTATCCTGCAAGTCTACAAAATGCTTTATAACTTTATACAAGATTAAGCACCTGCCCCGATTGTACCAACTACAATACCGTCAATTCTTTCTGGGAAGAATGTAACACCTGACATAATTAAGTCCATAACTCTTGCGTGGTCATTGTCAGCATACTCGTTAATGCCAATATAACCTGTCTCATCGGTGGTGAGGTTGAAAGAGTTAGCAATATCGCCAGAAGCAACATTGATGTAATAAGTGATGATGTTTTCCTTTGCAGTTGCATAATATTTGCCTGCGGGAACGTTTGCAGAAAGAATTACTGTGCCAAGACCGAGGAAGTTCTCAACATAGTTAAGACCAAATGCGGTCTGCATAGTAATCTGTGCAGTGCCGAGATAATCAGCAACATCGGTAGGATTGAGGAAGTAAACAGTTTCAACTGCATCATCCTCAAAGAGTACCTGCAACTTGCCCCAACCGTCAGCGAGGGCAGACTGAAGCTTGTCGCCACTTGCCTCGCCTGTACCACTTGCCATAAAGGTGAAGAGGTCGCCTCGGATTTTCTTCTGTACATCCTTAACGAGTTTATCGGTGGTTGCGCTTACTGCCTGCTCATAACCGCCCTTGAGAATAGCCTCTGCGGTTGTAGCCTTGCGCCACTTTCCGAGAACAGCCTCTCCCATAGGTACTTCTTCAGTTGCATAGTGAGAAAGAGGAATGAGTTCGCCTTCTGCTACTGCACCACTTTCAAGAGTGCCTGTAACCTTAAGAGCTTTAAGAACTGCACCTTCCTGTACTGCAATCTTGCGAGTAACACCGAGGATTTCCATAAATTTGTTGAGGTTGCCTGTAAACTGATAGTTGAAATCAACCATTCTTACTCTTGCAACATCATTTTTCATAATAGTATTGGTTTCTGCTGCCATAATTCAATTCTCCTTAAATTTTATTTGTTTAATTCAGGGAACAAATGGGCATTTGCTAACATTTCTGCTCGTCTTGTATTGCCATCTTTAATAGCCATAATTTCGTCTCTTGTTTTGCCACTTGTTCCTGACGGTCTGCCTCCTGCCAACTTAACGGCTGTAACGCCTGTAAATGCGGTGGCATCGTCTTTTGTTAATGCGTGGAAGATGTCAACATCGCCCTTGCCTTTGTATTCTTCGCTTTCAAGTGCTTCGGCAAATTTTTTCATATAGTCTGCTTTGATTGCATCGTGTGAAAACTTCTTATCGCCTACGCATTCAGCAAAACGCTTTTCAATGTCTGCATTCTTTTCGGCAAGGATGCGGTCTGCTTCTGCCTGTTTTTCTTTTGCAACATTTTCAGCCTGTAAAGCCTCAAACTTTGCTTTCCAATCTTCACCGCTTGCATTTGCGGTTTTCAATGCCTCAAATTCATTGTTGAGTTTGTCAAAATCCGCTTTCTTTTCTTTCAATTCGGTTTCAAGTGCCGTGACTTTCGATTTTGCCTTCTCAACGTCGGTGCCATTCAAATCCATAACGGATTTTAACTGTTCATCTGTTGCATCAGGGAAAATAGCCTTGATTTCCTCACGCTTCATATTCTGTCTCCTTTAACTACGCTTTTTTACGAGGTTGCGCCTCTTGTTTTGACCGTTTTACGTCTTATCGTCTGACTAAAAAATAAAAGTGCCAAAGGGATTTTATACCCTTTGGCACCATTGTAGCATATAGCGTTTGAAAATCTAACACCCCCAAATATAAAAAAATCACCCGAATTTTATCGAGTGATTTTAAGGAGGTTATTATAACTTGTAATTCGTATGTACCCTATAAATAAAAAATACCAAGTGGACTATAGCTGATATTATTGCCGGTAACAAAACATACCACCAACTCCAAGAAATAACGCCAAGAAGTTTAAGCACTATAAATACTATTGTTAAAACATACATCTTATGTTCTCATTATAATGCTTTCTTTTATTTTTTTCATTCTTTCAGCAGATTCTTTTTTTATTTTTTCGATTTCTTGTTTTGGAACCGTCTTTCTTTCCGGCAAAGAATATCCATCATATTCTTGGAATCCTGCTGGCTTTTTCATAAAGCTCATTCTCCTTTTAATATTTTGTAATCTAATCCAATTTCGTTATACACTTCGCTATATGCACGGTCAATATCCGCTCCGGCCATATAACGAGAAGATATTTCTTTGTGTACGTCATCTGTATCCGTTACATAAATTGTCTGGTTGTTATATGCATAAACTTGCCCATTGTGACCGCTTGCAATACCTAATTGATAATTATTATCAAAAGCTTTATTGAAATCATCAATACTCGGTGGTAATCCTTCGGGATGGTTATGCAATGCAATAATTGGTATATTCCCTTGCTTTGACTTTTTTAATGCATTTAATATACTATCGTTATAAACTATACCCGATTCGGTTTTCATATCAAGATTAGATCCTAATACATTTCCGTTTCTTGCATCCACAATGTACATATCTTCAAACTTTGTACCAGTTCTATGCGCTATTGATGCTCTTGATAAACTTAAAAGTTTTTCATTCACTACTTTGTTTTCTGTTAACGCAGAAAACTTGCTTCCATATTCATCCGAATTTATGTAATCCATATCAGCATTTATAGAATGATCGCCATAACGCATGCCGTATTCTATCTCTTGCTCCTTTATTATACCACCATTACCCGAATTAGTCAAGGGTTTTGCCGTATTTTTCGGCATTGTAGGCGTGATCATGCGCTTTGGCTCTTCGGATATACCGCTAATATCGGATATTTCTTTATATTTTGCCTTGCACTCATTTATGCGCTTGTCGCATTTGCGTACCCGAAAGACATCTCCACTCGCTTTTGCCGTCTCTCTGATGCTCTTTTGCTTGCGTACTTCTGTTTCAAGCTTGCGCATAGCCTGGCTTGCTTCATAGCCGGTCATTTTCTTGCCGTTAATGTCAAATACACGCGCATTCTCTTTGTTGAGCCTTTTAAGCTCTTCAGGTGTATATGTTGGCTCAGATATACCACATATAATAGGTGTTTTAAAGTGCAGGCATCCGTAATCCTCAAGTGCTTCAAGCGCTCTGTCTGCACTTTCAAAATATACGCCGTTTATTGTCTTCGGTTTGTCAAGAATATATTGCTTGCCCTGCATAAATTCGTGGCTCGGTCTCGGGTTGCGGTGCCAATCTATTTCAATACCGTCACAGCCAAGCTCTTCGCCTATCATATCATTGTATGCAATACTTGCTTGTTTTGCTCCCCATAATAAGTTTTGTCTTACTGCTGTGTCAAGTCGGCGTGTCACTCCTCCGCCATAGTCGACTCTTATTCCACTACCGCCTAATTCGATAATACTATCCCTCATAGCCGTGTGAAAATCAGTCGCACCGCTCGTTACTTGCATAACCGCCTTATCAATAACATCTGTATAATATCGCTGCAGACCTTTTGTATTTCCGTGTTGATCAAGAATACATAATGCCTTTGTCATTGACAAATTAAGCATTGTTTCTCCGGTTGTCTTTGCATAAGCTCTTGCGATAGCCTGCAGTTCCTTATTCTCGGCAAACGGTACAAACTTTTTACCGCGATAATCATATAAAGGGTGATTTGCTAAATGTTGTTCTTCAAGCAAATCACTATACATCTTTTCAATTTGTGATATATTATACCCGGTTACTCTTGCAAGTTCTTTTATAATCTCTGACATATCCTGCTTGACTACTGCAATATTATTTATTGCTTTAACATCAGCAGCGGATAATTTTCCAAGCTTGCCTATGCGTTTGCCTATGCGTTGCAGGGTAGAGTTTTCCCACCCTGCGATATTATTCATAAGTACATCCGCCTGTTCTTCGAGTATTGTTTTTCTACTCATAATTTACAATTTATCCGCCATTCAAAATGTTTTCAAGAGCTAAGTCGCGGTTGATTTCTCTTTCTGCGCCAATTTTTGCAAGCTTTTCTTCAATTTCCTCGTCAGTCATATTCGGATAAAGCCAACGAAGCTCATCTGCTTTTTCAAGAATGCCACGGTCAACGGCTGAAACAATCCTGTTGTACTGTTCTTGCTCGTCTTGGAACGCGTCAAACCAATCAACCATAACTGTATAGAGGTCAAGCGGAATATTCAAGAACACCGCATCGGCTTCAAG